>JAZLCO010000135.1:0-6155 GCA_045614225.1 Eggerthellaceae bacterium | reverse complement strand
TTCATCTGGGCCAACAACCCGCTGATTGCCAACGCCGACGGCAATCTGGGCCACTGGGTCGTCGACTGCATGCAGCGCGGTTCGAAGCTCGTCGTCGTTGACCCTCGCCTGACCTGGCTCGCGTCGCGCGCGGAACTGTGGTTGCAGCTGCGTCCGGGGACCGACTCGATGCTGGCTCTCGCGATGAGCAAGTACATCATCGAGAACAACCTCTACGATGCCGACTTCGTCGACCGCTGGTGCTATGGCTTCGACGAGTACTACGAGGCTGTAAAGCCCTACGACCTCGACCAGGCAGCCGAGGTGTGCTGGCTGGAAAAGGAAGACATCATCCAGGAGTCGAAGATGATGGCCGAGCAGCCCACGGCTGTTCAGTGGGGCCTCGCGCTCGACATGAACCTGCAATGCATCACCGCCTCGCAGGCTGTTCACAACCTGTGGTGCATCACCGGCCAGGTCGACCGACCGGGCGGCATGATCACGGTTCACGACCCGTACAACACCGAAGTTTGGCTGCCGCCAGATCCCCGCGAGGTCTTCACCCCGCAGCAGGAGAAGGAGCGCATCGGTTCGACCTACGAGATGATCACGAACTCCGGCATGGTCCAGTGCCAGGCTGACTCGATGATCGACCAGCTGGTCACCGGCCGTCCGTTCAAGATTCATGCTGCTTGGATCCAGTCGACCAACCCGCTGGCATGCTGCGCTCAGGACCCCGAGCCGCGCGTCGAGAAGGGTCTCAAGAACTGCGACTTCGTCGTCGGCGTCGACTGCTTCATGACCCCGACCCTGATGGCCAACTGCGACGTCGTCCTGCCGCTGTGCTTCTACCCGGAGCGCGAAGGCCTGCGTTCGGTTTGGTACTACATCCAGAACACCAACAAGGCTTGCGAGCCGATGGGCGAGTCCAAGGACGACTTCCAGATCAACTGGGAACTCGGCCGCCGCTGGAACAAGGACCTCTGGCCGGGCGAGACGCTCGAAGAGTACTTCAGCTACCTCATCCAGGAAGCCGGAATCACCTACGACGACAGCCGCAAGCTCAACTGGATTTACCCCGAGTTCCACTACTTCAAGTATGCCAACGGCGAGCAGCGCCCCGACGGTGGCCTGGGCTTCAACACCATTACCGGCCGCATCGAGCTGTACTCGCTGCTGCTCCAGCGCTGGGGCCAGAAGCCGCTGCCGTACTACGCTGAGCCGCCGATGAGCCCCTACAGCCAGCCTGAGCTGTACAAGGAGTACAACCTGGTCCTGACCACGGGCGCCCGTCACTATGAGTCGTTCCACTCCGAGCATCGCCAGATGAAGCGCCTGCGTTCGAACTATCCCGACCCGCGCTTCGAGATTCATCCCGATGCAGCTGCTGAGCGCGGCATCGAGGAAGGCGACTGGTGCTGGATCGAGAGCCCGATCGGCCGTTGCCGCGAGCGTGCTCACATCACCCCGATCGTCGACCCGCGCGTCGTCCAGGCAGACCACGGTTGGTGGTTCCCCGAGGCAGACCCCGAGGATCAAGGTGAAGGCTGCTTCGCAACCTATGCCCGCAACATCAACGTCGTCTTGCCTTCCGAGTGCGGCGACACGGGCTTCGGCAACCAGTCCAAGTGCTACCTGTGCAAGGTGTACAAGTGCGAACTGGAAGAGATTGCGCTGCCTGAGCCGGCGAACCCGAAGGATCGCTTCGCCGAGGGCTCGTTCCGCAACTTCACCCTCGAAGCAGAGATGGAGGCGTAAGACATGGCTGAGAAAGCATATGGTCTTCTGATCAACTACGAATACTGCACCGGTTGCATGTCCTGCGAGATGGCTTGCTCCGTCGAGCATGACATTCCGGTGGGCCAGTATGGCATCAAGATGGTCGAAGTCGGTCCGTGGCAGATCGACAAGAAGAATTGGCAGCTCGACTACGTGCCGATTCCGACCGACATGTGCGACCTGTGCGCTGGACGCATCGCAAAGGGCAAGAAGCCCACGTGCGTGAAGCATTGCCAGTCGCTGTGCATGGAGTACGGCCCCGTCGAGGAGCTCGCCGCCAAGATGGCGAACGCCACGACCAAGAACGTGCTCTACGTCCCGAAGGCTGGCACGGTGGCTTAGCGCCGAAAACCTGAATGCGAGTGGGCTGGGCAAAGCTCGGCCCACCCGTTTTCGTTGAAGTACTTGGGAGCTGCTGATGTGCGGAGGTTATACGCGGGTTTGCGTGCAGTGCGGCATGTGCGGCAAGGTCGATCAACGGCCGCTTATCGAGAGCGGTGTGTGTGCGATCTGCGGTCATGTGAACGAACCTGCTGCTTCGCGGTGTTCCGAATGCGGAGCGCCATTGCCCAAACCGCCCGGAAGTCCGGCTGATAACCAAAGTGCGTTTTCCGCAACCGAAATGCGTGATTTGAGGAAAAGAAATGATTAACAAAGACGATTTCAAGCCCATCGAAGTCGGGGAATCCATTCCCGTTGACGAGGCAGTTGCGCCTCGCAACTCGATTGGCCCCAAGCCCGAAGGCGAAGGCGCCGTCGAGATCTACTGCACGGTTTGTGGGCAGTCTGCTACTGATGGCCGCTTCTCGGGGTATGGCCCCAGCATGGAGTGGTGGCATACGATTGCCGGCACGCTCGACGAGATCCAATGGGTCTATCAAACCGACAAGAACTACTGGGACAAGGTCGTCGGTCCTCGTGCGCGTTGCGGTTGCGGCCAGGGCACGCCTCCGTGCGATCCCATGAAGTGGAGCATCCGCCAGATTCCGGCTTCGAAATAACGCTGCTCATCAGCGCTGCAACCAATATCTGTAACTCCGTGTAAAGGATAGAGGTACTTACTATGGAGGGGAAAACCCAAGAACCCATGACGGTGAATGGTCCGCTTACGCCGACCGCATCGTCGTATATCACCAAGTCTGACGGCAAGACGCCGCGTTATGCGTGGATTGTCTGGATCGTCACGTTCCTCGTGAGCTTCGCCGCACCGCTTGGCCAGTTCAAACTCGTGTCCATTCCGCTGTGGTTCATCTACGTTCCTGGCGTGAGCCCCGAAGGCGGCTTCATGATGGACGCTGCAGGCTTCGGCATGCTCATGACGGTCGTGTCGCTCATCGGCATCGTGTTAGCCTTCCCGGCGGCGTTCATCTGCCGCAAGCTCGGCTTGAAGAACACGATTCTCGTTGCGACGCTCGGCGTCATCATCGGCGGCATCATTCCGCTCGTCGCCGGCACAAACATTCCGGCACTCTATGTAGGCCGATTCATCGAGGGTCTCGGCATCGCCCTGACCGGCGTTGCTGCGCCCACCATCATCACGCTGTGGTTCCCCGAGATGACCCGCGGCGTCATGCTCGGTCTGTGGTGTTGCTGGGTGCCGCTTTCGATCACGCTCGACTCGCTGGTATGTCCGGCGATTGCGCCGATTTACGGCTGGCAGGGCGTCTTCACGTTCGTGGTCATCTTCGCAGTTGTCGCGCTTGTGCTGTTCATGGCCTTCTGCAAGATGCCTGACACGCGTGAGGCTGACTACGGCGTCGAGGGTGGCGTGTCTGAATGCATCGCGTTGCTCAAGAACAAGAACATCTGGCTGCTCGGCATCGTGTTCTTCGTGTTCATTGCTGGCCAGACGGGCATCGTGAACACCTATCTGCCGAACTTCCTGCAGACTGCTCCGACCGCTACACCTCCGGGATTCGGCTGGGATGCAGCAACCGCTGGTATCGGCCTGGCCGTCGTCACCACCATTGGCATCGTATCCAACCCTGCAGGTGGCGCCATCTGCGCTGCATTGCCGCACCACCTGAAGCGCATCGTGCCCGTTTCGGTTGCGGTCATCTACCTGTTCTGCTTCTACCTGATGTTCCAGACCGAGTCTGTGCCCCTGTGCTGGGTCGGCATCGTCCTCATGGGCATCTGCGCTGGTCTCGGCGGCGGTGGTTTGCGTCCGCTGGCACCGGCCATCATGCACCAGAGTGCCATGGCGGCAACCATGGGCATGGCCGTGCTGCAGTTTGCGCAATGCGTTGGCAACTGCTTCAGCCCCATCTACGGCAGCCTCATCGATGCTGGCACCCCGTACTGGGATGCATGCTTGATGACCATCGTTCCGATGTCTGTCGTCATGCTGATTTGCGCACTCTTCATTCGCCCGGGCAAGAACTCCGAATACCAGAAGGTTCGCGAGGAACAGCACAAGTAAACGCTGTCCCATACTGTTGAGAGCCGCGCCGAAGGGGATCGTCCTCTTTGGCGCGGTTTTTGTGCGAGCAAAAGCCCAGATGAATCGCCTGATACTTTTAACCTGAGATTCGAAAAGCGCAGATTGTGGGCACAAATCAGGTTTTCCGAAGGATGGGACTCCATGGTTTGAAAGTACCGTTTTTCCTGGAAGAGTCCGTCGAGGGGCGGGAAGGGGGAAGACGAAACGCGGTAACGGCGTGCCGCGTGTAACTGTAAAGCCCATATCTGTAACACTGTGAAAGATAGAGGTAAAACATGGAGGGGAAACCCCAAGAACCCATGACAATGTCGGGTCCGCAGACGCCGACCGCTTCGTCGTACATCACCAAGTCCGATCAGAAGACTCCGCGCTATGCATGGGTCATCTGGATTGTGACGTATCTTGTAAGCTTTGCTGCGCCGCTCGGGCAGTTCAAGCTCGTATCCATCCCGACATACTTCATCGCTACGCCGGTAAGTCCTGCTGAGAGCTTCATGATGACCGGCGCAGGATTCGGCATGCTCATGACGTGCGTTTCGCTCATCGGCATCGTGCTCGCGTTTCCTGCAGCGTTCATCTGCCGTCGCATCGGCCTGAAGTGGACGGTCTTCATCGCCACGCTCGGCGTCATCATCGGCGGCGTCATCCCGCTGCTCGCGGGCGAGAACGTGACCGCGCTGTACGTCGGTCGCTTCATCGAGGGTCTCGGAATCGGCCTGACCGGCGTCGCCGCACCGACCATCATCACGCTGTGGTTCCCCGAGAAGACCCGCGGCGTCATGCTCGGCCTGTGGGCCACGTGGGTGCCGCTGTCGATCACGCTCGACTCGATCGTCTGCCCCGGCATCGCTGCCGCCGCCGGTTGGCGCGGCGTCTTCACGTTCGTCGTCATCTTCGCGGCTGTGGCGCTCGTGCTGTTCATGCTGCTGTGCAAGATGCCCGACACCAAGGAAGCCGACTACGGCGTCGAGGGTTCGTTCGTCGACTGCTTCAAGCTGCTGAAGAACAAGAACATCTGGTTGCTCGCCGTCGTGTTCTTCATCTTCATCATCGGCCAGACCGGCATCGTCAACACCTACCTGCCGAACTTCCTGCAGACCTCGCCCGACGCGACGCCTCCGGGATTCGGTTGGGACGAGCAATCCGCAGGCCTCGGCCTCGCGCTGGTCACATCGCTCGGCCTCGTGTTCAACCCGCTCGGCGGCCACCTGTGCGCCGTGCTCCCGCACCATCTCAAGCGCATCGTGCCCATGACGGCAGCCGTGCTGTTCCTGATCTGCTTCTACTGCATGTTCCAGACCGAGTCCGTGCCCCTGTGCTGGGTCGGCATCGTGCTCATGGGCATCTGCGGCGGTATCGGCGGCGGTGGCCTGCGCCCGCTGGCGCCTTCCATCATGCATCAGTCGGCCATGGCTGCGACCATGTCGATGGCCGTGCTGCAGTTCGCCCAGTGCGTGGGCAACTGTTTCAGCCCGATCTACGGTGGCCTCATCGACTCCGGCATGACGTACTGGAACGCCTGCCTCGTCACGATCATCCCGCTTTCGGTTGTCATGCTGATTTGCGGCTTCCTGATTCGCCCGGGCAAGGATTCCGAATACCAGAAGGTTCGCGCGCAAAACAAGTAGACGCACTGATTTGTTCACGGCGCTTCAGCTTCCATTCCCCATGGGGCTAAGGTGGCAAGGGTTGATCCTTGCCACCTTTTTGTTGTTCATGGGTCATCAACCCAGTGCCGCGCGCAGCGCGGCACAAAGAACCACCCGCTATGCGGGTGGGAGACACTCCTGCTTTGCAAAAAGGCCCTTCCCCCCTAGCATGGTGATTGTTCAGGTCGCCGAGCCCCGAGGGGAAGGTGATTGCCATGGCCCAGAAGGCCAACAGCCTGGCGCACACGAAGTGGACGTGCAAGTACCACATCGTGTTCGCCCCAAAGTATAGGAGGAAAATCGTC
>JAZLCO010000134.1:0-17215 GCA_045614225.1 Eggerthellaceae bacterium | reverse complement strand
ATGCTGGTCGCCAGGCAAGCAGCGACGTGAACGGTGGCATGCAGCCGGTGGCGCCGTCTCCGATTCCGAGCCCGTGGAACCGCGAGATGCCGCGTGCATTGACCATCGACGAGATCCACGGCATCGTCGAGGACTTCGGTGCCGCTGCGGTGCGCGCGAAGAAGGCCGGCTTCGACGGAATCGAGATCCATGCGGGCAACGGCTACCTCATCGCCGGGTTCATGTCGTTCTACGAGAACAAGCGCACCGACGAGTACGGCGGTTGCTTCACGAACCGCATGCGTTTCGCGCATGAGGTCTACGATGCCGTGCGCGCTGCAGTTGGTCCCGATTTTCCCGTGACAGTGCGTTTCTCCGCTATGGAGGAGACGGCGTCGGGCCGTACCATCGCCGAGTCGCGCATGATCGCGAAACTGTTCGAGGAGTGGGGCTTCGACGCCATCAACTGCTCGAACGGCGTGTACAGCTCCCATATCGCGGGTCAGGTATCCAGCTCGTATTCGCCGAATGCCTGGACCATCGAGAATGCCGCCGAGCTGAAGAAGATCGTGAAGATCCCCGTTCTCGGCGTGAACCGTATCAACGATCCCATGATGGCCGACCAGCTCATCGACATGGGGTACTGCGATCTCGTGGGCATGGCGCGCGGTTCGCTTGCCGACCCGCACCTGCCCAACAAGGCGAAGGAAGGTCGCCTGGACGAGATCAACTACTGCATCGGATGCATGCAAGGTTGCACGGGCGCAGCACTGTTCCAACTGCCTGTTCGTTGCCTGGTGAACCCAGGTATCGGCCGCGAATACGAATTGACGTACGAACCAGCCGAGCAGATCAAGCGCGTGCTCGTCATCGGAGGCGGCGTGGCCGGCATGCAAGCAGCCATAGCAGCCGCCAAGCGCGGTCACGACGTGACGCTGTGGGAAAAGTCGGATGACCTGGGCGGCCAGTTCATCTCGGCTGTGTATCCGCCCGCGAAGGGCAATTACGCGACGTATGTGGCGCATCTGAAGGTCGAGCTTGCCAAGGCGAACGTTAATGTCGAAATGGGCAAGGCAGCCGATGCTGACGCCGTGCGCGCTTTCGGTGCCGACAAGGTCATCCTGGCTACGGGTGGCAGGCCCAAGATCCCCGCGATTCCCGGCATCGACAAGCCGCAGGTCATGTATCCTGAGCAGATCCTGTTGGGCGAGAAGAACCCGGAAGGGCGTATCCTGATTCTGGGTGGCGGCTCGAATGGTGTCGAGACCGCAGCGCATCTCGCCGATCTTGAGCGCGGCGACATCACGGTCGTTGCGCGTCGCTACACCGTGGCCGACCACGAGGGCGCACGCCAGATTCCGCTGCGCAAGTTCTGCGAGGACCATTGGGTCCATTTCCTGTTGGGTCATCAAGTCGTCGAGATCACCGACGAAGGTGTCGTGCTTTCCCACGAGGGCGTGGAGAAGCTGCATCCCTGCGACTGGGTCGTCATCGCCATGGGTTACGAGTCTTGCAACGAGCTTGCAGATGAGCTCTCCGATTTGGGTGATGCGTTGGTCGTCGTGGGCGACGCACTCGAATGCCACGACGCGCTCAATGCAGGCGAGCAGGGGCTTCAGGCAGGTTACTACGCGTAAGGGCGATCATGCGGATGTACTGCTTGATGCGAGCTGGTTAACGCAAGTCATCAATGGACGGTTCAGCCAATCAATGGCTGTTCGACAAACGAGAGGAGAATCACATGAGCACCAACATCGATTACAAGGTCGACATCCTGATTTTCGGATGCGCAGGACTCCCGGCAGACTGGGTGTACAACGGCAAGTACATGGCAGGTGAGTTCACGGCCAACACGTTCGGCGTGACAGCCGTGCGCGGTGGCGGCAAGAACATCCTGATCGACTGCGGGTCGAACATGGCAGATCCCGCCAAGCAGTTCGTGTATTTCGACATCTACCAGGCACGCGAGACCATGGGCACGGTCGAGAGCGCGCTCGCGCTCATCGACCTGAAGCCCGAGGACATCACCGACATCGTGCTGACGCACACTCACATGGATCATATGGGTGCTGTCGAGCTGTTCCCCAACGCGCAGTTCTACATCCAGAAGGATGAGCTCGAGGCTTGGGAGGGCATCGCTGCCGATCCGAAGATGGCACCTATGCTCATGCCGGGTGTGGCAGATGCCGGCGACCTCCAGCGCGCCCGCGCGCTCGTGGAAGAGGGTCGTATGACGCTGCTCGAGGGCGACGTCATGGACTTGTTGCCCGGCATCGACGTGTACGTGATGCCGAATTGCCATTCGGTGCGCGAACAGGTCGTCATCGTGAACACGCCCGAGAAATCGTTCGTCGATGTGGGCGACATTGTCACGCGCGAAGCGCATATCCTGGGTCTCCCGGGAATTGCCGAGCATTACATGTGGCAGAGCGGCAGCGCCGGCTGCGAGTATCTGACCATGAAGGCATACCCGTGGATCATGGAGATGGCAGGTGGCGACATCAAGAACGTCATCATGCGCCATGACTTCACCTATCGCGAGTCGAAGACGCCCGAGGCGCAGGAGGGCAACTGCATCCGCTACAAGCTCCGCTAAAGAGACAACGGGGACGGAGGATGTTGTCTCATCTCAGCATCCTCCGCGCCTGTTTATCGAGAGAGGGAACGCATCATGGAGATGAAGCATTTCAAGTACGGGGATTTCCCCACCTGGACGCTCGAGGAGATCTTGGGCGATCCGCTGCCTGAGATTGATCCGGTCTACCGCGAGGCGGCGCCGGAGTTCTTCCTGCCGAGCACGCGCTACGATGTGGCGGCGTACTTCCTGGCTCAGGCGTTCGACCTGGACGAGTTTGCCATGGCGCGCGCCCTGCCGGGCACGGTCGCCGAGGTGGCTGAGAAGACAGGATTCGACGAAGCTGTCGTGCAGGAGACGTTTGACAGGCTGATTGCTCAGGGCAAGATTACCAAGACCCCGGAAATGTACATGAAGCTGACGCCCGTTTCAGCAATGTATTGGGACTACATCATCTTTGCCATTGACAACAACAACATCCCCATCGAGGGCGAAACCGAGAAGCTCGTGAAGCTGTGCCGCTCTCTCGCGAAGGATCCGGACATGTACCCGCCCGACAAGCCGGCGGTGCAGGCTCCGACGCGCTGCATCCCCAAGCTGGAGTCGATCAAGGGAATCCCGGGCGTCATGGACTGCGAGAATATCCGCACGCTCATTATGGATGCTTTCGAGAAGGGCGAGTTCGGTGTCGAGCGCTGCTGGTGCCGCGTGGGCATCGGCACGTGGACTGAAGGCGAATACAACGAAGAAGTTGCGAAGAAGACGACACCATCGGGCATCTACGAGGGCGAAAAGCCGCTCGACGGCCACTGTCTCGTGTTGGGGAAGACGGCCAAGCACTGGAGGGAGTCCATCAACGCTCCCGAGCCGACTCTCGAGGATGTCGAGCGCATCATCGCCGACATCGAGAAACACAACGTCATCCTGCTCGGCCCCGCTACGCGGACGGGCGGCAACATATGCACATGTGATTTGGCCACTTGCTATCCGAACGGTCGCTTCCAGGCATGGACCAACAACCCGAGCCGCTTCCGTCCCGTCACTGACGCGGATGAGTGCAAGCGCTGCGGCACATGCGTTAAAACTTGTCAGATGAAGGCTATTTCGCTCGGCGAGGACGGCTTGCCCGTCTTGGACGAGAGTCTGTGCCTAGGCTGCGGCAACTGCGTTGTGTTCTGCCCGCACGATGCCAAGGAAATGGAGATCGTCCATCCGGTGGAGTGGATTCCTGACGGCGAGCAGCACATGTTCATGCCAATGGTCATGCCCCCTGCACCTGCACCGAGCAAGTAGACTACAAGGGGACAGGTCGTTTGTCGTCTAGTAGGGAATGTGGCAGGGGATCGTCCCCTGCCACATCGAGGTTGAAGAACGGGGACAGCCATGGGGGACTTCCATTGTCCAGTCGGCGCGCCGGTCTATACGGGCGAAGGCTGCATCGACTGCAAGATGTGTTTGGCGACCACCAAGGAGGAAGTGGTCGCAGCAACCAAGATTGTGGGCGATTACATCCGCTCGACGGCAGCGGCGCGCCATGCGCTCAAGGACATCAAGAAGATCGCCGTATGCGGCAAGGGCGGTGCGGGCAAGTCGACCGTCACCGCCCTGCTCGCGCGCAGCATGGTCGCACTCGGCTATGAGCCGCTCGTCATCGACACCGACGACTCCAACGAGGGTACGGCGGCCAAGCTCGGCATCGACGAGCTGCCGCTGCCCCTCATGGATGCCTCGGGGCGTTTTTCCATCGGCGCGAGCGGCGACGTGAGCTGGATGAACCGCGATCCACTGGCCATCTCCGAGATTCCAGGCGAATATCTGGCCGAAAACGATGGCGTCAGGTTCATGAGCATCGGCAAGATCGAGAACCCCTTCCAAGGCTGCTCGTGCAACCTGGGTGAGGTGACCAAGCAGCTCATGCAGAACCTGGCGCCGGGTGAGCGCGAGGTCGTCATCGCCGACCAGGACGCCGGAGCCGAGAGCTTCGGGCGCGGTGTGGAGCAAGGGTGCGACACCGTGATTATCGTCATCGACCCGTCGCGCGACTCGTTGTTGCTGGCCGAGCGCATGAAATTCATGAGCGAGGGCATCGGCATCCGCCGTATCCGCGTGATCATGAACAAGGTGGCCAACAAGAAGCAGTTCAAGTACCTGCGCTCCTATCTCAACGAGCGTGACATCCGTTGGCTGGGCCAGCTTCCCGCCGACGACGACTTGGCGTTCGCCAACCTCATGGGCGACCAGCTGGTCGGCGGCGACATGCAAGGCCAGATGGACGTGATTGCCCGCCTCATGCTCGACGAGGCGGAGATGTCTTACGTGAAGTAGGACGACAAGGGGACAGGCGGTTTGTCGTCTGTCTATACGAGCGCGGCTACTGCGCGAGAAGTGGCAGAAAGGCAAACGAGGATGAACCGATGCGTTACACGAAGATGAACTTCCACCATTTCCCCGGTCACGACCATGCTCACGGGCATTGCGACCATGAGCATGAAGTTGAGCCCGCGTGCACGAAGGAGCAGACCATCCAGCTGCTCGAGTACCTGTGCCACCACAACGAGGAGCACGCCGCCGAGCTCGCAGGCTACCGCGACGAGATAGAGGACCAGTCGACGAAGGGGCTCCTTGCCGAAAGCGTCATGTTCCTGAATCGTTCCAACGGAAAGCTCAACGACGCAATCGCCGCGCTGAAGAGGAGCAACTAACATGTGTTTGGCAGCGGTATATGCTCAGGGTGTTGATACGCCCAAGGAGCTCGTGCTCGACAAGGTTCAGCTCATCGACGTCGACGGCGCCGAAATCACCTGTACGAACCTGTTTGGGCAGACAGCAACGGTTACGGGCGCCATCAAGCAGGTCGATCTCGCCAATTCGACGGTTACAATTACAGTAGAGTGACTGTTCCGGCTTAGGGGGCGACAAGGGGACAGGTGGTGTGTCGTCTCACGAGACGACAAACCACCTGTCCCCTTGCCGCCTGTCGTCAGATGTAGATTGATAACAGTAATGATATTTGCTATAAATATGGAATTAAGAAAATAATATTACTGTTAGGATAACCATGTCAGGCAAGACTCCCATACCGGTTGCGCGAGCGATGCGGAACGTTTCCCATAATCTCGATCTCGCTCGTAGGCAGCAGCGCATTACCGTGGACCTGCTCGCCGAACGCGCGAACGTCTCGGTGCCGACTGCGCGTGCCCTGCTCAACGAGGGGCGCGGCAGCTTCGAGAACTTCCTCCGGATCGCGCGCATCTTGGGCGTTATGGATTCCGTCGTCGCCGGCACCGATCCCCTGAACACGCCTGAAGGCCGGTTGCGCGCCGACGAGGACACGCCGCAGCGCGTGAGGAGGCGGTGATGGAACTCGACGTCACTGTGCAGATCGACGGTGACAAACCGCTTGTCCCCTTGCCGCCCCACCTGTCGACATGTCGTCAAGATGCTAGGAAATCCACGAACGCTTTGAGTGCCGGTGATGCCCTGCGCTACAATTCCAATGCGAGCGAAACGAGCAGGTGGAGCCGCTGGTCGCGGTCGTCGAGGTCGAGGCCGAACGTCTCCGCCAGGACGCCGACGCGGTACTTGACCGTGTTCTTGTGGACGTTCAGCTCCGCGGCGGTGCGCACGAGGCTCCTCTCGTTGAGCAGGTAGCTGCACAGGGTGGCGATCAGCTCGGTTCCGTGCGTTTCGTCGTAGCTCTGAATCTGCGAGATGGCGGGATGGCGCAGGCACGGGGAGGAGTCGGGGTCAAGCAGCTCGCCCAGGATAGTCACGGCGTTGTCCAGGCAGCGGCAGACCCCGGTATCCGACGTTCCAGCATGTTCGAGCGCAAGTTCTGCCTGACGATAGGCGCTCTTGAAATGCCCCGCCTCCTTCACGGGAAAGCTCACCCCGGCGCGGACGTCGTACCTCTGCATCATCGGGCGCATCCCCGACAGCAGGGCCTCGTCGGTCATCGCCTCCGAGTTCCCGATGACGGTGAACGCGTCGCCCCTGCTCGAATGGACCACCTTGGGGTGCAGCCTGTCGAGGTGGCGGCCCACGATGCGGTGGATGCTGGGGTTGTCGTCGGCCAGCTTGAGGATGGCGACGTACTTCTCGCAGCCCTCGCCCCATCCGAGACCCTCCAAGTATCCCTCCACCTTCGCCGCCGGCACGGCGCCCTCCAGGAGCGCCGAGACCATGCGGTTGTGGGTCGGCGCCTGCCCGATCAGGCCCTGGGATGCAAGCCAGTACGCGACCTGCTCGTGGAAAACCTCGAACAGCTGCAGGGTCGACCGCGGGATCTGCGAGGCGGGCGAAGCGCCGATGTAGAGCATGCAGGCCCCCCAGAACGCGCCCTCGGCGAAGAGGCTCTTGCAGAGGCACCCGACGTTGCCGTAGCGCTTGAGGTAGTACGGGAAGACGGTCCTGCGGGTCGAGAACAGCGCGTAGTCTTGCGAGAACTCGACGGTCTCGCCCAGGCTCATCGTGCCCTCCCGCTCGATCTGGTCAGCCACTTTCCGGGGGATGTCGGTTCCCTGGAGCCGCCCGTGGGCTTCCATCATGAACAGCGAGTTGATCACCGAGGCGACGTTGCCGAGCATGTCGGTCGCCCTCTCGGCGACGGAGGCCAGGGAGCACCCCCCGGCGATCGCGTCGCGCACGTCCTGGTCCCAGTCGAATATCTGCTCGACGCGCGACGACACGAAGTCGAAGACCTCCTCGAAGTCGTCCGAGTCGACCACGATCCAGTCGTCTCCGTGGACGCAGATCACCTGCCTTCTCATGGTGGGGATGAACTGCTCAGATGGGCAGATGTAGGCTGTCTTTTTCTGGGTTGTCCGCGATTGTGCCAGGAGCGAGATGCTGCGTATGGACATGCCCCCGTCGGAGATGTGGGTTTGGGTGACCTTGTCTCCGAGCATGTCCCGAATCATCCACATGCTTATGAGCATATTTGTCTCCTTGAACTAAATAACCGCTTATTAAATGAAAATATTTTAGCGTATCGAAACATATATTACGGGAAGCAGAGACGAAATAATACGGGCATACGGGACGGGCCGAGCTTCGTGGCTCCGCCATATCGCCCGAAGGCAAACGCAAGGAGAAGGAGACGAACATGGCAATGACATCCGCAGAGAACTACCGCAAGGTCCTGAACGGCGAATGGGGCGAGTGGGTGCCCTTCAGCCTCGTGGAATGCCCCTGGGTCATCCCGAGCTTCTACCTGGGCTTCATGGCGTCCCCGGATCGTCGCGACATGTTCGGTGTGCCCTGGGCGATAAACGCCAGCGGGCCGATGCCCGACACGACGCAGCCGCCCGTCATCGAGAGCATGGACGACTGGCGTGACACGGTGCACCTGCCCGATCTGGACGCCATCGACTGGGAGGCCATGGCGGCGCGCGACCTTGCCGCTGTCCCGGACGACCACGTCTCGCTCGTGTTCACCTGCGCGGGCTCCGCCGGCAACTTCTTCCTCCCGATCATGGCGATGCTCGGTTTCGAGAACGGACTCGTTTCGTTCTACGAGTCTCCCGAGGCGGTCAAGGAGTTCTGCGAGTACATGACGGAGTACTACCTGCGCGTCATCGACCTGGAGGAGAAGTACTACGATCCCGAGATCTACTGCGTGGCTGACGACCTCTGCTCGCTGACGGGCCCGTTCATCTCGATGGAAGTGTACGAGGAGTTCTTCAGGCCCTACTACAAGCAGCTCTTCGACCGCATCAAGTCCTACGGCAAGAAGATTGAGTTCCATCTATGCGGTAAAGGCGAGGTCTTCATCGAGGACATGATGGAGATGGGGCTGGACATCTGGCAGTCCGCCGAGACCGTGAACGACTACGAGGGCCTGAAGGCCAAGTACGGCGACCGCCTGATCATCAACGGGGGATGGAGCGCCGCTTCGCCCGCCAACTTCGTCGGTGCCGACGAGGAGACGTGCCGCCAGGCGACGAGGGACGCCATAGACCGACTGGTCGGCATCGGCCCGTCGATGCTCTTCGCGCTCGTCATCGGACAAGGTCCCGAGGTGGAACGGCAAAACGCCTGGATAGTCGATGAGGCTGCCAAGTACGGGCGCGAGGTCCTCGCCGCCAAGTAAACCTGGACGGCTGCCTGGCATTCCATTGCGGCTTTCGAAACGACGACGCCTAAGAGCGAGTGCGCATGCGCAAAGATTCTAGAAAGCAAGCAATACACGATTAGAAGTTGATTCTTGCCTCGTGTTATTCGCCTTGGTGGGTTAGCCCCTCTGCATGATTGCCGAGGGGCTATAGCATCTTTGGCGCAAAAGCGGTCCAGGACTGATTTGATTGCTGATACTATGAAACTTGTCAACTGAGTGAAGGGTGCATTCCGTGAGCGTGACGATAATCGATCAGATGTGGCAAGCGAAAGCGACTGCGTGCGAGATGCTTGCGTTCTCGCTTCGTTACCCGACGCCCGATTTGGCGCAGACGCTAATAAGCGGGGAATGGGATGAGGCGGCGCGAGAGATATCAAGCTCTCTGGCAGCGGTGCTGCCGGGTGAATTCGGTAAGGCGCTTACAGAAGGAGCCGCAGGAGACGAACTGACCGCTGACGAGCTGTTCCATGTGTTGCGTGCCGAGGCGACACGCCTCTTCATTGGACCGCCGAGTCCCGTGGTTAGCCCCTATGAAGGCATATGGCGCGCAGAAGACGATGGGGTCGAAGGGCTGACGTTCATCAACCCCCACAGCATGGCCGTCGAGCAGTTTATGAAAAGCTGTGCGCTCGCTCGCCCCGTGGACACGAATGAGCCGCTCGACCATATCGCGACAGAATTCGAGCTGCTGCAAATGTTGGCCGCATGGGCCGCCGGCGCGACTGCGCCGATTGCGTGCGACATGCTGCCAGGCGGGAGCGCACGAGCAGCATTCGACCAGTTTTTTGGTGAGCATTTGAGCACATGGGCCTCCCGTTTCGCAGTCAAGGTGCGCATCGAGACGCGCTTGCCCTATTATCGGTCTACTGCAATGTTCTTGGAGGCTCTGCTGCCGCGGCTTTCCTAAAGTGCACCTCGAGGCTTCTCATCGTTCAGATACGGCTCGAGATCGCGCGGCATGCACGACATCACCCATTCGGCGATAGCGTCGGTCGTCTGCTGCTTTCCTTCCTTGGCCCAATCGTACATTGCCTTCAGCGTGAGGTAGTTAAAGTACGTTATCTGAAACACGAGTTTGTCGGTTATCGCTTCTTCGCCCATTCGTTTCCTGATGTGCTCGATGTACATCTTGCTGGAACGTTGAGCCATGCGGTCGATGGGTGGCACAACGCCCGGCACCCGTTCCATCGACCTTACCACGAAGTCTCCGAACTCATCGATTATCATTGCGCTCTTTTGCAGCACGAGCTCGTAATTGCCCCAATGCTCAAGCGCCTCGCCGAGCTGGCGTGCATACACTTCTTCGACAAGCTCGAATTTATCGTGGAAATGGTAGTAGAACGTACGGTCCGATATGCCGCAATTCGCTGCGATTTCCGAAACGGTGACATTCTTAATACTTTTCTGCGTCAGCAGCTCAATGAAAGAATCCTCGATTAGCCGCTTCGTTCCCTTGCGCTCGATCATGGCTCCCCCCACCATATGGCTTTTGCAGAATTACCCGAAAATACGCAACTCTGTCATACGTTGGCTTTTTTCCTCATTGTAGCGAAGAATCCCCATTCGGTAACTTGGCGAGTAACGAGAAAACCAGAGGGGAAGGGGTTGCCATGAAGAACGGCTTCAAAGCGAGTGGAAGGGGTATCTCCCGACGCAGCTTCCTTGCGACGACCGCCGCGATAGGCGCCGGCGTTTCGATGTGCGGTTTAACGCTGAGCGGCACGGCCGGTGTCGGAGAGGCGCTGGCGGCTGAAAGTCAGGATGACGAACAAGTATTCAATGCATGCTGTCGTCCTAATTGCTTCAATCTCTGTCAGCTTAACGTGCATGTGCGCGACGGAAAGATCGTGAAGACCTCTCCGAAGCCCTATGCGGGCAACGAGGAATACACCCGTATCTGCTTGCGTGGGCTCACGCACGCGGTGCGCGTGTACGATCCCGAGCGCCTTCAGTACCCGTTACGTCGGGTCGGCGAACGTGGCGCAAACGAATGGGAACGCATCTCTTGGGATGAAGCAATCAATGAAATCGCCTCGAAGTTCACTCAGTTGCAGAAGGATTACGGCCCCGCATCGGTGGCAAGCTACTCGTTGTCCGGCAACCACGGTCAGATAGTCGGCGAGTTCGCGACCAAGTTCTTCGGTGAAATCAATGCCACCACGTTGTCGTGCAACGGCGACATGGGAAATACCATTGGGCTGAATCGCGTTCTCGGTTTCGGCGGCCTGTGGAGCGGTAACGAAACCAAGGACATGAGCAACGCGAAGAATGTGTTCATCTGGGCGAACAACCTCACCGATGCTCAAATTCACGACTGGCATTTTGTGGCAGATGCCATTGAGACGGGCGCAAACATCATAGTTATCGACCCTACGTTCACGCAGATGGCGTCAAAGGCGCATAAGTTCGTGCCGGTCCGCCATGCATCCGACACTGCTCTCGTCATGGGCATGATGAACGTCATTGTCGAGGAAGACCTTATCGACCGCGACTTCATGGCAGCTTATACGTGCGCTCCGTTTTTGGTGAATCCCGAGACCAAGCGCTTCATGCACCTAAGCGACATGGGCGTTGCCCCGACGGAAGGGCCCGCCGATCCGATGACGGGTCAGCCGACCATCATCGACCCCTGCCTTGTGTGGGACCTCGATCAGAACAAGATGGTCGCAGCAGAGCAGGCGACGAAACCGGCGCTCGAAGGAGTTTTCAGCGAGGACGGCAAAACGTACCGCACTGCATACGAGTACCTGAAAGACGAAATCGAGAAGTTTCCTCTTGATGTGGCTAGCCAGATTACCGATGTGCCCGAGGACGTCATCGTCGATTTGGCGCATCTTGCTTGCGATGGGCCGGTCACGCATCGTATCGGCTGGGGTGCAAACGCGTACGGCAACGGTGTGCATCAGGCACACGCGCTCGCCACGCTTGGCGCGATAACAGGCCAGATGTGCAAGCCGGGCGCGAACGTCGGCATCGTAAACTGGATGATTTTCCCCGGCTGGAATAGCTCCCTTTCCGCTCCAAGCAAACCTGTCACATCTCCGACGGTTTTCTTCACGGAGTTCGCAGACGTAATGCGCACCGGCACATGGCTCGGCGAACCGGTAGATATCAAGGCTCTCTACGTATACGCTGCGAATCCCTTGAATACCTGCACCGATACGAATGCGCTGAAGGAAGCCTTCGATAAACTGGAATTCATTGTCACGGCAGACTCGATTCTCACCGACACAGCGCTCTATTCGGATATCGTTTTGCCAATTGCGCAGTGGTTCGAGTTCCACGACGTGGTCTGCCGAGGCACCAACTACCACCTGACATTCAACGACAAGGCAATCGATCCGCCATATGAATGCAAGCCCGACTACGAGATATTCCAGCTCCTCGCGAAGAAGATGGGAGTGAAAGACTACTTCTGGGGAACCGACGAGGAGTTCCTGCGCGAGTATCTGAAATCCCCGATGCTGGAGAGCATGGGAATCGATTACGACGTGCTGAAGGAGGCGGGCGCTATACGCGTGTTCCCCGATCCCTATCTGCGCTGGAACGACCATGTGTTCTTCACCAGTTCCGGACGTATGGAGTTCTACGTGGAGGACCCCGTTCCCCAGTTCCCCATCGGGCGTAGCTACGACGTTGACCGCGAGCGGCTTCCGCACTTTTTCGAGCCTTGCGAGGCTTGGCCAGAGACAGTGGGTGATTATCCAGCGAACCCCAATGGAGAGAAGTACCCGTTCGTCTTGAACTCCGAACGTCCGCGTTATCGCGTGCACAGCCAGTGGTCGTCAAACCCCATCCTGCGCGAGATCGACCCCGAGCCGACTGTGAAGATCAATCCTTCTGACGCCGAGAAACTCGGCATTGCAGACGGTAGTTACGTGGAATGCTTCAACGACCGCGGGCATGCGGTTGCGAAGGCCCTTTACAACGAGGCGGTGCGGCCGGGTGCGCTCGTATACGCAAAGAGCTGGCAGGCTTATCAGCACAAGGCGGGTTGCTGGAGCGAGCTGACCAGCAATGCCGTTGACAATTTCGGTGCGAACATGAACTGGATGGATGTCCTCGTGGCAATTCGTCCTTGGAAGGAAGGCTAGCATCATGACACAGTACGGAATGCTCATAGACACAAAGCGCTGCATCGCCTGCAACACGTGCACGGTCGGCTGCAAGGTGGAAAACAACCTTCCTAAAGGCATGTGGTACAACCGCGTGGTGAACGTGGGCGGCAACAACCCCGACTCGCCGAGCGGCACGTACGCCGCAGGCAACCTTTCGATGGGCGCTTATACGATGGCGTGTCAGCATTGCGGCAACCCCGCGTGCGTATCGGTGTGCCCCACGGCGGCATCGTACAAGGACGCCGAGACCGGGCTCGTGTTGATCGATCCTGATAAGTGCATTGGCTGTGGAGCGTGCATCCACGGTTGCCCGTACGATGTGAGGAGCTTGCAAATTGGCGAACCGGTGAGCTTCACTGGCTTCGACATTGGGTCGGCGGGCGCACCGAAGCACACTGCGGGTGTCGTCGAGAAGTGCACGTTCTGCTCGCATCGCATACTCGAAGGCGAACTGCCGTTCTGCGTCACGGTATGTCCGGGCAGAGCGCGCACATTCGGCGACCTCGACGATCCCGATTCCGAGATTTCCAAGAAGCTGGCGGAACGCGAATACGAGCAGCTTCACGCGGAGTTGGGGACGAAGCCGAATGTCTATTTGCTGAAATAGATTCAGCCACCCCAATTTGCCATAGTCGGCATTCTATAGAAAGGAACATCCATGATCTCCGATTTCGCCCTGTTCTTGTTCACAACGCTCGCAGGTGCGGCGGCGGGCGCCTATGCGACACGTGCTGTTTTTCCGTTGAAAAGCGGCAGGAAGGTGCCTTGGGCGTTCGCGCTCGTGTGCCTCGTTCTGCTGGGGGTTAGCGGTGTTGCATTGCTGTTGCATCTGCAGCATCCCGAGCGCGTGCTCAACGCGTTCAACAACCTTGGCGCAGGCATCGCCCAGGAAGGTGTGACCACGATACTGTTCGGCTTGCTCGTGCTCGCCGACTGCATTCTGTGCTTTATCAAGAAGGACTCTCCGCGCGGGCTCGTAATCGCGACTGGCGTGGTCGGCGTGATCATGACGTGCACAATGGGTCTATGCTATGCCGCCTTCATTGGAGAACCTGCCTGGGCAGGCGTACCCACGATACCGTTCTTCGTGCTGGGAGACCTGTCCATGGGTGCGGGTCTGTACTTGGCCTTTAACGCGGGCGTGTTTGGCGAAAAGGGCTTCAACACCTGCTTCGTTATTTTTCAAGTGCTCGGTGCCGTTGCTATTGCCGCCGTTTGCGCCCAGTTCGCTGGCGCTGGCTTCGGCGTAGTAGGCTTATTAGCCGGTTGTGCGATCGGTCCCGTGGCGTCTGCAATCATGGCGCTCACGAGCAGGAAATCACCAACTGCGTCAAAAGCGTATGCTGCCTGTGCGCTCGCCGTATGTGGCATAATCATCGCCCGCTACGCATTCTACGCTGCGAGCTTGTACTAGCTCCTCCAGCTTGCCAGATTGTCGAGAGGCCCGTTCGTGGTCTGACGGGCCGTCCGCGATTGCGCTAGGAGCGAGATGCTGCGTATGCATATGTCCCTGTCGGAGACAAGGTCTGGGCGACCTTGTCTCCGAGCATGTGCGAATCATCCATATACTGACAAATACAATTGTCTTATCGAACTAACAAATACTTGAAAATGCCTAGATAATTTAGCATTGTAAGACATATTAACCACAGTGCGCCAACAGCATAATACGTCCATGGGCTGAAACTCATCAGCTGACGCAAAGACAGCGGACAAAAAGACGGGAGGCGCCATTATGATGACGCAAAGGGAGAACTACTTCGCGATGGTCGAAGGCGGGGAGCCGGAATTCACGCCGGTCTTCGCCGAGTTCCAGAACATGTGCGTGGGCGTGTCGGTGGCCGTGGACGGGTTCCTCAGGCCCGGGCTCGACATGTTCGGCCGCAACTGGGTCGCGAACAGCACGGGGGCGATGCCGGAGCCGAACAACTTCCTGTTCGACGACGTGGCCGACTGGGAGGACTACGTGCAGATCCCCGACATCAACTCCATTCCCGTCGAGCAGATCTACGAGCAGGAGAAGGCGACGCTCGATGATACGAAGGTGACGGTCCTGCATCAGGGAGGCGGAGCCTTCGAGCGCATGGTTTCGTTCATGGGCTTCGAGAACACGCTCGTCGGCCTCCTCAGCGACCCGGAGGCGAGCAAGGCGTTCGTCGATGCCCTGGTGGACTTCCGGTTGAAGCTCACCGAGCGCATGCTCGACGTGTACAAGCCCGACCTCATGATCATCTACGACGACGTTGCCGCCGCGAAGGACCTGTTCATGTCTCCGGACACGTGGCGCGAGCTGTTCAAGCCGGGAATGAGGGCGATCGGCGAGCTCGTCGAGTCGAAGGGCGCGCTCTACGGCTACCACGTATGCGGCAAGGTGGACTCCATCGTCGACGACATGGTCGAGATCGGCGTGCGCCACTGGAACTCCGCGCAATGCATGAACGACCTCGCGGGTATCATGGAACGCCACGGCAACAGGCTGATCGTCGACGGCGGCTGGGACTCCGCATGTCCGGCGAGCCATCTTCAGGCGACGACCGAGCAGGTGCTCGGCGAGGGGCGCCGGTGCCTCGACGAGTACGCGAAATACGATAGCTTCATGCTTTACCCGGTTCTCATCAACGAGCGTGGAAACGCGGTCATGGTGGGCGACGAGAGGCTCGACGCGCTGCTCGACATGTGGCATGCTGAGGCGGTTCACAACAGGTAGCAGGCGAGGGGACTGGCCTTTTGTCGTCGACGACAAAAGGTCAGGTGGTTTGCCATCCGACTTTGAGTCTGGCATGATGATGCGCTCATGCGCCGTATGTGGAGCGACGGCGTTTCGCGACCCAAAACGTTGCGGTATGGGGTTAGAATTCACCAACATGGTTCGGAATGAATCCCATACGCAGTCGAGCGGGAGGCGCGGCTTCCTCACGCTGAACTTCGCGCTGCTGTTCGCAGCGCATTTCATCGTGGTGGGCGTGTACTTCCTCTTCATGACCACCATGGCGCGCCATGCGATCCAGCAGTTCGCGTGCCCCGACAGCGTGGCCGGGCTCGCGGCGTCCATCTTTCTGGTGGGGGCTGCGTTCGCTCGCATAGCCGCCGGACGCTATGCCGACGTGCTGGGGCTGAAGCGCTGTTCCGTTGCGGCTCTCGTGCTGATGTTGGCCAGCTGCCTTTCGTATTTCGCGGGCGATACGAGCATGCCGCTCCTGTTGGCGATTCGCTTCGTGCACGGCGTGTCGTTCGGCATCGCGAACACCACGATGCCCGCGCTCGCCGCCGAGATCATCCCGCTCGAGGTGATGGGCGAGGGAACGGGATGGTTCATGCTGTCGAACTCCCTCGGCACCGGGATGGGCCGCTGTTCGGATTGCTCGTGTCGGGGAGCTTCGAGTACAGCTCGCTGTATTGGATCTGCTCGGTCCTCGCTGCGCTGGCCCTCGGTGTCACGCTGGCCATCTCGGCGGGATCTCCTCCGCCCGGAGGATCGCGTGCCGCCCTGGCCCAGATGCCCCGCTTCAAGCTCTCGAGCGTGTTCGACCCGGCCACTCGGAAGCTCTCGTTCTTCATGTTCCTGGTGGCGTTCTCGTATTCGTCGGTGAACTCGTTTGTCGATGCATATTCCACGACCATCGGGTTGGAGGGCTGGGCGGCAGGCCTGTTCTTGGTCTATTCTGCGTCGCTCGTGCTCATGCGCCCTCCTGTCGGCCGCCTGCAGGACCGGCGCGGCGAGAACGCGGTGCTTTACCCTTCCATCGCGTGTGCTGCGCTGTGTACTCTGACGTGCACTGCCTGCTCGCTTGTGCCGTCGCCGGCGCTGCTCCTGTGCGCGGGACTCTTTGCGGCTGCGGGCTTCGGCACGTGCATGAGCGCGGGGCTCGCGGTCGTAGGGCGCCTCTCGGGCGGCTCGAAAGCGGCGCCGGGCATCGCCACGTTCTATCTCCTTTGCGATTTCGGCTGCGGAATCGGCCCGTTCCTGCTGGGCTTTGTCGTGGGGTCGCTCGGCTACCCTGCGATGTACATCGTATGCAGCCTGGTAGCCTTGGCGGGAGTGGCCTACTACCACTTCGCGCATGGCCGCATGCAGCGCGCCGACTGACGGCGAGACGATAGACGGCAGGGGCAGGTGGTTTGTCGCCCTTTGCTGCCAGCTCACCCTCCGGCCTGCCCGCGATCGGCTAGTCCTCAACTGCTGCTTTTGCAGCTGGTCCGCCTCAAATTCGCCCGCAACCCCTCTAATTGCAGCACGTTCGGAAATTCGTGCTGTTTTTTCTGGAGTTGCGGGTACTTTTTACCGCATAGTTTTCTTTGCATTCTTTCGGACGGCTCATCTAACTGGGGCTACGTCCCCCAATCCTTTGCATGCGGCGGCCGAGCGGCCCGAAGGTCGTCCGCAGCCCCCGCTTTTGCAGCGCGAATTTTTTGTCGTGCTGCAAAACC
>JAZLCO010000133.1:0-54639 GCA_045614225.1 Eggerthellaceae bacterium | reverse complement strand
AGGGCGGAGGCCGTCGGCGCCGGCAAATGCAAGCACATGAATTGAAATCACTCAGGGGGTAACGCCATGATGAACGACAAGCAATGGAACGATTTGATGGTCGAGCACGAGATCGCATACTTGAGGGCAGACATCTGCCTGGGCTCGCCAGAGTCCTACAGCCTGGACGAGAAACGCCAAATCTGCGAAGACATGGAAGCCAGCACGGCTGAGATCGATGCCGCAATGAGGGCCGACTTCGAAAGCCTCCCCGACTTCGCGAAGAAGACGCTACTCGACATGCTGGGCGCCCCCGGCACGTCGGAGCGCAAATGGTGGGAAGTCATTCTCCTACACCACGAAGGCTAGGTGGTCGGCGAAAAGACGCCCGCCCGAGGGTATGGCTCCCCGGGCGGGCGCAAGCGCCGTGCGTTATGACAGCGGTTACCCGGCACGGCAGACCGCAGGTCCGGCGGTTGCGCTCAGACCCGCGCCCGGCTTCGGCGGGAGCGGCTTGCCGCACGCCCTGCAGACAACCACGCCGAGCTCGTTGAGCTCCCCGCATTTGGGACAGGTCCCCAACTGGGGCGTGTCGGCGAACTTCTTGCCGCACTGCCCACAGCGTATGCACGCGTATCCGCACATCTCGGCTATGCCTCGGCGGGAGCGTCGGCCGGCTTGTCGGCCCCGCCCTTGTGCATGGCGCGGTAGGCGGCGCCGGCGGCGAGGCCGAACACGGTGAGCGCTGCGAAGATGGCGATGACGATGCAGATGGGCAGCCACACGCCGCCGAACAGCGCCATGAGCGAGTTGAAAATCGCCTGGGCGGCGCCCACGACCATCACCGAGAAGCCAGCGCCGCCGATGCCGGCCAGCCAGTCGCAGAAGCCGACCGCTGTGCCCAGGCCGCCGAGGGCGAGGCCTATGATGAGCAGCTTCGGCACACCGAGCTTGGTGGTCATGAGCGCGATCTGGAACAGGGCGCAGAGCACGCCGCCCACGAGGAAAGCCATGAGGTACATCATCTCTACATCATCCCCTTCACGAAGAACGTGACGCCCGCGATGACCAGGATGCAAAGGCACCCCCAGCCGAGCACGTAGGCCACCAGGCCCAGCGCAGCCTTCACGCCCGCCGAGGGCGTCCCCGCCTCGGCGCTCGCGTTTACGAACGCATCGGATATAGCCGCGCAGAAGCCGTTGAACGGCAGTATCAGCCCGAAGCCCGCTATGGGCGCGAGCTTCTGGTGCAGCCCCGTGACGAACAAGATGACGCCTATGATGCCCATCGTCACCAGGATGGCGAAGCCCAAAAACGGACTGTCGCCGCCCACGACGGGCAGCCAGAACATGGTGATGGCCTGGCCGATGACGGCGAACACGCCACCGATCAGGAAGGCCATGGCTATCGGTTTTGCGTAGTTCACGAATCCTCTCCTCTCGTGTCCTCGGGAAGCCAGGCGCCCGAGCGTCGTATGGCAGGGCGCCTGCCCCCGCCCCGGCGGTGCTAGGGCCGCCGGCTTCACAGTTGCTTACAAGACGAACAGCGCCTTGCCGCGTGCATCGGCCTTCTGGGCCAGTTCGGCCACCTCGCCGAACTCCATGCACAGCGCCTGGCAGTGCTGCACGCAGGTGGGGAGCTTGCCCGCCGCGCGGCGGTGTGCGCACGTGTCGCACTGGTCGGTCGGCACGGGCACCCACGCGTCCTGCCACTTGTCCTCGCGGATCTCCCACGGGCCCACCTGCGCGAGCTTGATGCCGTACTGGCCCAGTGGCAGGTCGTGCTCCACCTGGCAGGCGACCTCGCAGCTATGGCAGCCGGTGCACCAGTTGGTGTCGATAAGAAGCGCGTACTTTCCCATTCCTATTCCCCCTCTTCAACCTTGTAGACCTTGCACAGCAGCGTCTTGTAGTTCGAGCCGAACCCGGCGCGCCCCGGCTCGTAGCCGATGAGCTTGCCGATGTTCACATCCCACATGCCGAACAGGCCGTCGGCCTCGGCGCCCGGCTCCTCGGGGAACCACCACGCCGCATCCGTCGAGCACACGCGCTCGTCGACGATGGTCGTCAGCGTCACCTTGCGCTTGCAGCGCCCGCGCTGGTTCTCGAGCCAGATCCAGTCGCCCTCCGCCAGGCCGTACTCGTCGGCGGTCTTCGGGTTCATCTGGATGATGGGGTCGGGGTGCATGGCGCGCATACGCGGGACTTGCCGGTGCTCCGAATGGAACATCGACCAGTTGCGCGCGCCGGTGGTCACCACGAGCGGGTACTCGTCGAGCAGCCCGGGCGTGGAGCCTGGGCCGGGCGTGGGCTCCTCGAAGTACGGCAGCGGGTCGAGCCCTGCCTGGTTGTAGAACGTCGACCACAGCTCGATGCGGCCGGTCGTCGTCATGAAGCCGGGCTGGCCGTCGGGGCGCAGCAGGCCCTTCTCGTACTTCCTGTAGGTGAAGGGCAGGTAGGCCGGCGCCTGCTCGCGCAGCTCGGAGAACGTGAGCCCGGTGTCCTTGAGCACCTCGGTGTACATCTCCTCGACGCTCTCCCACGGCCACGCCTCGGGGTTCAGCCTCTTGCCGAGCAGCAGGTTTATCTCCTGGTCGGACTTGCACTCGCCGATGCTTATGACCTTGTTGATGGCCTCGCCGCGCTGCACGTTGTCGCCGCAGCGGATGCCGTCGCGCTCCGGATAGGTGGCGGCAGGCAGCAGCACGTCGGCGAGCGCCATTGCCGTCGGCGTCATGTACAGGTCGACGCACGCGATGAAGTCGAGCTTGCGGTAGGCAGCGAGCGTGCGCTCGGGGTCGGGCGCCGTGTTCGCCAGCGGGTTGGTCGTCTGGATCCACGCCGCCTTGATCGGGTAGGGCTCCTCGGTCTCGATGGTCTTGATGAGCTCGTCGGTCGAGGCCATCTGGAATCCGAAGCTCAACAGCGAGTACTTGTCCAGGCCGATGCGCTTGTAGGCTTGCTCGGGCGGCAGCAGCTCCTGGCCCCAACCGCCGCTGTAAGCGAGGATGGAGGGGGGCGCGATCATGCCGCCGGGGTTGTCGATGTTGCCCGTGATCTCGAAGATGGCCGATATCGCCTGGCCGGCAGGGATTGCCTCCTTGGTCATGTCGATGGCCACGCCCCACTGGAAGGCGGCCGCCTTGGCGCCCGCGATGAGGCGCGCGGCCTTCACGATCTTGTCGGCCGGCACCCAGGTGATCTCCTCGGTGCGCTCGGGCGTGAACTCGGCCACGCGCTCCGCCAGCTCCTCGAAGCCGTAGCACCAGTACTCGACGAACTCGTGGTCGTAGAGGTCCTCCTCGATCATCACGTTCAGGATGCCCATGGCCAGCGCCGCGTCGGTCCCCGGGCGGATCTGCAGGAACGCCTCGGAGTGGTTGGCGAGCCACGTGCGCCTCGGGTCGACCACGACCAGCTTCGCGCCGCGCTTCATGACGTCGATTACCCAGTGGCCGTACGCGCCGTCGGAGTTGGCGACCACGGGGTTGTTGCCCCACACCACGACGACTTCGGGGCACTCCCATTCGGGGTTGTTGTAGCGGTCGGCGAACTGCTGGGAGTAGTCAGCCACCCACATGGCGCCCGTCGTGGCGGCGCAGCCGGCCACGCGGGGCAAAAAGCAGCTCATGCCCGACATGCCGAAGCAGTAGTTGGGGCTGCCGAACGACCAGCACAGGCGCGTGATCCAGGCGGCGATGTCGCGGCCCGTGCCTTGCTGGAAGATGACCGACTCGGCTCCGTACTCGGCCTTGATGCGGTTCAGGTTGTCGGCGATGGTGTCGAGCGCCTCGTCCCAGCTGATGCGCTCCCACTTGTCCAGGCCTCGGTCCTCGCGCGCCCTCTTCATCGGGTACATGAGGCGGTCCTTGTTGTACACCGACTCGATGGTGTCAAGGCAGCGCACGCAAAGACGCCCGTTGTTGAACGGGTTCTCCGGGTCGCCCTCCACCTTCACCAGCTTGCCTTCCTTGTCGGTGTAGAGAAGCACGCCGCAGCCCAGGTGGCAACCCGGGCCGTTCCACGCGCTCCCCCTCGTCACCGTGAGCTCGCCCTCCTGGTACTGGTAGGGCCTGTCATGCTCGACCAACGTGTAGCGGTCCTCCATGTCGAGTTCTCCTCCCTCTCGTCTCGTCCTGTCCAGCTCGGAAACTCTAACGAGAGTTTGCAGTTCAACACTGCTTTCGGGAACTATCAATGGTGTTTTCGCTGTTCGGATGACCCGAACAAAATACCCCATATGTTAGGATTGCCCTTGCAGGAAATATCAAACTGCGAGGACAAGCACGGAGGTAATGCGATGAAGCACGAACCCGGCAAGCAGCCTATCACGAGCGTGGAGACCTGCATGAGGGTGGTCGACGCCACCATGGGCATCGTCGGGAGCCGCGAGCTCGCCGACCTCTCGGTCAGCGAGATATGCGCTGCGGCGGGGGTCTCGCGCACCACGTTCTATTACCACTTCGACGACAAGTTCGACATCGTGCAGTGGCACTACGACTACGTCGCCGAGCACAACCTGTTCGAGACCGGCCGCACGCTCACGTGGCTCCAGGCGCACTACCGCAACACGTTCGACGTGCTGCAAAAGGAACCCCTCTACCAGGCCGCTTTCGCCTCGCGTGGCTACCAGTCGCTGTTCTCGTACTCGAAGCGCCGGCGCGTCGAGACGCTCAAGGAGACGATCACCGAGTACAAACACGAGAAGCTCGACACCGAGCTTGGCTTCCAGATATACGCCCTCGCCGAGTCTGAGGTGGCGTCGATCAGCAGGTGGTTCAAGGACGGCAAGCCTTTCGACCTGGAGACGCTGTGCAAGTACCTCGACGGCATCGTCCCCAAGAGGCTCCACGACCTGTTAGCCGAACCCGTGAATCCGAGGCTCTACTAGCAGGGCGCAATCGTCAACTCCACCATGTCAACCTGGTCGCAATCGTTCCCAGCGCCGTCATCGTCATCGTCGTACTCCCATTTGCCCCAGTCAGGATTGTCGCCCATCCAGTGCACGCGGTAGTAGGCGGCATAATACCCGGTAGAGCCGGGGTCGGGCGTGTCGTAGTAGACCGTCAGCCCGATGAGCGCCCCGTTGCGCATGTTCTTCTCTCACCAGCCGCCAGGCCCCAGCGAACCGAGCTCGATCTCGAGGTCGACGAGGAGGACTGGCGATGGAACAGGGCGCTGCCGGAAAGTAGAGTTGAGGGTATCTGCAGAGGGCGATTACTCCCATCACAAGTGTCACATCCTTCACGCGATGGCCAAGCCCCATAATTCACGCAAGTCTTATATCCCATTCGAAGCAAAGCTCCAACCGTTCGCCGATCCAGAGTTCCTTAGCCAACGTTTAGCCAACGAAGGCCGAAATAGTGCCGTTTGCAAGAGAAAAGGCCAGGGCTTTGAGCCGCTGACCTCGTGTTTTCTGGTAGCTCCGACCGGATTCGAACCGGCGACCTCCGCCTTGAGAGGGCGGCGTCCTAAACCGCTAGACGACGGAGCCACATATGTCAGGCGCTGTGTCGAGATGGCTGGGGTGGGAGGAGTCGAACCCCCACATACGGCACCAGAAACCGCTGTCCTACCATTAGACGACACCCCATCGATTTCTCGATGATGCACACCAGGCGAACCCGATGCACAAGCGCGAGAAAGTATATTACGCAAGTCATCAGCCGAAGTCAATAGCTGACTTGTGGTGATTCCTTGGCTTTCGGCAGCCAAAACAATTGCTGCAATTCGCTACAATTACGGGAAACCGCAAACCCGAAAGGCCGCCCCATGAAGCGTTATCTCACAGACCGCTCGCGCACGTTTGAAGAAACGAGCGTAAGGGCAAGGCCGACGCTCGGAAACCCCGAAATGCGACTGGTGAAGCTGTACCCCGACGTGACATACCAGAGCATCGCGGGGTTCGGCGCTGCACTCACTGAAGCATCGGGCTACGTGTTCTCTCAAATGACCCCTGAGACTCAACAAGAGTTTCTCGATTTGTGCTTCGGCGCCAATGCAAACAACTACTCGTTGTGCCGTCTTTCCATCCAGAGTTGCGATTTCTCGCTCGCACCCCGTTCATACATGGCAGAACGCGATGAGAATCTGCGCGGCTTCTCAATCGACGACGATTGGGCCTACGTCCTTCCCTTGGTGAAAGCGGCGCAGACGGTCAAGCCATCGCTCGAATTCATAGCATCACCCTGGAGCCCGCCAGCTTGGGCGAAAACGAATCGCACCATGAAGTACGGCGGCCGCCTCAAGCGAAACTCCTATGACATTTGGGCACGCATGGTCGTCGAAACCATAGCAGCATATTTGGCCGAAGGCGTTCCGATCGGCCGTATCACCGTGCAGAACGAGACTCAAGCACGCCAAACGTGGGAATCATGCCTGTACACAGCCGAGCAAGAAGCCGACTTCCTGGCTAATCACCTGAAGCCCGCACTCATTCGAGCAGGACTCGGCGATGTCAAAGTATTCGTTTGGGACCACAACAAAGAGGGCATGCTTGACCGAGCGCGCTCCATCATGAGAGATCCCAAGTGCGCGAAGGCGGTCGACGGAATTGCGTTCCACTGGTATTCGGGCGACCATTTCGACGCGATACGCGCGACACGTGACTTAGTGGGTCCCGACCGCGAGCTGATCTTTACCGAGGGATGTGATTTCTACTCTGCCGGCGATCCCTATTGGGAGCTGCCGCACGCCGAGCACTATGCTCGTGAAATCATCGGCGATCTTGAAGCCGGGGCAAACGGCATCATCGACTGGAATATCCTGCTCGATTCGGGCGGTGGACCAAACCACGTAGGCAATTTCTGCGATGCCCCCATCATGTACGATACGGCCGAAGACAAGCTGTCCGTACGTCTCCCCTTCCACTACATCGGCCATTTCAGCCGCTTCGTGAAGCCAGGAGCGCGCAGGATGCTCACCACCCAGTACACCTCCGACCTGGAATGTTGTGGCTTCGTGAACCCCGATGGCAGCTATGTGCTCATCATCCTGAATCGCACTGATCGAGACATCGGGTTCGATTTGACATGGGAATCGAAGCGTCTCGGCAAACACATCGCGCCACTCGAGGCGCCCGCCCATTCGATTCAGACGCTGTATTGGTAACTTTGCAACAGAGACCGGGTCTCTGTTCCAACCATCAATACGCCCACATGTGATCCATCGGCCCAGAGCCGCGACCTAAGTCGAGGCCAGCTGACAAAGCGCCGGTGATGTAGTCCTTGGCCGACTTCACAGCTTCCTCAAGCGGCTTGCCGACTGCAAGCCCACAAGCGATTGCGCTTGAAAGCGTGCACCCCGTTCCGTGCGTGTTTGCCGTGTCGACCCGTTCGCCTTCGAACCATGTGACCGTGCCGTCAGGCTGGGCCAGCACATCGTTGGCGTCATTTTCGCCATGTCCACCTTTGACCAGCACTGCAACACCTGCGGCACGTGCGATTTCCACTGCTGCGCGCTCTTGATCGGCGGCGTTTTCGATATGCGCTCCGAAAAGCACCTCAGCCTCGGGCATGTTGGGAGTTATGACGGTCGCCAGAGGAATGAGCTTCTCGCGCAACGCGATGACCGCCTCGTTGCTCGAAAGCTCAGAACCGCTCGTCGCCACCATGACCGGATCGACGACGATGTTGGTTGCATCATTGCGAACGAGCGCATCAACAATGGCGTCGACGATTGCCGGTGACGACACCATGCCGATTTTCACGGCATCAGGCCTGATGTCTTCGAACACGACGTCGATTTGCTGCGCCACAAAAGCGGGTTCGACGTCAAGCACGCCATAAACGCCAGTCGTATTCTGCGCCGTAAGCGCCGTGATCGCCGTCTGTGCGAACAGGCGATGCGCTTGGATCGTTTTTATATCAGCCTGGATTCCCGCCCCACCGCTCGAGTCCGACCCCGCAACGCTCAGCACTGATTTCATATGCCCCTCTTCCCTGCAAACATCCAAAAAGGAACTGTCTTTTTAGCTGTCTATCGAACGACTTCTTCCATCAAGGTGCGAAGTTCGCGCGCAGCGAACCCGCAATCATCAGCTGCGAATATTGCAGAAACGACTGCGGCGCCATCGACGCCTGAGCCTTTCAGCTTTGACACGGTGTTCTTGTTGAGGCCGCCGATTCCCACCACGGGAATGTCGACGGCATCGCAAATCGCACGCAACTCGTCGAACGTCACATCGACGGCATCGGGTTTAGTGGGCGTGGGAATGAGCGCGCCCACACCCAGGTAATCGGCACCTGCTGCTTGGGCGGTAAGCGCTTGCTCAACTGTCTGCGCCGAAACGCCCACGATAGCATCGGAGCCGAGCATCGCACGCGCACGTTCGCACGCCATGTCGTCCTGCCCGACATGGACGCCATCGGCCCCGACTTCGAGAGCGATTTCCACCTCATCGTCAATCACGAAAGGAACGCCCGCTTTTCGACAAATGGGAAGCAGCTCGTTTGCCAGCCGAACTATCTCATCATGAGACGCATCTTTCTCGCGCAATTGCACGAATGTCGCACCGCCATCGACAGCCTGCTGCACGCATTCCGCCAACGTTCGCCCGTTCAACCAAGCGCGATCAGTAACGGCATACACCAGCATCGATTTGCGAATGGCATCAAGGGACCATTTCATGAGCACCTCCGATATACGGTAAAAGCAGATGTGCCTGCTTTACACTTCCTCGATACGCGCAACAGCCTCAAGCGCTCGTGCATTCATATTGAAGAGCGCATCGATAATATACGTGCGCAAAGAGGCATTACCATCGACCGGCTGCATGCGAGCAGCGGCGATTTCGCCAGCAACACCCATGCCGGCCACAGCTGCAACGACCGCTTCGAGCAGCATGTCGGGATTTGCAACGGCATAAGCGGCAGCAATACAAGAAAGCATGCAACCTGTACCCGTGATCTTGCCCATGATCGGCACGCCGTTGCGGATGGCGTAGGCGGTGTTCGCGTCAGCGACAATGTCGATAGCGCCCGTAATGGCAATCACAGCACCTGTTTTCTCTGCGAGCGCTTTCGCAAAAGCGGCGCTTTCGGCAAGATTGTCATCGGTGACAGCATCGTCCGGATTAGCATCGACACCGCGCGTAGCGGCTGCAGCGCCAGCAAGCGCCTTCATCTCGGACATGTTGCCCCGAATGACTTTGACGTCGTAGTTGTCGAGCAACATACCTGCGGTTTCAGTGCGAAGCTTGGATGCGCCTGCACCCACAGGATCGAGCACGATTGGATGACCCACCTTGGTCGCTGTGGCGCCCGCAACTTTCATGCCCTCGATAGTCTGCGCATTCAAGGTGCCGATGTTGAGCACGAGCCCTCCGCAAATGGTTTGAATGTCGGCGACGTCAAGCGGTTCATCGCTCATGATGGGGCTTCCACCGCAGGCCAGAAGCGCATTTGCACAATCGTTGACCGTTACGTAATTTGTGATGCAATGGACGAGCGGCGTTGTCTTGCGAACGTTTTTGAGTGCGGTGCCGAGTGCGAATTTTTCCATAGGAAATCAGACTCCCTTCGATGGCATTATCCAACAGGTTCCATGGGTCGAGGCGATTCGCGCCTCCTCTCAGCCCGCCAATCCCGCAAGCTCCCCGTAGATGATTATACAACGATGGCACACCGCTTCCAGGGAACCGTGTGCCATAAGCGAGACAACTAAACAAGCATTAACGCAGGTGTGGCACACCATTCCCAGGGAACTATGTGCCACCTCAGCTCAGGCAAGCGGACGAAAGACGAACAGCGTGCCCTCTTCGACAGCTACGGCCGCCTCGACACCCTGCAGCTCGTTCGAAAGCCCCCGAGTGGTTCGGTTGGTGAGCGTCTCGTCATCAATCGAGTATTTCATGCCACGCTCGATTACTCCATGCGCTTCGTTGGTGGCAGCGAAAACCGAAACGGTCCCTTCTTCGAGCAGCGGGAGCTCGTACGCATCTGGCCCGACGACAATACGTATGGCATAGTCGTCCGCCACGAACGTCACACCTGTTCCGCTTTCTGCGAATCGTGCGCACATCTGCAGATTAGCCATCGTATGATCGAGGCGTCCGCCAAGCGCTCCATATATGACCACCTCATCGAACTGACGCATCTTCGCCCGATCCATCGCGGCTTCCAAGTCCGACTTGTCTTTCTCGACCGGCAATTCAATCACACGTCGACATTTCGGCCTATAACCGAGCGAGTCAAAATCCCCTATGGCGATGTCTGGCACGCAACCAACAGCCTCGAGATGTGCAAAGCCCCCATCAACGGCATACACCGCATCAAATCGACCATCTTCGAAGAAAGCTTTGAAGTGCTTCGCATTGAAATCGCTCGCTGCGACGAGTGCACAGGTGCTCATGATTCTCCAACCTGGTAACCGAAAAGGACTGTCTCTTTTGGTTGGAAATTGTACCGCGATTTTGGCGTTGCGTTAGAATACAGCATGCGAGTGGGCCAGACGGCCGCGTATGCATCGCATGCGAGGAAAGTCCGGGCTCCACAGGGCAAGATGCCAGCTAACGGCTGGGCGGGGCAACTCGACGGAAAGTGCCACAGAAAAGAAAACTCCCCCGTCTTGACGGGAGAAAAGCTGAAACGGTGCGGTAAGAGCGCACCAGCATGTCGGCAACGACATGGCTTGGCAAACCCCATCTGGAGCAAGCGCAAATAGGGATACCATGCGGTGGCCCGCCGCGTATCCGGGTTGCGTGCTAGAGGCGACAGGCGACTGTCGTTCGAGATAAATGGCCGTCCTTCGACAGAACCCGGCTTATCGGTCCACTCGCTCCCCCGTTAAACCCCGCTCGTTCAAACAAGAGGGGCCGCGATTGTTTCGCGGCCCCTAAGGTGTCTCGTGCGGTATGCGTACGATGACGTTACTGCTTGGTGCTCTCCTTGCCGGTCTCAGCGAACTCGATTTGCGCCTCGTACCAGCTCAGGTGAATCTCCTCGGTATGAATCCAGGCTTCTCCAGCCGCAATCATATCCTCGTCGTCGACGGATGCAAGCTCGGCTTTGCGCTCTTCGAGAGTCGCTCGCAGTTTCTCTGCCTTCTGCTTGACTTCCTCGACATCAATGGTCTCGGGATCGCACCCAAAACGACCGAGCACCGACAGGTGGTTGTGCAGCATCTGCGTGCACCCGCGATGGATTAGGAAGACCTTCTTCTCGTTGCCATCGGGGTCGAGGTGCAGCGTCAGCTTGCCGCCCTGATGATTGGTCGCAACCAGGCTCTCGTGGCCATACAACACGCCATAATGTCCAGCATAGCCTGGCACGTCGGCGTAGTAGATAGGACCGTTGAACAGCTCACGGGTCGGAGTTGCGACTATGCAACGATAACTTTCGGCCATCGCTATTCACCCTGCATTTCGTTGTAAGCAGCGTATACGTCTTCAATCGAGCCCTTCATGCGGAAGCATTGCTCGGGGATCTCGTCGCACTCGCCGTCGAGAATGGCAGCAAAGGAGCGAATCGTGTCTTCGAGCTTCACGTACTTGCCGGGCAGACCGGTAAACTGCTCAGCAACGTGGAAGCACTGGCCGAAGAACTGCTGCGCCTTGCGTGCGCGATTAACGGTGAGCTTCTGATCCTCGGAGAGCTCGTCCATACCCAGAATCGCGATGATGTCCTGGTGGTCCTTGTAGTTCTGCAGGAGCTCCTGGATGCCAACGGCAACGCGATAATGCTCTTCGCCGACGATCTGCGGGTCGAGAGCGCGGGAGGAGGACTCCAGCGGGTCGACAGCCGGGTAGATGCCCAGCTCGGCGATCGAACGGGAAAGAACGGTGCGGGCGTCGAGGTGGGTAAACGTCGTGGCCGGCGCGGGGTCGGTCAAGTCGTCAGCGGGAACGTAAACGGCCTGCACGGACGTAATGGAGCCCGTAGCGGTCGACGTAATGCGCTCCTGCATATCGCCCATCTCGGTGGCCAGCGTGGGCTGGTAACCTACGGCGGAGGGCATGCGGCCCAGCAGAGCCGATACCTCGGAACCCGCCTGGGTGAAGCGGAAGACGTTGTCGATGAACAACAGAACGTCCTGGCCCTGATCACGGAAGTACTCGGCTTCGGTCAGACCAGCCAGACCAACGCGCAGACGCGCTCCTGGAGGCTCGTTCATCTGACCGTACACGAGGCAGGTCTTCTCGATAACGCCGGACTCGCTTATCTCGAGGAACAGGTCGGTGCCCTCACGGGTACGCTCGCCTACGCCGGTGAACACCGAGGTGCCGCCATGCTCTTGGGCGAGGTTGTTGATGAGTTCCTGGATGATAACGGTCTTGCCAACGCCAGCGCCGCCGAACAGGCCGGTCTTGCCGCCGCGGACGAATGGCTCGATCAGGTCGATGGCCTTGATGCCGGTCTCGAAGATCTCGGTCGTCGTCGTCAGCTCTTCGTACTCGGGAGCAGGACGATGGATGGGCATGAAGCCCTCGAGCTCGTCGGGAATCGGCTTCTCGTCGACGGGCTCCCCGACGACGTTCCAAATACGGCCCAAGGTCTTGGGGCCGACGGGCATCATAATCGGATGACCCGTGTCCTGAACATCCAGGCCGCGGACGAGGCCGTCGGTGGAGCTCATGGAAACGGAGCGGACGAGGTTTCCAGGCAGGTGCGTCTCCACCTCGAGAACGAGGTGGATATCGCCAGCCTGCGTCTTGGCGTCAACCGTCAAAGCGTTGTAAATCGACGGAATCTGATCTGCCGGGAATTCCACGTCCACGACAGGGCCGACGATACGAACGATACGACCGACTGCGCCTTTGCTGGCCTCGAGCTCCTCTCTTGAAAATAGTGTTTGACTCATTTATTCCTCCAAAGCCGCTGCGCCGCCGACGATCTCGGAAATCTCGGTCGTGATGGCGCCTTGACGTTCACGGTTGTAAATTCTGGTTAGCGTCGCAATCATCTCGGTCGCGTTGTCCGTAGCCGATTTCATGGCCGTACGACGCGCGCCCTGCTCGGCAGCAGCAGAGTCGACCAACGCGAAGTAAACGTCGGTACGAAGATACGCTGCTTCCAAGTAGATGAGGCAGTGCCTCGTATCGGGCTCGAACTCGATGTCGCCCTCATGCTTGTCGTCGATGTGCTCTCGGAAGTCGAAGTAGATATCCTCTTCGTTCTTCTTGAGTTCCATCTGCTCGACAAAGCTCTGGGCGGGAATCGGCAACGTGGTCTTGGTCACGAGACGCTGTTCGCCAGCGTTCACCATGTGGTTGAAGACGATGAGCACCTCATCGATTTCGCCGGCGATGTAACCCTTGCGGATGTATTCGGCGATCTCGGAGGCTTCGGCATATGTTGGATCGGCGGAGCGGTCACGCACTTCGACAAGAGGTTTGATGCCGCGGTACTCGAAGTAACCGCAGGCCTTCTTGCCGCAGGCGATGATGCTGACCCTAATGCCTTCGCGTTCTTTCTCCCTCATAATCTTCTCAGCAGTGCGGAGCGCATTGCTGTTGAAGCCGCCAGCCAAGCCACGATCGGACGACACGACGATGATGACGCAATGCTTCACTTCGTCATGAGGATTCAGCAGAGGGTCGTCCTTCAGCCGGGAATACCCTGCCGTCGAAATGAGCATGTCGGACAAAGCCGACGCCCACGGCAGCGAATTCTCCATGCGGACGGACGCACGGCGAATCTTCGCCGCCGCGACCATTTCCATGGTGCGCGTAATCTGCTTCGTCGATGTGACGGAGTTGATGCGTCTCTCTATGTCGTGAAGGTTAGGCATAGTTCCCTACCTTACGCCGACGGAGCGAACTGCACCTTGAAGGCCTCGATGGCCTTGACGAGTGCATCCGTGGTCTCGTCGGTGAACTTCTTCTCGTCGGCAATGCTCTTGAGAATCTGGGGGCATTGCGCACGCAAATATTCGAGAAGCTCGCCGCGGAAGCGGACAGTGTCGGCAACAGGAACGTCGTCCAGATAACCCTTGGAGCCTGCGAACACGGCCACAGCTTCTTCCTGGAACGGCATCGGCACGTAACGGCCCTGCTTCAGGAGCTCGGTCATGTGGGCACCGCGGTTCAGCTGATCCTGCGTGGCCTTGTCGAGGTCGGAACCGAACTGCGTGAACGCCTGAAGCTCGCGATAAGCTGCAAGGTCGAGGCGCAGGGTGCCGGCGACGGACTTGACGGCCTTGGTCTGTGCGGAACCGCCGACGCGGGACACGGACAAACCGACGTTGACTGCCGGGCGCTGGCCCTGGAAGAACAGGTCGGTGGACAGGAAGATCTGACCGTCGGTAATCGAAATGACGTTCGTCGGAATGTAGGCGGAGACGTCGCCGGCCTGGGTCTCGATGATCGGCAGAGCCGTCATGGAGCCAGCACCGTAGTTGTCGTTCATCTTCACGGCACGCTCGAGCAGGCGGGAGTGCAGGTAGAAGATGTCGCCCGGGTAAGCTTCGCGTCCTGGCGGGCGACGCAGCGTCAGAGACATCTGACGATAAGCGACAGCCTGCTTGGACAGGTCATCGTAGATGATGAGCACGTGGCGACCCGGATTCTCGGGGCCAGCGGGCTGGCCGTCTTCGCCGGTGTAGACGAAGTACTCGCCCATCGCAGCACCGGCCATGGGGGCGATGTACTGCAGCGGAGCGGAGTCGGATGCGGTGGCGGACACGATGATCGTGTACTCCATTGCGCCGAAGCGCTCGAGCGTCTCGGCAACGCCGGCAACCGTCGAGGCCTTCTGACCGATTGCAACGTAGATGCAGATCATGTCCTGGCCCTTTTGGTTGATGATGGCGTCGATGGCGATGGCCGACTTGCCGGTCTGGCGGTCGCCAATGATCAGCTCGCGCTGACCGCGGCCGATCGGCACCATCGAGTCGATTGCGAGAATGCCCGTCTGCATCGGCTGATGCACAGGCTTGCGGCTGATGACGCCAGGAGCCTTGAACTCGACCGGACGCATGCCCTCGGCCTCGATCGGGCCCTTGCCGTCGATCGGCATGCCCAGCGGGTTGACGACGCGGCCGAGCAAACCCTTGCCCGACGGCACGTCCATAATGCGACCAGTGGTGTGAACCTGGTCGTTTTCCTTGATTGCGGTGACATCGCCGAGAAGAACGGCGCCGATTTCATCTTCCTCGAGGTTCTGGACCAGACCGTAAACGGTCTTGCCACCCTCACCGATGAATTCCAGCAGCTCACCGGCCATCGCGCTCTTGAGGCCGTCGACACGTGCGATACCGTCGCCGACCTGGATGACCGTCCCGACCTCACGCGAGTCAACACCCATCTCGAGGTTCGCCAACTGCTTGCGCAGGGCCTCGTCGATGGACTGAGCGGTGATTTCAGTCACTAGCATTCACCTCCCTTTTCGTTACTTCTTGAGCGCTTCGCGGGTCTTTTCGACCTGCGTGAGAAGGCTGGCGTCGATGCGCTCGTCCTTCGTGCTCATGATTATGCCGCCCAGGATGGACTTGTCGACACGCTCGTTGAGCATGACCGTCTTGCCCATTTCGGAACCGGCCTTTTTCTTGATCAAGTCGCGTAGATGGTCGTCGAGCTCGACAGCCGTCGTAACGTCCACGACGACGATGTTCAGCTCGTCCTTCATGCGCTCCTCGATACCGTCTGCCACGCGGGGCAGATAGTCGAGCTCGTCGCGCTCGGCCATGAGGGCGATGACGCTTACCAACGCGGGGTTGGCGTCCGCAAACACGTTGCGGGCGAGCGTCGCCTTCTGCTCGGGCGTGAAGCCCGGGTCCTTCAGCGCAGCGTCGAGATCTGCGTTGCCGCGGATGGCGGCGACGATCTGCTTCGCCTCGTTGCTGAGGCGCAATACGCCTTCCGAACCGCCCTCATTCTTCACTGCTTCGAAAAGCAGCGAAGTGTACGTGGCGATTTGCTCTTTTACGATAAGGCGATTAGTTGCCATTGAAACTGCCCGCCTCGTTGACATAGCGCTCGATGATTGCACGATGCTCGGCATCGCTCAGGTCGGTGCCGACCAGGCGAGTGGCAACGTCCACGGAAAGGTCCGCGACCGAGCTCTGAAGATCGACCATGGCGGCCTTCTTCTCGGCTTCGATGGCGGTACGAGCTTTCTCGATCATCGATGCGGCTTCTTCCTCGGCCCTCTTCTTGATGTTGGCCTCGACCGCTTCGCCCGTTTGCTTTGCGTCAGCGATTATCTGAGCCGACTGAGACTTCGCTTCTGCGAGCTGCTTCTGGTATTCGGCCAGAACGCGCTCGGATTCGATGCGCGCCTCCTCGGACTTCTGCAGCGCCTCGGCGATCGTCTTCTCGCGCTTCTCCAGCATGCCCTCGAACATGGGCCAGCCGAACTTCCACAAGACGATGACGAGCACGATGAAGGCGATGAGCATCGGGACGGTTTCGACCATGTCGGGCAAAATGAGCGCGACACCCGTCTTCTCATTCGCAAACGCGAGCGCAGGGAAAGCAAACGAGGCACTTGCAGCTGCGCCAGTGATGGCGAGCCACGCCTTTGCTTTGTTCGCTCTGTTGTTCACTAGATAACCTCCTTGGACCTTAACGGATGAAATGTTCCGGAAAGGACATTAACCCTGGAGGATGAACACCAGAACGAAGCCCAGCAGAGCCAGCGCCTCGGCCAGAGCGGCACCAATGATGAAGTTGGTGAACAGACGACCAGCGAGTTCAGGCTGACGGGCGGTACCGACGCAGGCGCCGTAGCAGGCGATGCCAATGCCGATGCCGGGGCCAATTGCGCCCAGGCCATAGCCGACCAAGAGCAGTGCATTAAGTGTAAGCGAACCCATGATTTCCTCCTTTGCCGTCCCTGAACTCCGCTCAGAGACACCGGTTTTACTATGTTCCATCGGCCATGGCTTTACCGATGTAACCAAATATCAGGCGCCTTTCGGGGCAAGGCGCGAGCCCGCAGATGGCTTAGTGCGAAGACGTAGCCAAGTTGATGTACACCGCCGTCAGGATGGTGAACACATACGCTTGCAGGAACGCAACCAGCGTCTCGAGCGCGTACATGAAGATCTCGAACGCGAGCCACAGAACGGAGAGGCCGCCGATGGCGCCAGCACCGTTGATGGCTGCGAACAAGAACGACGATGCGAACAGCGCGAACACGCCGAGGGCCATGTGGCCGGCGAACATGTTGCCGTAAAGTCGGACGGCGAGCGTGAGCACGCGGATGACGAGCGAGACGAACTCGAACACCCAGATGATGGGAACCATCACCTTCGGCAAGCCGGACGGGGCGATGGACTTGATATAGCCCCAGCCACCGTGAGCCTTGACACCCCAGTAATTGAAGTAGACGAACGCGACGATGGAGAGCGCCCAGTTGATCTGCAGCGAACCCGTTGCCGCCTTCGAGCCGGGGATCAGGCCGATGAAGTTCGAGATGAGGATGAAGAAGAACAAGGTTGCAAGCAGCGGGATGTGCTTCTTGTAACCGTGACCGATGGTGCCCTCACCGATGTTGTTGCGCACCATCTGATAGCCGTATTCGACCATGTTGACGAACTTGTTGTTCGGAACGAGCGTCAAACGCTTGCCCGCAAGCATGACAACTGCGAACACAATGATCCATACGAGGATGGCATACAGCATGTATTGCGTGATGCCGAAGCCCGTGTCGCCAAACGGGATGACAAAACCCGCATTGAACGATTCCTTCAATTCGGGCACCAGGGCGCTTAACATCGCCAGAGGATCGGTACCGCTTAAAGCTTCGTGAGCCATCGCTTAACCCCTTCGTTTCTCACCTACGCAAGTTCTTCGAGATGCCAAACACAACAGCGGAAATGACAAGACCGCACGCCTCTGCGAGGACGAACGGAATTGCCACGTCTCGGAACCAGAGGGCGCACACGGCCATAGCAACCCCGAGCACGATGAACGAAAGCAACACACCCAACAGCAACGACCCGGCATGACCGAGATTGCTGGTCGGCGAAGCCATGCGAGCCTTGTTCATCCCGAAGATGAGCGGTGCAAAAGCTGCAACACCCACCGCGAGACCGATGACAATCGCTACGAACATGACCTACTTTCGTCCCAATCCGCATATGTGCACAATTGACAACTCAACCTATCATATAGGATAGTCAACGAAACGGTAACGTCCTAGGACGAAAAGTCCAAACTTCCCGCGAACGGCGGGCAAAAACACCCCGAAATTAGGACTTCAGCAATTTTTACAATTCAAATACGCGATACGGAATGCCCGCTTCGTCGAGCATGCCCAACGACAGCTCGTCGGGATATGGATTCGCGTAGATTATTTCTTCGATTCCAGCGTTGATGCACATCTTGGCGCACGTGATGCACGGCTGCGTGGTGATGTAGATTTTCGAACCGCGGATGTCGATGCCATAACGCGCCGCTTGGATGATGGCATTCTGCTCGGCATGCAGGCCGCGGCAGATTTCCTGGCGCTGACCAGACGGCACGCCCATCTGCTCGCGTAAACACCCTACCTCAGCGCAATGGGCCATGCCGCGCGGCACACCGTTGTAGCCCGTGGCGAGAATGCGGTTTTCCTTGACGATCACAGCGCCGACGGCACGACGCGTGCAGGTGGTGCGGGTGGAAACCTGCTGCGCCAACGTTGCGAAGTATTCGTCCCAAGACGGTCTTGTGTCAGCCATTTCAGTCTCCTCGTGATGGGCAAGTCGGCATTGCCCTTCGCTCGCCGCGAAAATCGCTCGAGCCAAGGTCTCTCAACGATTTTCGCTTGACCTCGCTTACGGGCAATGCCGACTTGCCCAGCGATGAAACGCCCTACTACTCCAATGCCATGATCTTGGCTACGCGGCCCTCGTGACGACCTCCACCGAAAGCAGTTTCGAGGAACGCCTTCACGATGGCGCGATTGGTTTCGTCGGTTACGAAACGACCTGACACGGTAACGATGTTGGCATCGTTGTGTTCGCGGGAAAGCGCCGCGAATTCGGGAGTCGTGACGTTCGCCGCACGAATGCCATCGACCTTGTTGGCCGCAATGGCCATGCCAATGCCCGTACCGCAAACGAGCACGCCGCGATCGGCCTCGCCACCTGCAACATCTTTTGCAACCAGCTCGGCGAAATCGGGATAGTCGACGCGGTCGTCCGAATCGGGCCCGCGGTCTATGACCTCATGTCCAAGCTCCACGAGGTAAGGCTTCAAGAGCTCTTTCTCCTCGAACCCAGCATGATCGCTCGCGATACTAACCTTCATAAGCGCTTACCTCCGAGACGCACGAAAACTATCTGTTTATTATATATCCCCGCTTCGGGTACGAGTCCCGGGCGGGGGCGAAGCCGCTTCCGCAGCCACATTTTTTCATTTACATAGATAAGGCGAGGACGCCGTAGGCAAGCTCCCGCCCGGGACTCGTACCCGAAGCGGGAGTTGCTAGCATCTACTGCGTTTTCGTGCGGCCGACCGCTTCCTTCCAGCCGGCAATGCGCGCAGCCAAACGCTCGTTGTTCTCGTCGGGCAGATACGTTGCATCACCTGCTCGCAAAGCACGCAAGTCGTCAAGCCCGCTCCAGAAACCGGTAGCCAAACCTGCAAGGTAAGCGGCACCGAGTGCGGTGGTCTCGACGTTTTCGGGACGACGGATCGGCTTGCAGAGAATGTCGCTTTGGAATTGCATGAGGAAGTTGTTCGCCGAGGCGCCACCGTCTACGTTGAGAACCTTGAGCGGCATGCCCGCATCGGTTTCCATGGCGCCCACCAGGTCGTAAACCTGATAGGCAAGCGCCTCGAGCGCCGCGCGCACGATGTGGGCGGTAGTTGTACCGCGGGTCAAGCCATAGATTGCACCGCGTGCCTGCGCATCCCAATAGGGAGCGCCGAGGCCGGTGAAGGCTGGAACGATGTAGACGCCGTCGCAGCTGTCCACGCTTAGAGCGATGGCTTCTGTTTCCGCTGCGCTCTGAATCAAGCCCAGACCATCACGGACCCACTGGATGAGCGCTCCACCCATGAAGACACTGCCTTCGACGGCGTATTCGGGACCTGCACCTGGAGCGCTTGCGGCAACCGTGGTAACAAGGCCGTTCTTCGACAACGGCGCTTCATCGCCCGTGTTCATGAGCAGGAAGCAGCCGGTTCCGTACGTGTTCTTCGCCTGACCAGGCTCGAAGCAACATTGCCCGAACAATGCACTTTGCTGGTCGCCAGACACGCCGCGGATTGGGATGCCTGCCACGATGCCCTCGCGCGCCGTCTCGCCGAAATCACCCGACGATGGGCGCACTTCGGGAAGCATGCTCATCGGGATATCGAACAACTCGCACAGCCAGGGGTCCCAACTCATGGTGTGGATGTCGAACAGCATGGTACGGCTGGCGTTCGTGGGGTCGGTCGCATGCACTTTGCCGTCGGTCAAAGCCCAGATGAGCCACGTGTCAATCGTGCCGAACGCGAGCTTGCCCGCCTCTGCCAGATCGCGCGCACCTTCGACGTTGTCGAGAATCCACCTGATTTTGCTCGCAGAGAAGTACGCATCGGGAATCAGCCCCGTTTTTGCCGTGATTGTCTGCGCAACCTCAGGGTCGCTGCACAATGCATCGACAATGCTGGCCGTACGACGGCACTGCCACACGATGGCGTTAAAAATCGGCTCGCCTGTCTCGCGGTTCCACACGACAGTGGTCTCGCGTTGGTTGGTAATGCCGATACTGTCGATCTCGCTTGCTTGCACATCGTTGGAAACGAGCAGCTCCGTCATGGTGCCCAGCTGCGCGGAAAGGATGTCCATGGGATCGTGCTCGACCCAACCGGGATGCGGGTAATGCTGCTCGAACTCGCGCTGGGCAACTCCAGCGATTTTCCCCTCGTGATCGATGAGCACGCTGCGGGCAGACGTGGTGCCCTCGTCAAGAGCGATGACGTACTTCTTCATACTGTGTCCTTTCCAATTCGCGTGAAAGAGCCCGTCCCTTTCAGCGTGCTACCGCGTCTTCAATCCATGATGCGATGTCGTCGTACACTTGCTCGTGGCCGATCTCGTTGTGGATCTCGTGGCGCATTCCAACATAGATCTTCTCGTCAACGCGCTTGACACCGGCGTCGCGCAGCAATTGAGCTGCAGCGACTACGCCCTTGCCCATGTCGCCAACCGGATCGCCATCGCCGGCGACGAGGAAAATCGGCAGGTCTTTGGGAACCTTCGCAGCACACGCAGGAGTTACAACCTCTGCTGTGAGATCGAGCAATGTCGCATAACCGCCAACGGTGAACATGAATCCGCACAAATCATCAGCTATATAGGCATCGACAACCGCCTCGTCGGTGGAAAGCCAGTCAAGCGGTGTGCGGGCATTCTCAATCTGCTTGCCATATGCACCAGCACCCATATTGTCAATGAAGGGGCTCCTGTACTTGTTTCCCTTTATTGATGCGAGCGTGCGCGCCATGAAACGACCGACCTTCGAAAGCGCAGCGGGAACGTTGCCCGTACCCGAGAGCACGCAGGCTGCGAGGTCATCGCCATAGCGAGCGATGTAAGCCCTTGTGATGAAGCTGCCCATCGAATGTCCGTAGATGATGTAGGGAACATCCGGATACAGCTCACGCGCCATGAGGTGCAACGTCCGAACGTCACCGAGCAAAATGTCCTTACCCCCATTGACAGGCATGTTGCCGCACTCGCTGGAGTCATAGGCAGACTTGCCGTGTCCGATGTGATCTTCGCCGCACACGACAAACCCGCGGCTCACGAGGTATTTCGCCAAATCGTCGTAACGGTCGATGTATTCGGCCATGCCATGAACTATCTGGATGACGCCTTTGGGCTTCTCGGAACCTTCTTGTTCGCTCGTGCCGAACTTCGTGTTGGTCCACATCTTCGCATTGATGGTCGACATGCCATCTTGAGATGGGTACTCGAACGGTACGGTGAAAATCTGGTCAGTCATGATCATCCCTTTCCCCCACCTTAATCTGCGGTAGAAGCCGAACCGGAGATTGCTGTCTCCCCCGATACGGCGATTGCTCCTTGACGAACAACGACAATTCTCCCTTGCGAACAGTCTATCACGGTGGAGGCAACTCCGCCGCTCACCACGTCATTCACGATTGAGGCAGCAACTTTCTCCAACAGCGATTTGTCGATTGATTCGGCAGACGACGAATCGGGGCTTCCCGACACGTTGGCAGAAGAAGTTGCCAGAGGAGACCCTACTGACTCGATAAGCTCGAGAGTCGTCTTGCAGTCTGGCATTCGCAAGCCGATGGTCCCTGCTTCGGAGCGAAACGCCTCCGGAACGCTTTCGTTCGCACGCACGATAATGGTCAGAGCACCCGGCCAATGCTTGGCCGCAAGCGCCCGTGCGTAGTCAGGTACATCAGCGCCATACTCATCAAGCGCTTCAACTCCGCCGACAAGCCAGGCAATCGGCTTGCCCGCATCGCGTTGCTTGAGGTCGTAGATCGCCTGGGGCGTGCGCGCATGCTCGACGGAAACCCCGAGACCGTACACGGTATCGGTGGGAAAAACAACGGCTTTGCCAGCCTTGAGCGCTTCGACCGCTTCCGCAAATCCATCGCACATGTGCTTTTCCTCCCTCGCGCGAACGAGGCTAGCCAACGCAGGACCGTCCCGTTTTAGCTAGCTCGACGATTTTCTGGGCAACGCGCAAGCCGTCAACCGCAGCACTCATGATGCCGCCGGCGTAGCCGGGGCCTTCGCCTGCGGGGAAAATGCCCGAGGGGACATGCGGTGTCTCGGGCTCGGGCTGACGCCCATGACCACGCGCGATGTCGCGGGCCCTCACCTTTTTGCGGGGCGCTTGCTTCCATGCTTGCAGCGTCTCGTCGTCGCGCAAGATGCGCACCGGGCTCGAGCTGCGGGTTTCCACGCCCGTCATGACCGCTCCTTCATCTGCAAAGCCGTGAAGCTTGCGGTCGAGAACGGGAAGCGCCTCGGCAATCGAATCGGTCACGAATTCGGGGAAAATCTCGCGCAAATCGCACCACACCACGCCACGCGGATAGCTGGGCGTCACAGTCTTCGATGGATTGCCGACCGTGTCGGCAAGGAAATCGCCAACAGTTTGCGCAGGAGCCTGCCAGGGCTCGCCCATCATCTCATGCGCCTCCCCGAATGCCGCCTGCTCGATGCGACGCTGGAACACCGTGCCCGCCAGTGGATCGCGGCTCTTGAAGTCATCGGGCGTCACGCCCACGAGCAATGCTGCATTCGCGTTTTCGGCGTCACGCGCAAAACGGCTCATGCCGTTGACGACGACCCCGTACTCTTCGCTGGCAGCTGCAACGACCTCGCCGCCAGGGCACATGCAGAACGTGTAGACGGAACGTCCGCTCGGCAAGTGGGCGACCATCCTGTAGTCTGCCGCACCAAGCGCTGGATGACCAGCCGCTTTCCCATATTGCGCACGGTCGATGTCGGCTTGACGATGCTCGATGCGCGCGCCGACGGAAAACGCTTTCGGTTCCATTGCCAGTTGGGCGCGTTGCAGCATGCGGAACGTGTCACGCGCGGAATGGCCGCATGCGAGCACGAGAGCTTGTGCAGGCATTTTCTCCCCTGCTACCACGATTTCGGCAAGTCGACCAGAATCGTCAAGCACGATTTCCTCGAGTTTTGCATGGAACCGCACTTCGCCACCCGCGTCTTCAATCTGCTGACGCATCGCGCGCACCACCTCGACGAGTTTGTCGGTTCCGATATGCGGTTTCGCTTGCCAGAGAATCTCGTCGGGCGCCCCAGCGTCGACGAACCATTGCAGGACATGACGTGCGAGCGGGCTCTTCGTGCCCGTGGTGAGCTTCCCGTCTGAAAACGTGCCTGCTCCCCCCTCGCCGAATTGGATGTTGGTTGCCAAATCGAGGTCGGCCCCCTCGTTGAACGCAGCGACCGCGCGTTGCCGCTCCTCGACATCACCGCCTCGCTCGACGACGAGCGGGCGCAACCCTGCGCGGGCAAGATACAAACCGGCAAACAGACCAGCCGGGCCTGTTCCCACGACAACGGGCCGTGGAGTGCTTTCGGAAAGCTCGACGCAGGGAATCTCAAGCGGTTCATACGGCTCGTACACTTTAACGTTGACACGCTTAGAGACGCCGACACCTTTGAGAGCACGTTTTTCCAGCTGTGCATCGGACAATCCGACTGCATACGTCGCCACAAACCCAACGTCGTTCTTCTTACGCGCATCGACACTGCGTTTTAGGAGTTTCAAGTCGGTGATTGCGCCAACTTTGACTCCCAATACGTTGGCTACCGCCGACCGTACAAGCTTTTCGCCATCGGGCAAGCCAGCATCAAGCGGCAATCGGATATTGGAAACCTCTATCATGCTCTTCCCTCATAATGCATCACACAGAATGAGTCGCCACCCTGGCCCCTGACTCATTGTGCACAATCAGCCCGAGGCCAGGGCAGCGACTCACCCGATTCCCAGCAAACTGTTTACGGCGCTCCTACCAGAAAGGCAACCGCTCGTCCAAGCCCAATGCAAGTTGTAACCACCGCACGGTCCGTCTACGTCGAGCGCTTCGCCAACAATAAAAAGACCCGGGCGGTCATGAACCTGCATGGTGTCGGGCGACATCGCCTCAACTGCAAAGCCACCGCGTCGAACCTGGCATAAATCGGCATCTCCGATTCCCGCCACCTCAAGCGAGAAGGATGTCAACAAACTTGCCAAGTCATCTATGTCACGTTTCGTACACGAATCCTCAAGCTTCAGCCCGACGCTCTTGAGCAGCGTCTCTGACACTCGCGGCAGCAACATGCCGCGCAGTATCTGCCCATATGTGAGGCCCTCACCGAAACGTTTCCCCAAGTTACGCATACGCGCCTGGAGATAACCCTCGGCTTGATCACGAAGATCGTCGCGGAGGAAGCAGATGTTCAACATGTCACCTTGTTGGGCAAGCCGCGATAGATTGAACACACAGATGCCCGAAACGCCATATTTGCGGAACATCAGTTCTCCCTGTTCGACAGCAGTGGCCGTCCACTCACCATCCTGTTCGCGCATGAGGGTTACCGAGGCTTTGACGCGAATGTTGTCGAGCTCGCGCACGAGCGGGATCTCTTTATCTGACACGCGCAGCGGCCCAAGCATGGGACGCATCGGTGTAAACGGCACGCCAGCGGCCTCGATCGAAGCTGCCATCCTGCCACCACATGCGAGCACGACGGCATCGGCCCGCTGGAACTCCCCGTCTTTCATGCGCATCGTGAACAGCTTGCCTTCTTCGCGGGGCGGCTCGATTGAAACGACTTCGCGCTCGCACGCTTCGCGCACGCCCAAATCTGCAGCCGCAGCGCGCAGCACATCGACGACAACCGATGCCTTGTTTGCCAGCGGATACAGACGGCCATCGGACTCAGCGCGCCATTCGAGCCCCAAACCATCGAAGAAATCGCAAACAAACCGTTCGTCGCCAACTGCGTCGAAAACACGTTGCACGAAGTCGGCGTTGCGGTATTCGCTCATCCTGAGCTCGAGGTTCGAGAAGTTGCAGCGCCCGTTGCCCGTTGCGAGTATCGACCGTCCAACACGGTCATCACGTTCGTAAACCACAACCTCGACAGGCACGCCCAATTCCCTCGCGCGGTCGCCGGCAGCAATAGCCGCTGCGAGACCTGCTGCTCCGCCCCCGATGATGGCGATTTTTTTCACGTGTTTGTTCATAAGGCAATTATAAGGCTGCACCGCGCAAGCCAGCCAACCAAAAAGGGACTGTCCTTTTTGGCTATTGCCCGCGCGCAGAGACCCTCCGATACATGCCCAGAATGATGAAGGCGGTCGCAACGACAAGTGCGAGCATGGTTGCGTACGACGTCACATAGGTGCCTGTCAACTCTTTGAGCGGACCAGGAATCGCGTTCATTGCGAAACCACCCAGAGAATAGGCAACCTGGCAGTTCTTGATCGACTGCACGCGCAACTCGAGGCTCGTCAACTCGATAGACCACACCGACAACCCAACCGAACCCAAAGACAACCCTGCGCCAATGCACACCGCCGCACCGATAGCCACGGCAGGAACCTCACAGCCTGAAAGGCAAGCAAGCACAAGGCCCACGACGAGCACAATGAACATCATGAACGACGCAATTGGCGTTCCCAGACGGTCGAACATCTCGCCGACCAGGAATTTCGCAATCGTCAAGCACACGCCAGCGACCGACAAGAGCACGGCAGCGAGGCGGATGTCGTAGCCCGAGGACACAAACAGCACCGACAGATACGCGATGGCGCTCATGCTGAACGCGCCGAGCATCGCCATGGCAGCCAGCACCAACCAGCGTTCGCGCACCGAAAGTTCAACTCCTCTGCGAATGCGCGCGGCCTGTTCTTTGCCGCGACCTGACTTCGCGATATTGGACTCGTGAGGTTTAAGCCCCAAATCAGAAGGCCGATTCCTCAGAAACAAGAACACGACGACCGCCAAAACGAGCGAAAGGACCCCCTCGCATGCAAAAGCAGCTACAAGCGAGTGCGCTTCAATGATTGACGTCGCCGCAACGGGAATGACGAATCCTGCCACTCCACTGCCAACCGAAGCAACCCCCACTGCCGTCCCAATGCCACTCTTGAACCAGCGGTTCACGAGCATGGCCGTCGCTACCATGCCCCCCAATCCATATGCAATGCCCGCAAGTACCGCACCCGCGAGAAAGGCAGGAAGCGTCGAAGCCGTCGAGTACACGAAGAACGCCGCGGCTGTCAGCACCATCGCCAACGAGAGGCCAGCCCGAGCTTCAAGGAAATCGTAGAAACGGTTGACGAGCATGGTCGCAACAGCCGAAACGAGAATACGCGTGGACAGGATGATCGAACCAGCCGCATCACCGATGTCCGGCATCGACACGATGTACGGCTGGTAGACCGCGAACGATGTGCTGTTCAACCCGATGTTGACGAACAGCGATAAGAAGCAGCACGCGACGATGATCTTTTCGTAATGGCTTTTCACAGGTTTGGAATTAGGTGCTGGGAAGCATGAAGCAATTCAGCCGATTTGCGTGACGCTTATGATTCCCGTACGTTGGCGAGCACTTTTCTGAGCAAGTGCACAAGCTTGGCAGCATCATCTGGATCGATGTTGACGCATTGGCCCATCGCCATAGGCACTTCGCGCGCCTCTTCTTTCAGCTTCTCGCCAGCTTCAGTTAGCCGCACATTGACACGGCGTTCATCAACAGAGCTGCGCACACGCGATACGTAACCCTTGTCTTCCATTTTCTTGAGCATGGGCGTGAGCGTGCCGGAGTCGAGGAACAGCCGCTCGCCCAGCTCTCCAACCGACAGTTCGCCGTATTCCCACAGAGCCATCATCACCAAGTACTGCGTATAGGTCAAATCGAGCTTGTCGAGATGCGGGGTATAGCGACGAACAACCTCTTTCGAGCAAGCGTACAGCGGAAAGCACAATTGGTTCTCAAGTTTCAGCAGTTCATCAGTTGGAATCGTTTCGTATGCAACATCGCTGGACGCCATAAAATACCTACCTCATTCAATAACCATGCAATTAAATTGTATGCGATATTATAGCGCGAAAAAAGTCCGTCCTCCGCGCGAACGGAGGACGGACGAATGCTTAGTGATAGTGCCGATGTTTAGTGCGACGTCTCGGTAGCAACAAGCCCCGCCGCACCGTAACGCTTGCGCAGTTCGGGCTTGTCGATCTTGCCAGTCGAATTACGCGGCACCTCGGCGAAGATGTACTTGCGCGGACGCTTGTAGCGCGGGAGCCCCTTGCAGAACTCCGCCATCTCTTCCTCGGTGCAAGAACGCCCATCGCGCATCTCAATGATGGCACAGGCGATTTCGCCCAAGCGCGTGTCGGGAATGCCGATGACCGCGACGTCCTTCACGTCGGAATTCGTGCGAATGAAATCCTCGATCTGGACGGGATAGAGGTTTTCGCCACCCGTGATGATGACGTCCTTCGCCCTGTCGACCAAGTAGATGAAGCCGTCCTCATCCACCTCGGCCACGTCACCCGTATAAAGCCAGCCGTCGCGCAGAACTTCGGCCGTGGCCTCGGGATTGTTGTAGTAGCACTCCATGACGCCGCCATCGCCGCGCAGGCAAAGCTCGCCCACATCGTGTGCGCCGGGCGTAACGAGCGTGCCATCTTCGTGACGCACTTCGGCTTCCCAACCGTAACCGGCAATGCCGATGGCACCCACCTTGTGGATGTTCTCGACGCCCAAATGCACGCTGCCGGGCCCAATACCTTCCGACAGGCCATAGTTCGTATCGTACTGATGGTTCGGGAACACGCTCATCCAACGCTTGATCAGGCTCGGCGGCACAGGCTGGGCGCCGATATGCATGAGGCGCCATTGCTCGAGCTCGTAATTGTCCAAGTTCACGACACCGTCGTCGATGGCATCGAGGATGTCCTGGGCCCACGGAACGAGCAGCCACACGATCGTGCAATGCTCCTCCGAAACGGTTCGCAGAATCCATTCGGGGCTCACGCCACGCAAGATGACTGCGGAAGCGCCCGTAACCAGTCCGCCCATCCAGTGCATCTTCGCGCCTACGTGGTACAGCGGAGGAATGCACAGGAAGTTGTCTTCATGCTGTTGGCCGTGGTGCTTCTGCTCGGTGATGGCTGCACGCATAAGCGACTTGTGCTTGTGGAGAATGGCTTTCGGGAAACCTGTCGTACCGCTGCTGAAGTAGATGGCACCCAAGTCATCATCGACGATGGGAATGGCCGGCTCCTCAGGTGTGAAGTGGCGCACGCGCTCGTTGTAGCTGCACGCGAACTCGGGGCAGTCCTCGCCCACGAAGAACAAGTGCTTGATCTTGGGAATCTTGTCGACGATCTCTTCGATGCGCCCGATGAACTCAGGGCCGAAAATCAACACCTCGGCATCGGCAAGATCGAGGCAGTAGCGAATCTCTTCCGCCGTGTAGCGATAGTTCAACGGCACCGAAATGGCGCCAGATTTCAGCACGCCCATGTAGATGGGAAGCCACTCAAGGCAGTTCATCATCAGGATGGCGACCTTCGTTTCGCGCTGCACTCCGGAATCGAGGAGCATGTGTGCAAAACGGTTCGAATGCTCGTTAAACGTACGCCATGTGATGTCACGGCGATAGCGCTTCGATGGCGCAGTCTCGACGAGCTCGTACTCGCTCCATGCCTTGCCGCGCTTCTCGCGAATCGCGGGGTTCACTTCGACGAGTGCAACATCGTCAGGAAACTTCGCAGCGTTCATGATCAGATAATCGGTAATGGGCATTGCTCTCTCTCCTATTCCCAACGAGCCTATGAGGACCGTTTCCTCCGGCTCGGCCTAATTCCCCGCGTCGAGGAAAATCTTTCGCGTTACAAAATTCCACACCATGACAATGGCCGTGGCACCGATCTTCACGATCAGGTAATGCCAACCGAGCAGCTCGACGCCGGCCCACATGCATGCGTTGTTTATGATAAGTCCGATAATCGACAAAACAACGAAGATGATGAATTCACGTCGACGGCTCATATCTTCTTTGTGCGTGAAGACGTAGCGCATGGACGCAAGGTAATTGAAAACAACCGACACTGTGAAGCCGATCGTGGCACTGACCAGGTAGTTGATGTGCAGAACCTCAGTGCAGAACGCAAGCAGACCGTAATCGATGAAGAAGGCGATGACGCCCACCACACCGAACTTCATGAATTGTGCAATCAGATTCTTCACTCGTCCCTTTCGACCCGATGCATTATAGCGAACAAGAACGCCATGAAAACCCCAATGGAGCTAAAATTATATTGCATACAATTTAATTTTATGCAATAATATAAACAACGAAGACACTACATTGAAAGGAGCCCTCATGAGCATTTACGACCTGAACGTTACAGCACGCGACGGCAGCGAAGTCTCGCTGGCCGATTACAAGGGGAAAGTCCTGCTCATCGTCAACACTGCCACCGGCTGCGGTTTCACCCCGCATTACGAGCCGCTCGAGGCGATGTACAAGGAATATCGCGATCAAGGTTTCGAGATCCTTGACTTCCCCTGCAACCAGTTTGCAGACCAGGCACCGGGTTCGGATGACGAAATCCACGAGTTCTGCCAGGTGAAGTTCGGAACCGAGTTCCCGCAGTTCAAGAAGATCGACGTCAACGGCGAGAACGCAGATCCGCTGTTTGCCCTGTTGGCCACCGAGAAGCCCTTCGAGGGTTTCGGCAAGGGCCTCAAGAACAAGGCGCTTGAGAAATTCGCACAGGCGAACAACAGCAAATTCGGCGAGAAAGCCTACATCAAGTGGAACTTCACGAAGTTCCTGGTCGACCGCGAAGGCAACATCATCGCTCGCTTCGAGCCCACAGTCGACATGGACGACGTGAAGAAAGCCGTCGTCGCAGCACTCTAGAAACCAAAGCTGCAACCGCAATCAGAGCGAGCCATCGAGTCTGCATCGATGGCTCGTTTTCATTTTTGAAACAAGATGTTTGACCTTTGCTCTACGCAAGGGCGTTGGATAAATCGATGTTCATATCGACAGCTGTGTCAATACCCGCAACGTCGCCTCCGTTCGAATACTGCCACATCACGATATCGAGATAATGGTTCGGTTGGTTGGGGCCGTATTCCGCCCACCATACCCCGCCATCGTTGACAATCGAGTCATCATAGCGAGACAAGTCGCCCGCGTTGCCGTAGATGAGCGTACGGTACCCTGCTTGCTCGATGCGCTTGCAGAACGCATCGGCAATAGCGGTCATCTCGTCTTTCGAGAGATTTGCCGTGCGGGTTATGCCAAGGCTGGGCACGACTTCGGAATCGAACGCAATCGGGTACTCGAGCGAAGCTCCTCCCAGGTTGTCCAACACGAATTCGGCTTCCTCAATGGCCTCCTGCTTGTTTGTTGCTTGCGAGAAGAAGTAAACACCGCAATCGATGCCCGCATTGCGCGCACCTTCCAAATTGTCTAAGTAATAGTTATCAAGATACAAGTCGCCTTCAGTCGCCCCACGATACCCCAGGCGGATCATCGCGAAATCGATATCATCGGCGGCAACTGCTTGCCAGTCGATATCGAGCTGGCTTTCCGATACGTCGATTCCGATTCTTGACTTGACCTGCCCGTTCACGACATATGCGAAACGGTTGTTGCTATGGTCGAGCTTCGTCCAATCGTACGGGCTCGTGTAGGTAGCACCCTGGTCATCTGCTTGCTTCTCTTGGGGTGCACACGCCCTGATGAAGAAAATCATGAGCACGACGAGGACAACCACAGCTACCACCGAAAGAATGTAGGTAGCGTTTCGCTTGAAGAACTCCCCCGATGTCACTTTGCCCTGCTGCCGGTTGTCGGGATACCGCCTTTCAGGGCGACGGGGACTTCCGGTTTGCGGCTTGTTCGACGCCTGAGGCCTGTTTGACGCTTGGGACCTATTCGATACTTGAGGCCTGCTCGACCTTTGTGCACTTGCCGTCAGCGATTGAAGCTTGTCATTTCGCCGCATATGATCTGCCATGCACTCCTCCTCAATCTTTCAACTTATAATACCGTGACGGCAGTAAAACCAAGAAGAGACGACTCTTTTTGATTAGATTAGTCCACGAGCTCACATTGCAAACCAAGCGAGACGCCCCTAAACGGAACGGGAGACGACATGACAACACGTGCAGACCTGAAGCTGTTGGGAAACCAGCACGTCGAATATCCAACCGATTACGATCCAAGTTTGCTTGAGACGTTCGAGAACGCGCATCAGGATCATGATTACATGGTCACGTTCCGTTGCCCTGAATTCACAACGCTCTGCCCCATCACCGGGCAACCTGACTTCGCCACGCTCTACATCAACTACATCCCCAACGTGCGCATGGTCGAAAGCAAGTCGCTCAAGCTCTATCTGTTCAGCTTCCGCAACCACGGAGACTTCCACGAAGACGTTACCAACATCATCATGAAAGACCTCGTGAAGCTCATGGATCCGAAATACATCGAGGTCCGTGGCATGTTCTATCCTCGTGGCGGCATTTCGATCTACCCCTTTGCCAATTGGGCCAATCCTGATTTCGATTATGGTGAGATTGCGCAGAAGCGCATGTTCGACCAGCTAGCTGACCTAGACAAGGGCGACGGCGCCCGCTAGAATGGCCAAACGGTTCCCAGCCGACTCTGGGAGGTTGTTCGCAACATCCAACCTAAAAAATACTAAGGACTGCACTGCTATGAAAAAAACGAATACGAATCTCATGCTGTGCGCCATGGTCTTCGCCGTGGCGCTCGTCATCTCCAACGTCATCACCGCGAAGACAATCCAAACCGGCATTCCGCTGTTCGGCAGCACGATTCTCGTGCCAAGCGCCGTCATCTGCTACTGTGTGACGTTCCTCATGACCGATGTGATCGGCGAAATCTGGGGCCGCAAGGAAGCGCGCACGGTCGTGCTGGGCGGTTTCGGCTGCCAAGTGCTGGCAACCTGCTTGATCATAATCGGGCAAGTGCTTCCAGCGGCAGATTCGGCAATGCAAGCTTCGTACGAGATGCTGCTCGGGCAAAACGCCATTTTCGTCCTCGCGAGCATGTGCGCCTACCTGCTGTCGCAGTCGTGGGATGTGTTCATCTTCCATCGCATCCGCAATCATATGCTCGGAAGCGGCAAGTCAACGCGCAGCCGTTGGGTTTGGAACAACGCATCGACCATGACCTCGCAGATCATCGACACAGTCGTTTTCATCGGAATTGCGTTCGGCTTCGGGTTCGGATGGCTGTTCGACTCCGCCATGCTACCGCAGCTCGGTGCCATGATGGTCGGCCAATATCTATGCAAGTTCGTGCTTGCCGCCTTGGACACGCCGATTTTCTATTTGCTAACTCGCAAGCATCACGCCGAGCTCCAGACGGCATAACACCCTGAAGCCAAGCAACGCGTTACTGCTCTTTCGGGTCGTCCTTGCCCTGCTCCTGGTCTTGAGCCTGCTCAGAACCCTGATCCTTCTTGCGGAACCGGCTGAAGAAGCCTTGTGATTTCTTGGCCTCTTCTTCGGCTTTGGCAGCCTCGAACTTTTCTGCAGCCTCTTTTTCCATCTCGCGCTGTTCGGCGCGCATGCGCTTCTGCTCGCGCCGCGCTTCCTTCGTATTGCTGTTGGCAATCGATGCGTTGTAGATCTTGCGCTCCTTGCGAATCTTGCCAAGATCGATATAGAAAGCCACGATGATGAGGGCGTACGCGATCACCATTGCAACCATCGAAACCGATTGCATGCCTTCTCGGTTCGTCAGGTAGAACGAGGCAGCTGTGAGCACGATGGCGCCGATAAGGCATCCCCACCAGAAACGGCGCAAGGTCTTGTAGCCTTCAGTTTGCTCGTAGCGCCCGTTCAACGCCTGGGCCTTCTCGGCCTCCTTGCGCTCCCGCTCCTTACGCTCCTTCTTCTTCTGCTCTTTCGTCTTGGGTGCAGGCTCGCGCACGGTAGCCGCTCGTTCGGCTTTTGGCTTTGCGGATGCCGAGCTCTTGCGCGTCTTTCCCGTGCGATTCTCTTCCGTATAGCGGTCGTTCATGGGGTTGCGTTGCGTCATGCTTTCCTCGTTTCGAAGCTAACCGAAAAGGGACCATCCTTCTTGGTTAGAACTGGAACGTGCGCCCAGTGATCTTCTCGTATGCCTGAACGTATTTCTCGGAAGTCTTCTCGATGACTTCTTGCGGGAGGCGGGGCGGATTGCCCTGCTTGTTCCAATTGGCAGTAAGCCAGTCGCGGACGTATTGCTTGTCGAAGCTCGGCTGGTCTTTGCCCTCTTCGTACAAGTCGCCCGGCCAGAAGCGTGATGAATCGGGCGTCAGCACTTCATCGGCCAGAATGACCTTGCCGTCGAGCATGCCGAACTCGAACTTGGTATCAGCGATGATGATTCCGCGCTCGGCTGCATGGTCGCGGGCTTTCGTGTAAACGGCGAGCGAAAGATCACGCAGAGCGGCTGCCTTTTCATCGCCGATGATCTCGGCACAGCGCTCGAAGCTGATGTTCTCGTCATGCAATCCGATTTCAGCCTTGGTCGAAGGCGTGAAGATCGGCTCGGGGAGCTTCGACGAGTTCACAAGGCCTGCGGGCAGCTCGATGCCGCACACCGTGCCCTTCGCGTTGTATTCCTTCAAGCCGCTGCCAGCCAGATAGCCACGCACGATGCATTCGATTGGGAACATCTCGGCCTTGCGCACCAGCATGAAGCGACCACGCAGGTAGTCTGCGTAGGGCTGGAACTGCTCCGGCAGGTCTGCCACATCCGTCGATATCAGGTGGTTCTCAACAACGCCCTCGAGCAATTCAAACCAGAACACCGAAATCTGCGTGAGAACAGCACCCTTGTGCGGAATCTCGTCCTCGAGGATGTAATCGAACGCGGAAATACGGTCAGTCGCGACGAGCAGCAGTTTGTCGCCCAAATCGTAAAGATCGCGAACCTTACCTTGCGCATCAGGTTTGATATCGATAACGCTCATGTGTAGCCCTTTCACCAGAAACATGTCGAACCTGAATATTATGGCTCAAACAAACGCTTGCAGAAAGCAAGCTGATAAACCTCCGACGTTTTGCCAAAAATCAGGGTTGTGTGGAGGCGCGTTGGCCCCTCAGTCCACAAGTCAGTTATCGGGAGCGAATGCGGCCGGTATCTTTGCGGGCAGCACGTTCAGCGCGAGCCTTTGCCTCGTTCTTGCGGCGCTGTTCCCGCTCGTTGTAGAGCGGAATATGGATTGTGAAGCAAGCGCCTTCGCCCTTGCGGCCTTCAACCTGCACCCATCCATCATGACGGTCGACGATTTGCTTGACCACCGTCAAGCCAATGCCCAAGCCACCGCTTTCGCGATCTCGACCGGAATCAGCGCGCCAGAAGCGCTGGAACACCATGCGTGCTTCCTCGGGAGTCAAGCCAATGCCAGTGTCTTGAACGGCAATCGACGCCATTGTCTCGCCGCGCTTCACGCGAACTTTGATCTTGCCGCCCTCGTCGGTGTAACGAACAGCATTCGAGATGAGGTTCGCCGTCGCCTGACGAATGAGATCGGGGTCGCCGAGCACGTACACGTCGGGGTCCGCCTTGTAGCTGAGGGTGAGGCCGGATTCTCGGACATATGCCTCATGGGTAGCGATGATGCCGGAAACCACCTCGCCGACGTTGACGATTTCTTCCTTGTTGGGATTTGCGCGGTTCTCGAGACGCGAAAGCTTGAGCATCGAGTCGACAAGGCGCGACAAGCGCATGACTTCGGAGTCGACGGTCATCAGGCGCTGTTCGTCAACCGGCAAGACGCCATCGACCATCGCCTCGACCGTGGCCTGAATGGCCATGAGCGGTGTGCGCAGCTCGTGCGCGACATCGGTCGTGAGCCGACGTTCGAGCTTGCGGTCGCGTTCGACGGCCTCGGCCATCGCGTCAAACGTGTTGCCGAACTGTGCGAGCTCGTCCTCACCTTTGAGGTGGGCGCGCGCTTCAAAGTTGCCCTCCTTGAGCTGCTCGGCCGTATCGGTCAAACGCTTGATGGGCTTGACGAGGTTGCGTGCGAAGAAGTAGCCGAAGATCGACGCCAGCACAATGGCGATGACGGCCGCCAGAACCATCGCCTGGTATGAACGATCGCGGAATTCTCGGTCAGTCGAGCGTAGCAGGCTGTCTGAGCCGTACACCCACACGCGTACCGAGCCGACGGCCTGGTCGTTGACGATGATGGGCGCACGCGCAATGTTGTCAGGTCCAGGAAGCGGCGCGATCGACGGTGTCTCGAAACCATCTTCGCCCGTGAGCTCGGTCGTCGAATCGAACAGCACCGTATTATCGGTGTCAACCACCTGCATGCCGATGCCCTGTGTCACCACAACGGCATTGCCAGCGGGTTGCAGCACGTAGTCGCTGAACGATTCAGCACGCTCGTAACGCGCAGAAATCTGAGCCGCCGTCGTCTCGGCGAGGATGCGCATGTTCTCCTGCGTGTACGTCTGGAAATGCTGTTGCCACACAAACGAGACGACGCCGATTGCCACCAACGCTGTCATGGCAGCAATCAGGGCAAACGACAACGTGACGCGCGTCGCATACGACAAGCTGCTCCACTTGAAGCTACGCCGTTTGCGAGTTTTCTCCTCGATTTCGGCAGACTCGTCCTCGACACCTTCATCGACAGCGTCGACATCTAGGGACGCCGAAGCCTCTTTAACCTCGTCAGTCACGGATTCTGTCAGATCAGATGACAATTACTGCTGTGTTGCGGACTTCGTGGGATCTTCGAAGCGATAGCCCACGCCATGCACCGTGTGAAGCCATTTGGGACTACGCGGATTGTCGCCAATCTTAGCGCGAAGGTTCTTCACATGGCTGTCGATCGTGCGCTCGTAGCCTTCGAAATCGTAGCCGAGCACCTTCTCGACGAGCTCCATGCGCGAATAGACGCGACCAGGATAGCGGGACAAGGTGGTCAGAAGCTTGAACTCGGATGCCGTGAGGTCAACTTCCTTGCCGGCAACTAGAACCTTGTGACCCGACACGTCGATGGTCAAATCGCCAAACTCGAGCACTTCGCGCTGGGGTTCGGAATCGGCGTGAACGCGGCGAAGAAGCGCACGGACGCGCGCCACGAGCTCACGCGGGCTGAACGGTTTGATCAGATAGTCGTCGGCGCCCAGCTCAAGACCGATGATGCGATCTTCGACTTCGCCTTTTGCAGTCAGCATGATAATCGGCACGTCCGAGTTGTCGCGGATGGCACGGCAGACACGCTCGCCGGGCACGCGAGGAAGCATGAGGTCGAGAATGACCAGGTCGAAGTGATGCTTTGCGAACTCGTCAAGTGCATCCTGGCCGTCGCCGATGGCCGTTACCCAGTAGTTCTCGCGCTCCAGATAGGCGGTTACGGCGTCGCGGATGGCCTTCTCGTCTTCGACAAGCATGATGCGGCGCGTTTCGTTACCCATTTCATTACCTCTTTCGTGTTCGAATCTGTTTCGTTTATAGTACGCCCACACGATGGAGCGACTGTTTGTATTTGGAGTTAATTCTATCATTTGTGACTGAAGGGTTATCTTGCAACTGCCGAACTGGCATATAATTCGGCATCATGAGCACCCAAACACCCCGCAACACCACTCGCGTAAAGTCGACCGAGAGCCCAAAGGTCGAACTATCCGCAACCGACCTCAAGAACGAGCAAGTCCTCGTCACGCGTCGGCGCTTTCTCTATGGTGCAATTGGAGTCGGAGCCGTCGCAGTTGTTGGCGTGGGAGCCGCAGTCGCCGGCGCGCATTCGGATGACAACGAGATCACCTACCTCGATGCTCCCGACGATGCGCTCACGCCTCTCACCGACCTCGAAGTGCTCGACTCCCCTGATGGCATGGTTTCGCAAATCGGTGAATTCGACTTGCCATACGGTACGCTCGTGTGGGCCAACGATGACCAGGTTGCAGCCTGCCTGCTTCCCACCGAAACGGGAAAACCCCTTACGCAAATCGGCATCCTCTCGCTTGGAAGCGGCGCGCTCACCACGGTTCTTGAGGAAGCCGTTGGCTCGAAAGAAGGGTTCGAGGTCTACGACGTGCGTGCCACCTCGAAGGGAGTCATCTGGACCGAAGCGGATGTGCTCGAGGGCACCTGGCGTGTGTACAGCGCCCTTCTCTCAAACGGCACGCTTGTAAACCCTGTCAAGCTCGAAGAGGGCGATGCGACATACGACACACCAACAATTGCTGCCGTCGGCGACAAGGCGCTCTGGCAGGTATTGCCGAAGCTTCCGAACGACCAAGGCCTCACATCGCGTTTGATGAAGGCGACAATCGGCACACCGTCAGCCACAACGGTTCTCGAAAATGCACGTCGTATGGGCACTCCATTGTATGCTGCGGAAGATTCCGTCGTCATCACTCCGCGCGTCGATTCGTCGAGCATCTACTACCAGCTTTCCAACGTGAATGTTTCGTCGGGCGAAGTCGACGATACGCTCACGCTGCCCGGTGCGATGCACCCACTCGAGGCAGGATATGGGCGCAACGGCTTCATGTTCTCGTTCTCCGACATCTACAACTACGGCGGTGCGATCAAGAACATGGGCACGTACACCCCCATGGAAAAGCCGCAGAACGGTGATTACGACAACGCGAAATGGTTTGGGTTCGCGCGCACACCGACTGCACCCCCCGCTTGGTGCAAGGACCTGTTCATCGTGAAATCAAGCTATTCGGTATGCGCCGTCGACCTCAAAGCCGGCAAATACTTTGCGTTCGACGTGGACAACGGCGCCGACTCATACGGCGAGTACCTCGCCTCAACGGGTACCCACGATACGTTCGTGACGTACACGAACATCGACTACTCCCCTGTCGGCAGCGATCCTGTTAAGACTTGCCGCGTAAAGGTCTGGACCGCGGTTTAGCGGCGGTGTTGAACGCCGAGCGTGGGCGGTGTGCGCCTACAGCTCCTCGGCTAATCTAAATAAAAAGAGAATGGTGCCTGCGGAAGCGGCGCACACCGCCCACGCTCGGCGCATCGCGATAAGCCAAGTCGTATAGCGCAAGCGGCTCCCGCCCGCTCCGGCGGAGGGGCGAAGCCGCTTGTGAAGCACTGTCTAATTAATAGCTTTGATTAGCTGAACTGCTGTAGGCAAGCCCCTCCGCCGGAGCGGACGGGGCCACCTTGTACAAACGAGCTGCTAAAACTCCATGTCCTTCAAGCGAGCGAAAATCTCGTCTTTGCGCGTCAGGAACGCCCATGGGTCGAAGATCTCGTCGAGCTGCTCGGCCGTAAGCTTCGCATCGGGGTCGGCTTCGAGGCGCTCACGGTACGACGGACCGTCAACGGCGTTCTGGATGTCTTCCCACACCTGCATGGCATTGCGTTGCACGATAACGTAAGCGTCCTCGCGCGTGATGCCGGTCTGAACGAGCGCAAGCAGCACCTTCGAGCTGAAGATGAGCCCGCGCGTACGCCAAAGGTTGTGCTCCATCTTGGCCGGATAGGTGAACAGCCCGTCGAGCAGCGGCTGCATCTTGTAGAACATGTAGTCCAGAGCGATGAAGCTATCGGCCAAGGCAACGCGCTCAGCGCCGGAGTGGCTGATGTCACGCTCGTACCAGAGCGCCACATCATCCAAAGCAACAAGCGAGTTGGCCTTCACGACACGTGACAGACCGCAAACGCGCTCGACCGTGATGGGGTTGCGCTTGTGCGGCATGGCCGACGAACCCTTCTGGCCTTTCTTGAACGGCTCTTCGGCTTCGATAACGTCGGTCTGCTGCAGCAAGCGCACTTGCATGGCAATTGCTTCGAGCGTAGACGCCACCGTGGCCAACGTCGTCATGACCTGCGCGTGACGGTCGCGCGCGATGACCTGCGTTGAAAGCGGGTCGGGCGTGAGGCCCAGTTTCTCGCAAACGTACTTCTCGACAAACGGGTCGATGCTCGAATATGAGCCGACAGCGCCGGAGATAGCGCCCGTTGCGATCATCTCGCGCGCCTGCTCCATACGGATGAGATCGCGCTTGAGCATCCAGGCCCAACTGCCGAACTTCATGCCGAACGTCATGGGTTCGGCAGAAATGCCGTGCGTGCGGCCGACGCACAGCGTGTCTTCGAACTCGAACGCGCGACGCTTGCACACCTCCCCCAGCCGCTTGATGTCGGCGATGATGATGTCACAAGCCTGCGTGATCTGGTAGCACAGCGCCATGTCGCCCAGATCGGACGAAGTCATGCCGTAATGCACCCAACGGCTTGGCGGCTCCATGTCCTCGGGAATATCAGCATCGATGTACTCAGCCATGTTGGTGAGGAAAGCGATGACATCGTGGTTCGTCACCTTCTCGATCTCGTCGATGCGCTCTACCGTGAAATCTGCATGTTCACGAATCCAGGCGGCTTCTTCCTTCGTAATGCCGCAAGCACCCAATTCGGCCTGGGCCTCGCATGCCAGCACCTCGATTTCCTTCCAGATCTCGAACTTGTTTTGCATCTCCCAGATGGAACCCATTTCGGGACGAGTGTAACGGCCAATCATGATGTCTCCTTCCTGCCCAGCATGTTGCTCCTCTGCCGGGTAAATCCCTCTTTCGGAAAGGCTCGTTTCTATAGGTTCTTGAATACCGTGCGCACGTGGGGCACCTGATCGCGATCTGCAACCACGATGGCGGTGTCGCCTGGGAACAGCACGGTATCATCGCCAACGACCTGGACGTCGTCTTTCGTCGAAACGGCGGCGATAATCGAGTTCTCGGGCATCTCGATATCGTAGACCGAGACACCTTCGTCATTGTCGTGAAAGCTCATATGGGGAACGGGGATTTCCGAGAGCACCACGTTACCATGCGTGAGCGACGTAACGACGCCCACGGTGCCCATGAGCGTTTCCTCTTCGATGAGGTTTGCAATCATCTCGGTCGATGAAATGCTCTCGATGCCGAGCGCGCGGAAGATACGTTGGTTTTTCGGAGCGTTGACGCGCGCAATGGTACGCGGCACGCCATAGACTCGCGAAGCGATTTCGCACGCCACAAGGTTGTTGTCGTCCTGACCGGTTGCAGCAACGAACACGTCGGCCTTGCGGATGCCTGCATCTTCCTGGTACTTCGAGTCGCATCCATCACCCCTGATGATGAGATAACGACCCTGCAATATCATGGACAGGCGATCGGCTGTCTCGGCGCTTCGTTCGATGATGGCCACTTCGTTACCGCTCTTGAGCAGAACTGTCGCCAGGTATTCACCGACCTTGCCACCTCCCGTGATAACGATATACACGGTCGCCTCCTAAGCTTGAATGAACTTGCTGAACTCGTCGATCAGATCGTGCCTGACGCAGGCGAGAACCAAATCGCCATGATGCAATGTCGACTCACCTGACGGAATGGACGAAGCCGAACCATCCTTGCGCTCGAATGCGATGATGCGAATGTCATGGCTCCGCTCGATTTCGTATACGTGAATCGGCTCGTTGTTTCTCCACGAGAGGTCGAGCGAAAACCGCAAAACCTCGTAGTCACCAAATGTGTCCAAATGCGAGCCGTGGCCTGAAAGCGCTTTGCTGAACACCTCCTCGGCAACGAGAGTCGTGCCGCACACGTAGTCGATGCCCAACTGCATGTAAGCGCGCTCGTGGTCGCTATTGTACAAGCGTGCAATAACATGGGGGACGTTGTAGAGACGGCTCGCAACCTCGGTTGTCATGAGGTTGGCATTGTCCGATTGGGTGACGGCCGCCACGACATCGCAGTCTTCTATGCCAGCTTTGACAAGGGTGTCTTCGTCGTATCCAAGACCCTGCACTGTCGAGCCGTTGAAATTACGCCCGAGATTCGAGAATGCGTCCGCTTTGATGTCGACAACACAAACGTTGGCTCCGTTGTCGGACAACATGCCCGCAAGGCGAGAACCGACGCGCCCGCATCCCACCACGATCACATTACGCATACCATTCCCTTCTTTGGAATTCAGCGCATATTATTGTAGTTGATTTGGTCGCAACGACCTAGATGGACGCCATTTGGGCGAGCGTCTTGTTGTACCAGTCGGCGGCATGCGGTGGACAGTACATAGCAGCGCCTTCAGGTGTCAAGCTGTATCCGTAACCGCTCGCCAACCCAGCGACATGCGCGCGGATCGCAGTATCCCAATCGCCCCATGCGGAAGAGCCCCAACCCCATGCATTATGCGGCAGGAAGCAAACCGAGCCCTTGCCCGACTCGGTGTTGGAGATGGCGGGCGACCAGCGCGGATCAATGCCATTTTCCCATGCGGCCTCGGCGAACGTAGTACCATAACCGGAAAGCGGCGAACCAGCTAGGTAAGCATCGATACGTGCAGACCACTCAGCCACAAACGCCTCTCGACCGACTGACCAATCGATTGCCGGAAGGTTGTATTCCATCAACGGCTCTTCCTGGACATCAGTTTCAACTGGCTCGGCCTGCTTTTCCACGGTTTCAGGCTGAACATCAGCAACGACATCTGCTGTGGGAGCCGGCGTGGACGCAACACCTTGCATGGCCTTCTTCGATTCGACTCGTTCGAAAACGGCAATGTTGTCGGCGGCAATACGCTCTTGCTCGGCTTTTTCCTTTGCGTCAATCATCTTCAAGCCGCTATCAACGTTACGTTGAGAGGTTGACGCAAGCATCGATTGCTCGCGAACGACACCGCTCGAAGAGTCGGTAGTGATAGCGGCATTCGTCGCCCGCGAAGTCAGTGTGGATTCATTGGTAGTGGAGTCGAAACCGAACGCGCCAGCACGCGCGAGCTCGTCGTCTGGGTCGGCTGAGGCCACACCGAGACCAACGCTACCCACGATAGCGAAAATAAAAAAGCCGGCGATGGCGGTCTTCACCATTTTGCCGGCTGTTCGTTTAGGCTGCTTCCGACTCATATTTCAAATTCCTTCTCAGCGATAGCGTCGCTAACGCTGCGGGCGTTATATTTTAGCGTAGCAGGGTATTTCGATGCAATTTTTTGTGGAGACGCGATTCACGTTTTGTTCGACTTTTTGAGGATTTGACTACATCATGCCTGTTCAACTGCTATGACATTGGCTAAGAGACAAGTGTGCATAATCCATCGCCAAAGGCGAACGGTCGTTCAAAACCCAATTACGAACGTCTTTGACGCTTCAGCTGTTTAGGGCAAGGCAAAGAGATAGAGGGTCAGCAAGCAGAACATCGCAAAAAGGACCGACCCCGTAATCACAACAAGGCCCTTTTTCGTTGCGATTCCAATTACGAAGATCACAAGCGCCATAACGGCGAGAGGCCACAGCGTTGCGAAAGCATCGGATATCGAATCGGGAGGCGCAATCTCGAGAACGATGGGCAGCAACAAGGCGGCCGCCGAGGTGATGAGGATGCCGACTGCATGCCAGAGCGCCTCGAACTTGCTTTTCACCGGCATGATCATCAGGAACAAACCCACGATCATAAATGCGAGGGGCCAGAACTGCCACCATCGCGTACCGGGAACGAGCGGGGATACATTAATTGAAACAACGAGGAACAACAACATGAGCCCCACCGCCACGGCAAGGCGAGCAAAGATGGGGAACCCTTCGTTATTCGACTGATTGAGACTGGTGCTCCTGAGCACTGTCCCGTCTTCTTGGTAGACAATCGTTCCGAACACGTTCGATTCGGCATTTTCTGGCATGACCTCGAACGGCTCAGGGCCTTCAGGCTCGAGCGGCAACCGCACCCACAGCACGGCGTACGCGATTATCGCCAAGCCGAACGTGACGCACGAAAGCAGAACGGCGAATATGCGCACAACGATTGCATCGGCATCGATTCGCTCGGCAATGCCAGCGCAGACTCCTCCAAGAACCGCGTTGCGCGAACGATATAGCTGTCTGTCAGCCACGCAACCCCTTCTTGCTTTCTACGAAGCGAAATTCGCTTACATCGCCTTGCGCTCAGGTCGTTCACTCAGATGCTTCGGCATCCGAAAGTCGTTTGACCTGCAGCCCCTGTATCCGACGGCGGCGCATCGCACGCACTTTGAACCGATAGCCGTCGACGACGAGTTCATCGCCGATTCGCGGAACAGCATCGAGCGTGTCGAGCAGCCATCCCGCGATGGTGTCGTACTGATCCGATTCAACGACTGGCCAACCGAGCTCGCGCGCTTCCTCGACAGGAAGTCGACCGTCTACGAGCCATTCGTCCTCCGTGAGGTTGGTTACGAACGGGACAGCGTCATCCGTCTCGTCGATAATCTCTCCCACAATTTCCTCGACGATGTCCTCGACGGTTATTAAACCATCGGTTCCGCCGTACTCGTCGACCACGATCGCTATCTGTTGCCTATTCGTTTGCATCTCCGAAAGCAGCGGCAACAGGTCTTTCGTCTCCGGGACGAAAAGCGCTTCGCGTATGTACTCCGTCACAGGAGCGTCCGTCTCGCCGTCGAGCACAGCGGGGATAAGGTCCTTGTAGCGCACGATTCCAACGATGCGGTCGAGATCTTCGTGGAACACCGGCAACCGGGAGTAGCCCGTACCCCTCATGCGCTCAAGCGCAGCGCGCACTGTCTCGTCGTCTTCAACGGCGATGATGTCGACGCGTGGTTGCATGACATCGGCCGCAGTGAGCTCGCCAAGCGAGAGAATCTCGCCGATCATGCGCTTCTCGTCATCAAGCAACTCGTCGGCATCGCCAACGAGCTCTATGATCTCTTCTTCGGAAACTTGCCGCTTTCCACGACCGAATGCATCACGTAGACCGCTGAGCAAACCTGCTGGTTTATCGCCTTCCTTGGACATCGGATCACCTAGATAACGAAGAGTACGACTGATAGGAACAGACACACGGACCCACCCAGAACGAGCAGGTGAGACACGAACCACAGATAGGGAATGTGGCGGAACATGTAGAACACGAGGCCGGCAACGAAGCACGCAGCAGCCGCTACGAGCAAGCCCATACCAGCCGGGGCAAGAACGGCTGCGAGCGCAGGCGCAAGGGGCAGGCCGATGCAACCCATGACGATGCACAGCCCGATTTGGAGCCAGCGTGGACGATTAACCCACAACGCCTCGACCATGATGCCGACAAACGCCAGCAGCCATTCGACACCGCACAAGATGGGACCGCCGGCATCCGCCAGCATGAGCATGCAATAGGGCGTATAGGCTCCGGCGATGTAAAGGAACACGAAACTGTGGCCCAGAATGCGGAATACGACCCGAGGCAACTCGGCGGGAATGGCGTGATAGAGCGTCGACATGAGGAACGCCAGCAGCATCGGCACCGCAAACGCAAGCGCCACGAGCAGGCGCACGCCTCCCCCATGCATCACAGCCGTGACGATGAGTATGACGAGCGCAGCGATTGCCAGCGCAGCACCTACACCGGTTGATATGGCGTTGGCAATGGTTTCTCCAAGAGAAACGTCCTCAAGATGCATGGTGCGATCGGCACGGCGCTTGGCAGAGCCCTTCAGCTGCGAAGGAACCCACACGGGGACATGCGGCGAGTTAGGTTCTGGACTTGGATATGGAAGTTCGGGAATGCTCATGGGGATACTGTATCACACCGCCTTGCAATCAATTTGCTATTCGAACTCGAGACGACCGCGGAACGTGCGATACACGAACACGTGGTAAATGAGCACGAGCGGCACACCGATGCATGCAATGCCTGTCATCCAGAACAACGTGACATCGCCTGCAGCCGCACTCGCGATGTCGATGGTTGCGCCGATGCTCTCAGGCGTGGCAACGACGAAGTTGGGGAACATCGACGTGGCAAGCAAGGCCACAAGCACGAATGCAGCGACGCTTTGGCAGATGAAGGCTGCCAGATCGCGTTCGTCGTTGTTGCCGAGCACGATGGCGGCAACCATGCTGAAAGCGAACAGGGCGGCGCACAGCCAACGAACAGCGCCCAGCGCCGGATCCATCGCCGGCTTGATGCCGAGGATTGCATAGGCCGAAACGAGCAGGAACACCACTACGGCGACGACCTGCAAGATGAAGCGCATCTTCGCTGCGCGTTTCCGCAAATCGGAATCGGCCGGCGCCTTGAGCGCAACCCAGGCAGCGCCCGCTGCGCACATCATGACAAGCCCCAAGACACCGCACAGCAGCGTGAAGGGCGTGATCAAACCGAGCAGTGGCACACCAGAATAATTGCCTGCAGCATCCATCGGAATGCCGGCGTAGATGTTGCCAACCGCAACGCCCAGCAGCAACGCAGGCAGAAGCGAGCCGATGAAGAAGCAGGCGTTCCACAGCTTGCGCCATTTGTGGTCGTAGTGCGCATACTCGAGTGCAACGGCACGGAGAATCAATCCGAACAACACGAGCATGACTGCGAGGTAGAAACCCGAGAACGTCGTGGCATACGCCGGTGCGAATGCTGCGAACAGCGCACCACCAGCCGTGAGCAACCACACTTCGTTGCCGTCCCACACCGGCCCGATGCTACGGCCGAGAAGGTCTTGTTCCTCCTCGTTCTTGGCGAGGAACGGCGAGAGCACGCCGACGCCCAGATCGAAACCATCGAGAACGAAATAGCCACCGATGAGCAGGAAGATGAGGAAGTACCAGAGGATTTGCAATGCCGTGAACGTCATGTTACTCACCATCCTCTGCTTCGATGGCGACGCGACGTGCTACGTCGCCTGAAATCTTATCGACAAGGGGCGCGATGTTCAGGTCGTCCCCCTTCATGGCATCAGGCCCTGCCTTGATGATGCCAGTTGCCAAACGGCCCCATGCGACGAACAGGAGCAGGTAGATGACGCAGAACAGCACGATGGTCAGCAGCAGTTCGGGCGCTGAAACCGATTTCGACACCGCCTCGTTCGTGAGCAGCACGATGCCGTCAGGCGCGTGAGCCGAGGGGTACACGACCCACGGCTGACGGCCGAGTTCCGCAGTGAACCAGCCTGCCTCGATGGCGGCCAACGGGAAGATGGGAGCTATGACGAGCAGTTTCTGGAACCACTTCCATTGCTGTATCTTGCCAGTCTTCATGGCGATGATCGTTATCACGATCAGCAAGAGCAGGATGCCGGAAACCGCAACCATGAGGTGGTAGCTTTGGAAGATTGCGTTGACGGGAAGCTCAGACGTGTCAAGGTCTCCGTATTGCTCCGTCTCAGCCAACGAGTTGAGGCCGGGATACACGGTGTCGAACGTAAACGTTGCGAGGAAGCTGGTAAAACCTGGCAAACCGAGGCCTACGACCTCCTCGTTCTGTTCGTCAACCCAGCCGAAGAAGTAGAGCGGGGGCACTTCGTCCTCATACTGACCTTCCATAGCGGCGAGCTTGGTGGGTTGTTGCTCCCAAACACCAACTGCCGTCGAATGCGCGGATACAAACAACGCGCACGTAGCAACGAGCGCCACGACGAGGCCCGTTTTCATGGTCTTCTTCGCGAAGTCGACGTTCTTGCCCTTCAGGTAATGGTAAGCCGCAATCGAGAGGGCGACCAAACCACCCATGACGAGCGCGGCAGTGATGACGTGGAAGTAGCGCAGACCCGTCGTGGGGTTGAACGCGGCGGCAAAGAAGTCGGTGAGCACCGCCTTGCTGCCGTCAGCTGCCAGCTCAGCGCCAGCAGGCGTCTGCATCCACGAGTTGGCGATGAGGATCCACAGCGCCGACAGGCACGATCCGAACCATACGAGCCAAGCCGATATGCAGTAGAAACGTGGGCTGACCTTGCCGCGGCCGAACAGAAGCACGCCGAGGAACACCGACTCGAGGAAGAACGCGAACAGCGCCTCTGCGGCGAGAGGCGCACCGAAGATGTCACCAACAAACCTCGAGTAGTCTGCCCAGTTCGTTCCAAACGAGAATTCCATCGTGATGCCCGATGCGACACCGATGACGAACGTCGTGGTGAACAACTTCACCCAGAAACGCGCTGCGTCGGCGTCCTCAGGCAGACTCGAACGGTACGCCCGCGTCTCGGCAATCGCCGTGATGAGGCCGATGCCTATCGAAAGCGGAACGAACACGAAGTGGAACGCAACAATGAGCGTGAATTGCAGTCGGGCGAGAAATGCCACGTCACCGAACAATTCCATCATACGCCTCCTTTATTTCCCCTAAAGGCGTATTTTACCATGCAGGCTGTACAATAATACCCTTAGCTGCAATCTAGAGCAGGTTGCAAACCGTCGAACAGCATGAAACGAGAGTCCATGATTGAAGCGCTTGACATACGAGTGCGCGGCATCGTGCAAGGTGTAGGATTCCGGCCTTTCGTGTACCGACTGGCCAGACGTTACATCATCAACGGCTGGGTGCTCAACGACCTCGACGGCGTGTTCATCCATGCTGAAGGCGAAACGAAACTCCTCGATGAGTTTGTCACCGAATTGCACATGAACCCACCTGCGGCTGCAGTGGTACGCGAGGTCGAACTGAAGGAAGTTCCCCTCCAGGACTGCACGCGTTTCGAGATTCGAGAATCGCAGACAGCCGACACCGACGAGGGAACACTCGTGTCTGCCGACCTCGCCACCTGCGACGACTGCTTACGTGAGCTATTCGACCCGAGCGACCGACGCTACCGCTACCCGTTCATCAACTGCACGAATTGCGGACCGCGGTTCACCATCATCGATTCGCTGCCCTACGACAGGCCGTCCACCTCGATGGCCTCATTCAAGATGTGCCCCGATTGTGCACGCGAGTACGCCGATCCGGCAGACAGACGCTTCCATGCGCAACCGGATGCTTGCTTCGAATGCGGGCCTCAGCTGAGCTTCATCATCTCGAACGCACCTGACGACATCTCGTGGGCGCAAAGCCGTGATGAATCCGATTCCTTGATAGCAAAATCGGTGGATGTTTTGGCGCAGGGCGGCATCTTGGCAGTGAAAGGCCTCGGAGGATTCCACTTGGCTTGCGATGCCACCAGCACCGAAGCGCTCGAAAAGCTGCGTTCGCGCAAGAAGCGCGACGGCAAGGCGTTTGCCGTCATGGTCGCTACCGTCGACGACGCGCGTGCCACATGCGAGGTCTCGCCCGAAGAAGAAGTGCTGCTCAAATCCCCCGCGCGCCCAATCGTCCTGCTAAAGAAGCGCTCCGACGCCCACTTGGCCGAAGGGCTGGCGGACAAGCTGCCAGAACTCGGCGTCATGCTGCCCGCAACGCCTGTGCAGCACCTACTTCTGCACGACTACCGCGAAGCAACCGGAAAGACGATGCTCGTCATGACTTCGGGCAACGTCCACGACGAACCCATAGTGACCGACGACTCCGAAGCTATCGAAAAGCTGGGCCGCATTGCCGATGCCGTGCTGGGCAACAACCGTCCAATCCTGTCGCGCTACGATGATTCGGTCGTGCGTGTCGTATCGCTCGGCGGCGTGAACGAACATGGTGAGCCGAATGTCGGAGTGCAATTCATCCGTCGTGCCCGCGGGTATGCGCCCGTGCCGATGGCGCTGGGCGATAGCAAATCGCCCGCAGTCTTCGCTGCCGGACCTGAACAGAAGAACACGTTCGCATTTGCGCGTGCTGGTCAGGCGTTTGTTTCGCAGCACATCGGCGACCTCGAGGACGCCGATGTCTACGACGCGTGGCTCGAGTCGAAAGCACGGTTCGAGAAACTTTTCACGATCGAGCCCCAAGTGCTTGCATGCGACACACATCCCGAATACCTCGCGTCCAAATGGGCGCGCAGCCGAGCAGCTGACAGCGGTCTATCGCTGACCGAAGTGCAGCATCACCATGCACACATCGCATCGGTGCTCGGTGAGCACGGCCTGTTCGGCCCGTGCTGCGGTATCGCACTCGATGGGACGGGCTATGGCGCCGACGGTGCCATCTGGGGTGGCGAAGTACTTTTGGCCAACCAGGTCGACTACGAACGCTTCGCCAACTTCTCGTACGTGCCCATGCCAGGAGGCGCAGCATGCGTGAAGCACCCGCAACGTATGGCCTATGGCGTGCTCTGGGCATTCGACCTGCTCGAACACCCTGGCGCACAGCAACTCGTCGATGCACTGGGCGATCAGGCTGGCATATGCAACCAGATGATCGAGGCGGGTTTGAACACGCCGTACACGTCTTCTGCTGGGCGTCTGTTCGATGCGGTAAGCGCACTGATCGGCGTGTGCGCCGAACCAACTTACGAAGGCGAGGCGGCTATCCTGCTCGATGCTGCAAGAGCCGAGGGGATCGTTTCCCCCCAAGACGCCGAACGTTACGCCTTCGCCGTGACGAAGAACTCCGCCCTTTCCACGAGCACAGCGCACGACACGTCGGTCGTCCTGCTCGATGCCGCAACGACTGTGAAGGCCGTGCTTGACGATTTGGCAGATGGCGTACCAGCTGGTGAGATCTCACTGCGTTTCCACGATGCGGTTGTCGGCGCCATCGTAATGGCTTCCGAGCTCATTCGCGCTGCCTACGGAATAGAGCTCGTCGCGCTATCGGGCGGGGTATTCATGAACCGCTACATCGTCGAGGAAGCAACACGCCGCCTTGGCGAAGCGGGCTTCACCGTTGCGTTGAACGCCAACTTGCCACCGAACGACGGATGCATATCGTATGGGCAGGCCGTCGTGGCTTCGGCTTCGCGTTAGAATGTGCGAAAAGATAGAAATGGCCAAATAGGAACTCTCCTGCTTGGTTGGTTTAGATAAGGAACGCATATGTGCCTCGCAGTGCCGATGAAGATAACTGAACTGAAAGACGGCGGAATGGCCGCCGTGACCGTCATGGGAACGATGCGCGATGTCGCCCTCGACCTGACACCGCAGGCGCAGGTGGGCGATTACGTGCTCGTGCACGCTGGTTTCGCCATCGAGATCGTCGACCAGCAATATGCCGAGGAGACGCTCGAACTGATCCAAGACATGGCCGACATGCTCGACGACCCGCTGCTCAACCCCAATGCGGAGGGGGCGCTGGCATAATGTCCGTCGATTTTTCGACCGAGCTGGCAAAATTCAAAGACCCCAAGCTCGCGCGCGAACTCGTGCGCGCTTGCGAGATGTTCGCACCTGAAGGTGGCGCGACGCTCATGGAGGTCTGCGGCACGCACACGGTGGCGATCGCCCGCAACGGCATTCGCGACCTCATGCCCGAAGGCACACGTCTTGCAAGCGGCCCCGGATGCCCAGTTTGCGTCACATGCAATCGCGACATCGACACGGTCATTGCGCTCGCCCGCGTGCCCGAAGTGACAATCGCCACGTTCGGCGATATGACACGAGTACCCGGGTCGACGTCGAGCCTTCTTGCCGAGCAGGCCGCCGGGCGCGACATCCAAATCGTCTACTCGCCGCTCGACGCACTAGCGCTCGCACAGTCCAACCCTGACAAACAGGTCGTGTTCGTGGGCGTCGGCTTCGAAACCACTACCCCGCTCGTCGCGCGCGCCGTCAAGCGCGCCTCCGAGCTCGGGCTGGCCAATTTCAGCATCTTCGCTGCTCACAAGAACATGCCCAATGCGCTCGAGACTATTGTTGCCGATCCTCAACTCAAGATCGATGCGCTCATCTTGCCAGGCCATGTCAGCACCATCATCGGCGCCAAGCCGTACCAGTTCCTCGCAGACCGCTACGGTGTGCCGGGCGTCATCACGGGCTTCGAGCCAGTCGATGTGTTGCAGGGCATCGCCATGATCATGCGCCAATTGCATGAAGGTCGCGCGGAAATCGAGATTGCATACGCTCGTGGCGTCATGCCCGAGGGCAACCCCCACGCGCTTGCAGCCATCGACGAAGTGTTCGAAACCTGCACGGCAACGTGGCGCGGCTTAGGCGACATCCCCGGCAGCGGCTACCGCCTGCGCGACGAATACGCGCAATTCGATGCCGTGCGCCGATTCAATCCCGAAATCGAACCTACCGTCGAGCCCAAAGGCTGCCGCTGTGGCGACGTCCTGCGCGGCATCATGGCTCCGAGCGACTGCCCGCTGTTCCGCAAGGTCTGCACTCCCGAAAACCCCATTGGTCCTTGCATGGTTTCAAGCGAAGGCAGCTGCGCGGCGTACTACCGGTACTACTAACATCTGGAAACACCTCCATAACAAAGATGCCCCTCCTTCGAGGGGCATCTCTATGAGTCGCTCTAACTGCCAAAGAAACTTATTTCACGAGCGTGGAAGCAAGCTCCTTGATCTGCGCACGCGTCTCGTCGGACAACGCGCTCTTGATTGATACGACTGGCTCGATGACTTCGATGCCCTTCATGGCCTCGACCTTGGCGCGCATGGCCTTGGCGGCAGCCGGCGCCCACGTGCCGTTCTCGACGAGCGCTACGCGACGGTTCTGGTAAGCATGGTCGGCCAGATGATCGAGGAACGCCTTCATGAACGGGAACATGTCGGCGTTGTACGTGGGACTGGCAAGCACGAGCGTGCCGTAGCGGAACGCGTCCTCGACGGCTTCGGCCATGTCGTCGCGCGCAAGATCGCTCAGGGCAACCTTCGGACAACCAGCGGCCTCGAGCTCCTCAGCCAGCAACTTCGCCGCTTCAGCGGTGTGACCGTAAATCGAGCAGTATGCGATGGCAACGCCCGGCGTCTCGACTTCGTAAGCCGCCCACGTGCTGTAGAGACCCAGATAGTAGTCGAGATCGGCATCGAGCACCGGACCATGCAACGGGCAGATGCGCTCGACATCGAGCGCGCCAAGCTTCTTCAACACACCCTGCACCTGCTTGCCGAACTTGCCCACAATTCCGAAGTAGTAACGACGCGCTTCGCACGCCCAATCTTCTTCAACGTCGAGCGCACCGAACTTGCCGAACGCGTCGGCCGTAAATGCGGTCTTGCTTGCCGCATCGTAGGTCATCATGACCTCGGGCCAATGCACCATCGGCGCCGTGATGAACTTGAGCGCACGCCCGCCCAGATCAAGCTCATCGCCTTCCTTCACGATGATGCGACGATCTTCATATGCGGCGCCGTAGAAGCGCTCCATCATGTCGAACGCCTTAGCTGTTGCAACAACTTGCGCCTCGGGGTATTCATCCATGAAGCGAGTGATGTTGGCAGAATGATCGGGCTCCATATGCTGAACGACCAGATAATCAGGCGTTTTGCCATCAAGCACGTCGGTAATCTTGCCAAGCCACTCTTCGCCGAAACGCTCCTCGACGGAATCCATGACAGCGACCTTGTCAGCCACGATGACATAGGAATTGTAGGCCATGCCGTTCGGCACGATGTACTGTCCCTCGAACAGGTCGATATCATGGTCGTTCACGCCCACGTAGAAGATGGAATCGGTGATGTTCATGCGCCTTCCTTTCAACAGTTCCTTGTTTGCCTGCAATGATACCTGAAACGCAACGCCCAACTCGAGGTTTCGCAATGAATGCCGACGTTGCCCCATAATCGGCACACCATTCGCCAATCAAACACCAATACGCATGCCTCTCAACTCTGGGAATTTAGTATCATGTCAAGACATGGCTTCACGGATAGACAGAACACGTTCTCAACGAGCACGCACTAAAGCGAGGATTCAAAAATATCGAATGCTTGGCACCAAAGCAGCTATGCTCGTTTTAGTTGTGGGCTGTTTAGTTGGATTATTGTTCTTTGCACGACCAACCACTTCTGATGCCGAAAAACGCCAACTTACCCCTTTTCCCGCTTTCACTGTTGAGAATTTCCTCGATGGATCGTTTTTCACTGACGTCTCCCTTTGGTACGCCGACACGTATCCGTTGCGAGAGCCCATGGTTGCTGCTAGCCAGTCGATGCACAAGCTTTACGGCGTTGCCGACGATCGAGCAGTTGTGGGCGGTAATGTCCAAGCTGATGAGATTCCGGTTGAAGATGAAGTGGAAGTGGTAAAACCGCCCGTCAGCTCCGAATTACCCAACGAGCGAGAAGTTGCCGCCGCTGTCCAGGACAGCATCATGGACGGGCTGTACATCAAAGACGGAACCGCTTATTCGATCTACTACTTCTCCAAATCAGGCGCCGACATCTACCTGTCCGCCGCCAATGAACTCGCTCGGCAGCTTGATGGGAAAGCTCACATATACTCGCTACTCGTACCTTCGAGCGCTGTCGTTTTACCGCAGGAAGAATACGATTCGGTTGGCGGATCGGACCAACGCCAGGTTTTCGATTACGTTTGGGCGCGCTTCGACGACGGCGTCACCCACGTCGACTTACTCGACACGATGAAAGAACATGCAGACGAGTATCCGTTCTTCAGAACCGACCATCATTGGACGATGCGAGGTGCATATTACGGCTACATGGAGTTCTGCAAGGCCAAGGGCATTGAGCCAGCAGCCCTCGAATCGTTCAAGTACCGCAATTTCGGAGACTTCACAGGCACGTACTACGGTTCCATCATCATGTTTGGGGATGCCAACATAGATGAATTCGAAACATTCACCCCAGCTGCAACGAACGACATGATTAGCCGCGATCCCGACGGAACTGAAGAACCTGACCTCATCATCGCGGACGCAAGTGACTGGGGATCGTACGGAAAATACGACGCGCTCTCAGGATGTGACCCTGCAAGCGGCTACATTCACAACCCAGAAATAAACGACGGGTCAACTTGCCTGGTCGTAAAGGACTCATATGGCTGTGCGTTTATCCCATATCTCGTCGCAAACTATGAATACGTGCACATGATCGATCCACGTTATTACACCGGAAACATCTTCGATTACGTAGAAGAACACGAGATACAGGACGTCATCCTGGTCTACGGCATCAAAGTTGGTCTCGCCGATCAATATGCCAGCATCCTATACGCAAGTGTTGCGAACAGCTGATTTATTGAAACACTTGAGCAGGTCTTCGATATCGTAAAAATGGCCTCCGCCAACCACAAAAAGAGCCGCCCGAAGGCGGCCCCAAACGAAAGATGACTCTAGAGGCTAAAGGAACTTCACGGCGGTGCCGTACGCAAGCATTTCCTGAGTGCCTTCCATGACCGAAGCGCTTGCATAGCGCATGCAGATGACGCCGTCCGCCCCGAGCCGCTGGGCCTCGGCGATCATGCGCTGCTCGGCGACGGTGCGACCCTCGTTCATCATGTCGGTATAGCTTTTGATCTCGCCACCGGCGATGTTCTTGAAACCAGCCATGAGGTCGCGGCCGATATGCTTTGACGTCACAATATTACCTCGGACCAACCCGAGCACCTGCACCTGCTGGCCGGGAACGATATCGCATGTTGTAATAATCATCACGTACTCCCTTCTATTTGCTGAAACCACAATGCCGCAGGCTATCCTACACGATTCCCCTTCCCTTGGAACCGAAATGAGCAAAAAGGGACCGCCGAAGCGGTCCCTTT
>JAZLCO010000132.1:0-17957 GCA_045614225.1 Eggerthellaceae bacterium | reverse complement strand
AAGCGCTGCAGATGCGCGATACGTACGCAGTGAACGTCGAGACGATTGCGCCTGACCTCTCAAAGGCCGAGCACGTGCACAAGGTCTATGCCACCTGCAAGGCCAATGGTTGGCTGCCCGACGTCCTCATCAACAACGCGGGCTTCGGCGGCCAGGGGGACTTCGCCCGCGGGCGCACGATGGAGCAGGACATGTCCATGATCGCCGTGAACGTCGAGGCGCCCACGCGCATGCTCAAGCTCTTCCTCCCCGACATGATCGAGCGCGGTTCCGGCAAGGTCCTGAACGTCAGCTCCACCGCCGCGACCATGCCCGGGCCCCTGCAGGCGGTCTACTACGCCACGAAGGCATATGTCACCAGCCTGAGCAACGCCCTCTGGCGCGAGCTCGAGGGCACAGGCGTCACCGTGACGGCCCTCATGCCCGGCGCCATGCGCACCGGGTTCGCCAACGCCGGCGGCCTGTCCGACACGAAGATGTTCGCCAACGCGGTCGATCCCATGGCGGTCGCCCAGGCGGGGTACGACGGCATGCTCGCCGGCAAGCTCAACGTGACGTCGGGGCTGCCCGGTTGGCAGACGCCCATGATGAAGCTCGCGCCGCTCTTCCCCAAGAAGACGATGCTGAACTTCGTGTACGACCAGCAATCGGCGGGAAGCGCTAAGAAGTAACGGAGACGGGAGCCCCATGCTCAAGAAGCTGTTCGCGCCCGCGAAGGGCGTATCCAACATCGAGCTCTTCTACGACCTCATCTTCGTGTACTGCATCAGTGTGGTCACGGGAGTGCTGCACCACCCTGCGGGCGGCTTCTTCGACGTGGAGACGTATGCCCTGTACGCGGTGGACATGTTCACGATCCTGCAGGTGTGGTTCTTCACGACCTTCCTGCAGAACCGCTACGGCGACGGCTGGCGCGGCACCATGCTCACCTGGAACCTCGTGTGGGCGTTCATCCTTATCGACCTGCTCGTGCACTGGGGCATCAAGCGCTTCCGCTACTCCAACCTCGACGACGTGGACAGGCGCATCATGGATAGCACGATGCTCGTGCTCGGCGTGCAGGCTGCCATCGTGTTGGTCGCGGCGTTCCTGCCCTGGGAGATTGGCCAGTGGGTGTCGCTCGCCGCATTCGCGTTCGGCTGGCTCGCGTTCGCGCAGGGCGGGCGGCTCGCGGACAAGCCCGCCCGCTTCGACCACCTCGCCGAACGTTGTGCACTTCTGGTCATCGTGACGTTCGGCGAGACGGTCGTCGGCATCGCGGGTTACATGGAGGGGAGTTTCGACCTCGTGTTCGCGCTGCTCGTCTTCGCGCTCGTGGTGGGCCTTTTCCTCGTGTACTTCTTCGAGCACGACTACATGCTCGACCATCATCGAGACGACGCGGGAATCGGCTTCATGCTGCTCACGGCCATCCTCGTCTTCGTCATCGGCAACGTCACGGTGGCGCTCGAGTACCTGCCCGAGGGGGACGTCCTCCCCGGGCCCAAGAGCCTCTACCTCGCCGCGGGCCTGTGCGCCTACATGCTCTCGTCGTTTATCATGTTCAGGTACAACAAACCACAGTTCCGAATCACCGGTGCGCTCGTCGCGAGCCGGGTCGCCGCCTGCGCGGTCATAGTCGCCGTCGCGGCGCTCTCGGGCTTCGATCCCCTCGTGATGCTCGCGTGCAACGCTGCCGTGGTATGGGCTGCGCTCGCTGCCGAGTACGTGCTCTACAGGAAGCGCCGAGAAACGGATGAGGGGCGGCTATTAACCGAGGAGTCAGCATGAAACGCTTCATACTCGACGGGCGCTACGACCAGTTGCTGGGCGCGCACGGAATCGACGCGCGCGAGGCGCTGCGCAAGGCCCGCCTTCCCGAGGACATCTTCAGCCACCGCAACCCCACGATGACGCCCGAGGGCTACTACGCCTTCATGGAGGCGGTGGGCAGGCTCTGCCCCAGCGAGGAGGCCGCGCTCGCGCTCGCCACCGGCGAGGGGCTCGAGCAGTTCAGCCCTCCCATCTTCGCAGCCTTCTGCTCGCCCGACGGCCGCACGTGCATCGAGCGGCTGGCTCGCTACAAGAAGCTCGTGGGGCCGTTGTCGTTCATCGTCGCCGAGGACGCCGAGGAGCTGACGTTGGAGATGGCAGACGCCTCCGGCCTGCCCATTCCCGGCTTCCTGGCCATGTGCGAGGCCGCCTTCCTCGTGAGCATCATCCGCCGCGCGACCAAGGAGCCGATCACGCCCCTGTCTGTTTCGATGGCGGAGCCTCCTGCCGGTGATGTGTTTTCTGAATACTTCGGGTGCGCGATCGCACATGAGCCGAGGAACGCCCTCGTTTTCCGCGCAGACGACATACGCGTCCCCTTCATCACGCGCAACGACGCGATGTGGGGCTATTTCGAGCCCGAGATGGCCCGCCGCCTCTCAGAGCTCGACGCCGACGGCACGTTCTCCGCGCGGGTTAGGAGTGCACTGATCGAGATGCTGCCCGCCGGCGCCTCCGACGCCGACGAGGCCGCCCGCAAGCTCGGCGTCAGCCGCCGCACGATGCAACGCCGCCTGACCGAGGAGGGAACGACCTTCCAGGCGCAGCTCAACCACACGCGCGAGCTGCTCGCGAAGCACTACCTCGGTAACTCGGAGATGCGCACCGACGAGATCGCCTACCTGCTGGGATACGCAGAGCTCAACAGCTTTCTACGCGCCTTCTCCGCATGGACGGGAATGAGCCCGAGCGAGTACCGCGCAACACAGCTGTGACGATGTCTAACGGCTCGAATCCAACGATACGCTAACTGTTCTTGGTAGCCAGTTGGCTACCATTTAGGATGCTTGCTGTTCCATTTCCGCAGGTGAAACGCCGTATGGTTTTATTCCCATCGTTTATTCCCCATACAAGGGGAGAAAAGCACTTTGGAGGCGTTTCCTGGGGTGATAGCCACTTCGCGTTTTTTCGGGACTGGCTACCACCTGTTTCCGCAGATCAGAGCGTTTACTCCCCATACCGGGAGCATTTACTCCCCATCACTGGCTACCAGGGTGGTAGCCACTTTCTGGCTACCAACTGGCTACCACCCGAAAGCGCGGAAATGCGGGATTTCGCCGGACGTGGCAGCACGGGACGATACGAGATGGACGAGGGAGCACCGCTCGGAAAAGTGGGAACCATAGAGTGGGAATAGACGCCGCTGGCTTGCAAGTGCACAATTTCCCAGTAAAACACGATAGCCTCTCGGCAGCAACCATGTTGCCGAGAGGCTACCTTTAAGCCCGTATAAGCCTTCCTAAGCCTCTAGAGGATGTATGGGCGAGGGCGATGGTGTTCCTGATCCGGGATTGCTTAATGCCGGATTATCGCTCGAACCTGGCGAAGTAGCCCATGTCGTCGTAGGCGAAGCGCGTGCTCTTGATCTTGTAGGAGATGATGAAGGGCAGGCGGATCATCAGGCCGATGAAAAGGGCCACGATCAGGATCCCCCACAGGTCGCCGAGCAAGAATGTTCCGGAGGTTATCAGCCAGTGCAGGCTCGCGATGCCCACCGGCAGAAGCGTGAGTACGGCGGTGGCGAGCCCCGGCGTGTAGGGTGCCCTCATGCCTGCCGCCTTGTAGTGTTTGAGAGATGCGACGGTGAACACGGTGTGGGCGATGGTCTCGCCGATGCCGAAGAACGCCATGAACACCACGAGCAGGTTGCCCGCGAGGGGCATGAGGAGCAGCATCGCGATGAACAGGATCTCCGCGCCGAAGTTGGTGATCATGTCGGTCAGGCGGTTCTCGGGGTACGCGAAGGGGTTGTCCGACCTCTGGATGACCTTGTTCATCATGAACTGGAAGCCGTTTGGCCACTGGAGCTCCTCGAACACGTGCAGGGGCAGCAGCACGCACAGTGCGCCGATCAGCCTCTCCGGAACGCTCCACGAGCCCCAGTTGAGCACAGCGACCACGAGCGTCACCACGCCGAGCGCGTAGGTCGCGTACAGCCACGGCTGCCCGCACCACCAATCCAACAGCGTCTTCTTCCTGTTTTCGGCCATCCTGATCGCCTCCTTGACATCCGATTTCCCTCCTGGCACGATATTAATTAGGTAACATCACTAATTAAATAGTGAATTCAACGGTTTTCACCAATTGTCGAGAGGACGTACGATGGCAAGACCTGCGTATCGCGGTGACCGGCTCACTGCAAGGGAGCGCCTACGCGAGGGATTCTGGGACTTGCTGGCGAGCGAAGGCTACAACCGCATCACCGTGAAGGCGATATCGCATGCCGCAAGCGTCAACCCCAATACCTTCTACTACCACTACGCGAACATGGAGGAACTTGCGAAGGACGCGCTCGACGCCGAGAAGCTCTCCGAGATCCCCTCGGCGATACGAGACAACCTGGGTGCTGGCGACCAGCCCCCTCTCGGAGAGGCCCTGGCATACCTCGCGGTCGGCGAGCGATGGAAGAGGATCCGCCTGTTCGTGTCCAGCGAGTCCCCGGTCCTGCACAGGCTCTTCTACGATACGTTCGAGGAGTTCTGGCTCGGCCTCATCGGCGTTCGGAAGGGCGACCTTTCGAAGGAGGACGCGTACGACCTATCGTTTGTGTTGCACGGTGCGATGTCGGTGATCGCCTTGCAGTCGGAGGACTACGACATGAGCTACATCACCTCGTTGCCGGGCAGGCCCCTAGGCAGAGGTGTGCTTGCCGCTATCGAACAGCTCGTTGAGAAGTATGGTTCGTGACGGTCTTGCAAATAGCATGGTCGCTCCAGCCGTCTGATGATTGAAGTAACAAAAGGGGTCGTCAGTTCGGCTGCCGCTTGGCGACCCTCAACCATCATTTCCCATGTTTTGGCAAACGGCTTCGGAGGAGCCGTTCTCGGGGGTGGTAGCCACTTCGCGATTATCCAGGACTGGCTACCACCTATTTCCGCAGGTTAGAGCGTTTGCTCCCCATACCGGAAGCATTTACTCCCCATCACTGGCTACCAGGGTGGTAGCCACTTTCTGGCTACCAACTGGCTACCACCCCGAAGCGCGAAATCAGGGGATTTCTTCGGACGTGGCAGCACGGACTGATACGATATGGACGAGAGAGCACGAGTCGGAAAAGCGGGAACCATTGAGTGGGAGTGACGAAAGAGCACATTTCCCCAGCTAAACATGCTAAACCCCTCTGCTGAGACGCGCTTTGCAGAGGGGTTTCTTAAGCCTCAGGAAGCCATTCTAAGCTATGAGGCAACCTGGAATGCCTTTTATTCGCTGCCAGGCAAGTTGCGCTTGCCCGTGATGGCGTCGAGCGTGATGCGGTAGATGCGCACGGCAGAGAGCCCCCAGCAGGTGTCGAGCGGCACGTCTTCGAAACCGCAGTGCTCGCAGATCAGCTGCAGACCTTTGAGAATCTCAGCGTCGTCCTCGACAACCTCGCATTCCCCGAAGCCAATTGCGCTCTCGTAGCGCGTCGTTATGCCATGCGTCTCCACTTCGTAGCCGAGGAAGATGTCGCCTTCGATGCACACGCGCTTGTCGGATGCCAACAGATCGACCTTCATGCCCTTGCGAGCGCAATGGAAGTAAACAACAGGCTTCTCGCCGCTCAGGTCGAGCCCGAACGAAACAGGAACCACGTAGGGGCCGTCCGCGCCAGTCAATCCGAGACGGATCGTGTCGCAGCACCGCAGGATGTCAAGGATTTCATTCATGTCCGTAACTTCGCGGTTCTTCCTTCTCATAGCCTTGGCCTCCCTTTTGCCGGTGGTTGGTGGTTGATAACGTCGTCGATTCTACCCGTGCAACGGCATGCGAGCTAGCCGTTTTCGGACATCGAAATCGTAGTATGACAACGATTGAATCGATGTCCGATTTTGGCTATTCATTCGAATGCTCATCGGTTACATTTGCATCGAAAGAAAGGCGGGAAGGATGAAAGACAAGTCGTTTATGCAAGACTCCGCGGAACGCAAAGCCGCTTTTGAATACTTAGGTGCTGGATTGACGTCGGAGTCTCTGAACGACTCGCCCGAGCGCAAGCGAGCAATTTACAGCGCGTTCGAGGCGCGCGACGCTCGCTTCGACGGGCGGGTGTATGCGGCGATATCGAGCACCGGCATCTACTGCAGGCCGGTGTGCCCCTACCATGCGAAGATCGAGAATGTCACGTTCTACGCAACCGCAGCAGAAGCCGAAGAGGCGGGCTACCGCCCCTGCCTGGTGTGCCGTCCGGAAACGGCCCCCGGCCTGTCGAGCGCCGATGCCCGCAAAAGCCTTGCGCGGCGGGCAGCCGCAATGATCCAAGAGGAATGCACAGCGGGAGATGGCCTGGAGAGGCTGTCCACCCGCCTCGGATACACCGACCGCCATGTCCGCCGCGTGTTCCAAGACGAGTTCGGCGTCACACCCATGCAATTCCTCACGACGTGCCGGCTGATGCTCGCGAAAGCGATGCTCGCCGACACCGACCTTCCCATGGCGGAGGTCGCGAAGGCGGCAGGCTTCAAGAGCACGCGCAGGTTCAACGACGCGTTCAAGAGCCATTACAGTCTGGTGCCGTCAGAGCAGCGAAGGCTTACGAAGAACCGCAGTGCTGACGTTATCGGCGCTGGGGCGGCAATCAGGCTGAGGCTCGGCTATCGGCCCCCTCTGCGTTTCGGCGAACTGCTGGCGTTCTTCCGCGACCGTGCGCTCGCCGGCGTCGAGGTAGTGGGTGACGGGTCGTATGCACGCACGGCTCGCATGGTGCTGCCCGATGGCGGCGAGGTTTCGGGTTGGATACGGGTGGAACACGACCCTATGCACAACGCGCTCGTGCTCTCTATAGCTGAGTCGCTGTTGCCGGCAACTTCGATTGTGGTGGCCCGCGTGCGCAGGATGTTCGACCTCGACTGCGACCCGGAGACCGTGTTCGGAGGTCTCGCTGCGCTCAACACGATACGTCCTGGGGCGAATGTGTGCGGGACGCGCTTGCCGGGGTGCTTCGATGCTTTTGAGACGTGCTGCCGCGCCGTGCTCGGCCAGCAGGTGAGCGTTGCCGCAGCCAACAAGCTTGCGGCCCGCATCGTCGAGGCGATCGGCCAGCAAGTCCAAACCGGCATCGAGGGTCTCGACCTCGCTTGGCCCTCCGCGCGGGAAATCGCCGCCATCGATGACCTCGCAGGAACGTTAGGCCCGCTCGGCGTCATTCGCACGCGCTCTTCGGTCATAGCAGATATCGCCCAAATGGTGGAGTCAGGTCAACTTAGCTTCGATTCACTTGCCGACCCAATTGAACAAATGAGCACGCTCTTGTCGGTGAAGGGCATCGGTCCCTGGACGGCTAATTACATCGCGATGCGCGCGTACTCGTATCCCGATGCGTTCCTGGAGAAGGACTCCGGCGTCGCACATGCCCTTCCCGATATGTCGCCGAAAGAACGAACCGAAGCCGTAGAACCGTGCCGGCCGTGGCGCAGCTATGCAGTAATCAGTCTGTGGAACTCGCTTGGAAACCAGGCATCGAAACCGAAAGGAGAACAACCATTATGACAACCTTCCGCACCGAATACGAGTCCGACCTCATCGGTCCGCTCACGCTGGCAAGCGACGGCGAGGCCATCGTGGGCTGCTGGTTCGGAAACGACCGCTACTTCGGCTACGGCGTCAACGGCGAGATGGAGCCAAGAGATGACCTGCCCGTGTTCGACCAGGCGCGCAGATGGCTCGACCGGTACTTTGCGGGCGAGGAACCCGATCCGCGCGAGCTTCCGCTCGCGGCGAACGCGACCCCTTTCCAACTGCGCGTGCGCGAGGCCATGCTCGACATCCCCTACGGGCAGACGACCACCTATGGCGACATCGCGAAGCGTATCGTATCCGAGACGGGCAAGCGCTCTTCTGCGCGCGCCGTGGGCGGGGCTGTGGGGCACAATCCACTCTGCATCATCGCCCCGTGCCACCGCGTCGTCGGCGCCGACGGCAGCCTTACCGGTTTCGGCGGGGGCATCGACATGAAGGTGAAACTGCTCGAGCATGAGGGCGTCGATATGTCGCGCTTTTACCGCCCGAAGCGCGGCACTGCTATCGATCCCGCTAGCTGGGGCCAATAGTCCATGGAGTAGCACTGTTTTGCAAGAAAGCCCCGCCAGGACTTGGCGGGGCCTATGAAAAAGCTGGACTTCTTTAGCTTTGGTGAGCCAAGATCGAGAACTGCGGCTAATCAAGAAACACCTTGCCGCACCTTGGACATTTCTGCCAATCCTTTCCCTCTTCTTTGTCGAAGAAGAATTTGCACTCGGGGCACTTGGTCGTTGATCTGCTGACTATCCACTTAATGGGCCATTAAAAACCCAAAGATATTCTTACTTCAAAGCGCGTAAAAAAGACGAAGACGTTACATTGGGCAAGGATTGGCAAATGACAGGAGGAGCAACAATGGATCTCGAGGGTTTGTCGCCGGAGTTGAAGGAAAAAAGTGCTCGCTTGCAAGACGACTGAGGAGCTTTTCGAGCTGGCCAAGAACGAGGGCGTGGAGCTTACCGATGACCAGCTTGATGCCGTCTCGGGTGGCACAATTTGGTATTCGTGCGATCCCGAGGAGTGCGCAAACTATTGCGCCAGAAAAGATATGAAAGGTTATTGCTAGCCTTATTGTGTTTCCAGCAAGGGCCTTGCAAGGGGTTTTTGGGCGATTCTGATAGGGCTAGTTTTGGCTGAAGCTTCTCCATATGGCATGAGCTTTGATGAACGGCTGGCCTTGTTGGCGATGAAGCCGGTTATCGATGTGCAGGTTTGTGGCCATTGCAACTTGCGCTGTGCTGGCTGTATGCACTTTGCGCCGCTTGCAGAGGTGACCTTTCTCGATCTCGATGAATACGAGAATGATTTGATACGGTTCTCCTCCATTGAAGACGTGAGCAGCTACTTCGATGCAATCGTTCTCATGGGAGGCGAACCGCTTTTGCACCCGCAAATCGTCGAGATCATACGCATGACGCGTCGACACGTTCCAAACATCCTCTTAGCTCTCTGCACGAATGGCCTCCTGCTCAAACGCATTGGCGAGGATTTCTGGAGTGCGCTCATCGAGTGTGAGGTGGATCTCACGATCTCGCCGTATCCGATACACCTTGATTACAACGCGCTCATCGATTTCGTTCAGGCAAAGGGCGCACAAGCTCGGTTCAACCAGGACATCACGGGCATGTGCGAGGAGAGGGAGTTGTTCGTGCGCCTCGCGCTTGATCCTGACGGCGGATGTAGCCCTGCAGAATCATTCGTAGCTTGCCCCTTCGGCGGGCACTTTTTGCAGCTTTCTCATGGCGCGATCTGGCCTTGCCAGGCGACTGCCCATCATGAATATTTTTCTAAGCGATTCGGGTACGACATGCATGATTGCCCGGAAGACTCGCTTCCCCTAGAACGCATCGCCTCGACTGATGATATCGAAACATTTCGTCGCAAGTCGCATCCAATGTGCCGCTTTTGCGACAACGAATCCCTCACGGTCATGCCATGGGAGCGCTCGAAGTTCGCTGAAGATGAATGGCTCTCACCGCGGCGGGCCCGATAGCCAAGCTTGTGCACATCATAGTTGCAGCATGTTTGACCAACTGGATGCTACGCGCGAGACCGGACAGTTTTCGAGCGTCATGTCTGAAGGCTCTCAGAAATCGGAATAATCCTTTTCTGCTTAATAGCTTTCAGCGACAGATGCCTGACCGCTGCCTTTCAGATGCTCGTCGAACCAAGCAAGCGCGAGTGCGTTCGTTTGTTCAATGCATGCTCGGGCATCAATATCGCCTGTGCCGAGCATGGATGCGAGCATCGGTGAGAAGAGCGGCAAGTCAGTGAAGTTCATATGGCCGGAACCTTTGAAGTACGTGTGCGCAGATACGGTCGCGTTGTCGAGCACGACGTTGTTCACATACGGATAGCCTTGTTCCTTCGCTTGCAAGCCACTTTGGTAATGGCTCTCGTTGTCGACCGAGAGGATGGGTGCAGGGTACGGCGCTTCGTTGAACGAGTACGTGCCATCATTGTTCAGCGTACGTTCGGTGAGCATGGTGCCGTCCAGGTCGATTACGGCGTCAACTTCGCTGTGTGCTCGTCCCTGACCTACGCTTGTCGCTCCACCCATCGAGTGGCCGACGAGGCCAATTTTGTCAACGTTTACGAGTTGGAGCGCCTTGAGCATTTGGGCTTCTTGGTCGGCGGAATCAAAGAACCAAGCCTCTCCATTTACGGATCCATTGCGAACTGCCGCTTCGATTGTGTCGAGCGTGAATCCAAGGTCGGCCATTCGCAGATTCATCCAACCCTGCTCGAGGGCATACGATTCTTCATCTGACAGCTCGCCGTTTTGCGCAGCAATGGCTTGGTTGATGAAATCCCCGTCTACGATGACGGTGTTTCCCTGGGTGTCGGTCGAGAAGAAGGCATGATGGGGGTAGTCCAAAGCGGCAACTACATATCCATGGCTTGCGAGTTCGGTGCATAACGAGTAGTTGCTTTCGTGGTAGCCGAAAGCGCCATGAGAGAAGATCACGAGCGAGAATGTGTTCGACTCTGCATTGGGAGCGTCGGGGTAGTAGAGCCATACGGGGATTTCGCGATGGCTGCCGTCTTGCTCGAACGAGTCCATCCGCGTTGCGTCGACCATGATGGCATGTGCCTCGTTCACGGCATACTCTCCTGTAGTGGGAAGCCCCTCATAAGGTGGAAACACCAGTGCTGGTACGGTTGAAACGGCGATGACCAAGATGCTTCCGATAACGTTCAAAACCATTTTCGAGGTGCGTTTTGGAACGTTCGCGCTTGCCTTGTTGCGGCGGACGAGAAACACGATGAGCGAGATAACGGCCCGCAGGGAGAGTATTGCAAGTAATGCCATCCATCGGAAATCGAAGTCCATGTTCGAGACGTGAAGCGCCATCAGCAGCGCGAGCGCAAAGGCTTCGCACACGCTTACTATGGTTCGAACTTGCAGCCATTTCTGCTTAGAGGTTTTCGTAATCATGCTCGCTGCGAGCATGATTATTTCGACAAGTGCGAGCGTTACAAGCACTACCGCTCCCATGGTGAATCCTTTCCGTTGGTGCTATTGTTCCTGCGACATGCGCGCTGACTCCATTGCGCCGGTGTAGGCGTTGATTAGCAGCTGCTTGGCAAGCTTCTCGTTTAATGGCATCGAGTTGTTGGCCATAAAGCTCGCATAACCATGTGCCATCACGGCAAGCGATGTGAACATGAGATTCGCATGCTCGCGGTCGAGGCCTGCAACTTGCTGCAAGACGTCAATGACAGGCGCCAGATTCTCGTCATCGTTAAGCGCAAGCAGATCTTGCCCCGAATATCTTCCTGTCTGAAAAAGGAAACGGAAGAGACGCGCCTCATCGTGGCCGAAGCGAAGGTATCTCATACCCACCTCGAGCATCGGGTGAGGGTATTCGCCGGTCAGCTCTGTAATGAAGCGCGTCCTGAATTCTTCTGCAAGATCGTAGGCGGCCTGCCTGATTTCCTCAATGGATTTGAAATGGTAGAGCAGGGGCTGGGTTGAACAGCCAAGCCGTTCGGCAATGTGACGCACAGTTAAAAACTCGTGACCTTCTTCGCGCACGATTTCGAATGCAGCCTGCGCGATTTCATCGCGTGAAGTCACAACTTTTGGACTCATGCATAACTCCATTTATAACAAGTGTTATATACGCGTCTATTATACAAAAGTTGGCCGAGAAGTCTGCGTCTGGTGTAGGCGGTTCGTCGCTTCGCTATGTACAATTAACAGGTCATGTGCGATACGTTCGCATCAACGTTCTTGGAGGAAGATAATGGTGGAGTTCATGTACGGCCCTATAGATACTCCCGAGCCCACCGGCTTCGAGCCTCTCGATCTGAACGATGAAGATTTCAACGACGAAGACGATTTCTATGGCTACGAAGTCGAAGAGGAGTACGAGGACGAGGAAGACTACGAAGAGCCGGGCCTTGCCGGCTTTGACGATCTCAGGCCTTTCGGAAGCTTCGACGACGGCTTCGGGTGGGATGATTCCTTTTGATGAGGACAAGACGTGATAGAGCTTAGTGCTCTTACTGATTTCGAGTTGTTAGGGTTTCGGTCCGAGCAGATAGTTAATCATCTCATCGAGACAGTCACATAATCAAGTCATCCACAGAGAGTCCCTTGGCGAGTACATCGAGGTCTACGTGACCCTCCTCGTTGGCAGCACCTTTCACTTCGCCTACGTCGCTGTACTGCCAAATGGTCCAACCTCCTTGTGGCCACTCGGCCCAAGCAGGCCATTTGCGACACGAGATCCACAGGTCGCAATCGTCGAAATATCCCTTCAGGTAGAGGTCGTAGACATCGTTGCCAGTGTAGATGAGGGGCTTGTGGCCGCAGGCTGCTTCGACTGATTCGACGAATGCCCTGAGCTCGCGGCGCACATTTTCGGCTTGAGGTGGGTTCTGTTTCTTGTCTCCGTACCATTCCACATCGACGGCAGGTTTCAATGAGCGTATAGCAGGGTCATTCCAAGATGCTTTTGCAGACGCAATGAAGTTTGCAGCTTGCGATTCGCCAGGGGAGTCGAATGAGAAAAAGTGGTATGCGCCAAGGGCGACATGACTGCCTGAGGCACGTTCGCATGTGGCCGAGAACTGGGCGTCGACATGGGTTGTGCCCTCTGATGCTTTGGCGTAGACAAACTCGATTCCCGCACTCGAGAGGGCTTCGAAGTCGATTGCGCCTTGATACTCGCTTGTGTCTATACCCTTAACACCTTCGGGCGTGAAGATCATGTTAGGTCGGATGACCTCCGCCTTGACCCCCAGAACCACTGCTACCAACAAGAGCGCAACAGTAACGAGTGCAATTACGATTCGTTTCAGCACAACAAAAGCTCCCAATTCATGCATGCAAGCAACTGCAGATCGTTTGCATAGCCTATCACCACGCTTGTATCGTGCCAATAAATAACTACCTACACTGCTATGCTCATTACCGCAATGTCGACGACGTTCTCACCGAAGTCGAGGACGGGCTGCTTGGGGGGCTAGCCGAAGTTACTGAGCGCGTTTCGGGTGGCGATTTGATAACCATGGATTTCGCTGCATTCCTTGATGAGACCTTTGCTTTCATCGAGGCCAATTGGGCTGATTTTCGAACATTGCTCATCGTGCAGCCTGATTCCCGCTTTGTTGCCCGGTGGAAAGATGCCATAAAGGCCAACTTCGCACGTCGCTTCCCCCAGGTGCGCATGCGTCAGAACTGGGATCTTCTTGCTGAGATGGGCGCATCGGCAATTATTGGAGCATATACCTGGTGGATGGAACATCCAGATGCCACCGGTATTGAGGATGCCAAACGCATCATCGAGCGTGCAATTACTGCAATCATTGCCTCGCTGTAAGTCTATGCGGTATTGAATTCCGAACACATTTTGCAAACGTGTAGTGTTCGCGGTCTCTTCTCAGGCGATTATTCTTAGGTGAAAGCGCTATCGAGAACGAGAGGATGGCACTCCATGTCTGGAATAAGGATTCATGTGTTTCACACCGGTGAAGTGTGCGTTTCGCCTGATCTGCCCTTTGGCGGTGATCACTGCAGTGCCGTGAAAGCATCCGGCATATTCGGCAAAAAGGAAGATCGCTTGTGGCTGCCGGTATCTGCCTATCTTATCGAGCACCCGAAGGGCAAGTTCCTCGTCGACACCGGTTGGGCACGTGCTATGAGCCCCAACGGGGAGTTCGACAAGAAGGCTCAGGTTAAGTCACTTGGCTCGCTTATGCTTTACGAGGTCAACCAAGGTCAAGTCCCGCTGGGCAAGTGCATTGACGAACAGCTGGCGGATTTGGGTGTCAATACATCGGACATTGACGCGGTGCTGCTCACGCACCTCGATTGTGACCACGCAAACGGCCTCGCGCAAGTCAAGGACGCCAAGCGTTTCGTGGTTGCGGCTGATGAGGTTCGCTTTGCGAGCAAGTTGACCAACCATGTGCGCTACAACAAGGGCTGGTGGAGCATGGTCGAGCTCGATGCAGTCGAATGGAACGACGATAAGGGACCTTTTGGCAAGTCGTACGATCTTTTGGGTGATGGCTCAATCCAGTTGATCAACATCCCAGGCCATGCCGACGGTCTGTTCGCAGTTAAGGTCGTGAACGAGGAGGGCAAGTTCGTCCTGTTGTTCAGCGACGGTGGTTACGCGCGAAAAAGCTGGGAAGAACAGATCACGAGCGGAATTGCCGCCGACAAGGAAGCGCAGAAAAAGTCGCTCGCTTGGATTCGCGAGCAGTCGCTCGATCCAATGTGCGTGGAATCACTTGCGAATCACGATCCCGACATCAAACCACACGTCATCGAGTTGTAGGAGCATGAACAGGAGACGGGTTCGTGTTCGCGCCGTCGAATTGTAGGAGGTTCCAGATGGAAAAGAAACCTATGGCCTTGGTAACAGGAGCTTCGAGTGGTCTTGGAAAGGAGATCGCACGCATACTCGCGAAAGAGGGGTTCGGCCTACTGCTCGTAGCGCGCAGAGAGGACAAGTTGCGTGCGTTGAAAGACGAGCTCGAGGCTGCCCATGGTATCGAGGTGCTTGTTTTTCCCGCCGACCTCGCCCGCGAGGATGCGGCGCTCGATGTGTACGATTTCGTTTTGGAGCGGAATTTGCATATCGACGTGCACATCAACAATGCTGGGTTTGGCGATTCCGGTGCCTTTCACGAGGCGGATTGGCAACGTCAGCGCGACATGGTACAGGTAAACGTTGTTGTCCTTATGCAGCTCATGCATTTATTCGTGCCGCACATGGTGGAACGGGGTGCGGGAATGGTCATGAACCTGGCTTCTGCCGCAGCATTTTGCCCTGGACCCTACATGAGCGTCTACTACGCATCGAAGGCGTATGTTCTCAGCTTCTCCGAGGCTTTGCACGAAGAGCTCAAGGGCACAGGCGTCACTGTGACGGCGCTCTGTCCGGGGCCGACTGCAACTGGTTTTGAAGCCGCCGCCGACATGGGCTCGAATTCGACGATGTTCCGTCATGCCGATGATGCCGCTACGGTTGCAAAGCGTGGCTGCGAGGCAATGATGAAGGGCAAAGCCGTCAGCTTGCAGGGCGCGATTACAAAACGACTTGCGTTTGCGGTGCGCTTGGTTCCACGTTCCGTTGCTCGCAAATTTGCTGCCCGAATGAATCGATAACGTAGCTAGCAGATCAATTGGTTTCAGCTATCATGTCTTTGAATTATTACTAAAAGCAACGATGATAGGTGGAACGATGGACATCATTCAGGCAATCGAAAAGCGCTTTTCTTGTCGAGCTTTCACCGACCAACAAGTCGAGCAGGAGAAGTTCGATGCGCTTGTAGAAGAGGCTACGCGCATCAATGAGGAGACGGGGCTGCATTTCCAGATCTTCGGTCCGCGTGCAGATGGCACGGTCATCAGCATGAGCGACAAGATGTTTGCTGGCAATCCGCCGTGCTATGCAGCGCTTGTTGCTCGGAAAGATCCGGTAGAGGAGGAAAAGCTCGGCTACTACGGTGAGAGGCTCGTGCTGCTCGCCGAGATGATGGGTCTCTCGACCTGCTGGGTTGCAGGCACATTCGACCGTGCGACGACGCGCGTCGAGCTCGGCGAAGGCGAGGTTTTGCACGACGTCATTCCCATCGGCTACGCCCCTTTGAAGATTCCGCTCAAGCAGCGCACAATTCGCGCTGGCATTCGCAGCCGTTCGAAAGCGCTTGACGATCTCTACCGCGGTCCTGTGCCGCTCGGCGATGCCCCCGAATGGATTCAAGCATGCGTCGACGCAGTATGGAAGGGCCCCTCGGCAATCAACGAGCAGCCAGTCGTGTTCGTCCAAGATGATGTTGATGGCCCCGTTCGCGCCGAGCTCATTCGCGTGAAATCTGGGATGGAATACACTGATTTGGGTATTGCGAAATACCATTTCGCAGTGGTGGCTGACGCTTGCGGTGTCGCTGGTACTTGGGAATGGGGTTCCGGTGGCGCCTTCGCATAACTGTTCAAACGTGATGATGCATCGAAAGGAGGCTGGAGATGGTTTTTCAGCCTCCTTGTTTTTAATGGAAGGTGGATAACAAGCATGGGAGTAGAGGGGAAAACCAATTTCACGGTTGATGCATCCAAGTGCATTCGATGCGGGCGGTGCGCTGCTGTGTGTGCGGGCATGGTTATCGAACAGGGCGAAGACGGCCTTCCGCACATGCTGCCTTTCGAACGTTTCGGATGGCGCGGATGCTGGAAGTGCGAGCACTGCCTTGCCGTGTGTCCGGTAGGTGCCATTTCAATATTTGGAAAGGTGCCCGAGGATTCGCTTCTGCCTGCGCCGCCTGAGACGGGCGCATTCTTGGAGCGCCTCGTAGCGAACCGCCGTTCATGCAGACGCTATCGTGATGAGAACGTCGATCCAGCGGTTATCGACAGCATTTTGTCTGCGATGCAGAATGTTCCGGCGGGAGGGAACTCGCAGTCGGTCGAATACACCGTGATTGACGACAAGGATCGCATGCGCAGGATTCATGACGTGGCTTATACGGCAATGGAAGAAGCTGCTGCTCAAGGGCGCTACACGTCGAGTTTCGATGACTTCTACTACACCAAGATGAAACAATCTGAGAAGAGCGTGCGAAAGGGCGACATGCTCTTCTGCGGAGCGCCTCATCTGTTCGTGGCGCATGTGAAGGCTACGGGGCGCTGGGCGGCCGACTATGCCATCAACTGCAATCTAGCTACCGCCTATTTCGAGCTGCTCGCCAATGCACACGGGCTCGGAACCGTCATCATGAGCTATCCTTCGGATGTGATATGCGAACTTGTGCCTGAGGCGCGCGAGATGCTCGGGATACCGTCCGACCACTACATGAAGCTGATTGTCGGCTTCGGCTATCCTGAGATTTCGTATGCGCGCGGGACGCAAAAGAACCAACGCAAGGTCCATCGTTGGACGGAGCAATCGAAAGGCCAGTTGAACCTTTTGTAGGAGAACAATATGGAATACGAAAATGCCTTGCAGGAATTGAAGTGCGCCTTTGATGATGCCGATTCAATCGTAGTTGGCGCAGGTGCAGGGCTCTCAACCGCTGCAGGATTTGTCTATGCAGGCGAACGCTTCGAGAGGCTATTTCCCGATTTCATCGCTCAGTACGGATTTCGCGATATGTACTCGGCGGGTTTCTTCCCGTATAAAACGCCGGATGAACTCTGGGCGTACTGGAGTCGTTATATATGGCACAACCGTTACGAGCCAGCCCCTAAAGACACGTACGGAAAGTTGCTGCGCTTGCTGGACGGCAAAGACTATTTCGTCATCACCACGAACGTCGACCACCAGTTCCAGCTGTCAGGTTTTCCCAAGGATCGTCTTTTCTACACGCAAGGAGACTACGGCCTGTGGCAGTGCAGCGAACCGTGCCACGATGAGACGTACGACAACTACGAGACGGTGAAGCGTATGGTGGAGGAGCAGCACGACATGCGCATTCCGTCTGAGCTGGTGCCGTTCTGCCCAGTATGCGGCAAACCGATGTCCATGAACTTGCGCGCAGACGACACGTTCGTTGAAGACGCGGGTTGGCGGGCAGCCGCCGAGCGTTACCGCTCTTTCCTGGAGGCACATCAAACTGGCAAGGTATTCTACCTCGAATTGGGTGTGGGCGGCAACACGCCAGTCATCATCAAGTACCCGTTCTGGCGTTACACGAACGCGAACCCGGATGCGACCTATGCGTGCGTGAACTACGGCGAAGCGTATGCACACGACTCGATCCGATCCCGCTCCATCCTCATCGATGCTGACATCGATCGCGTTTTGAGCGATTTGCTTGAACGTTCGGAGGTGTAGGTCAGTATGGATAAAGCACGAAAAGTCGAGCTTCTGAAAAGCCTCGTGAAAACGCTCTGCGTGGAACGAGATGCAGATGTTCCGAGAACTGAAGATGCTGAAGAGCTTTGGGCGTATTTCCGGGCGCTTGTGAACACG
>JAZLCO010000131.1:0-31827 GCA_045614225.1 Eggerthellaceae bacterium | reverse complement strand
ACCCTCACGAACGCCGCCGTGGCGACTGCGCCCAACCCGATCGACCCGGACATCCCGGTGACCGACACGGCCACCGCTCCTCCGACGCCCGTGACGCCGGCCCCGACGCCGACTCCGGTTCCGCCGACCCCGACGCCGACCCCGACGCCTATCGTGCCTGCGACCGTCGTTCCGCCGGCGCCCGCAGCCCCGGCCGTCACGCCGATCGCTGACAACCCGACGCCTCAGGCCCAGACTATCGAGGACGACGGCAACGCCCTCGGCGACGGCGGATCCTGGTCGCTGTTCGACCTGATCTGCACCGTCGTGGCGACGATCCTGTCGATCATCATGCTGATCTTCGCGCTCGGCCGCAACCGCGAGGAAGGCGACGACGAGGAGACCGCAGCAGCCAAGACCGCCAACGGCGAGGAGGTTGAAGAAGACCAGATCTTCAAGCGCAAGCGCATCGCGCGCATCCTGTCGATCATCCCGGCAGTCGGCTCCATCGTCCTGTTCGTCCTGACCCAGGACCTCACGCAGCCGATGGCGATCTTCGACAACTGGTCGATCGTGTTCGGCATCATCGGCATCATCAACATCGTCCTGGCAATCGCTACGAAGAAGACCACGGACGACGGTGATGACGAGGAGCAGCAGCAGACCCCGCAGACCGGCTTCGTCCCGGCAGGTCCCGCGAGCCTGTAACGCAGCAAGCATGAGAGGGGACAGTTCCCTTCCATGAGGCCGTAACCAAGGAAGCCCGCTTCGGCGGGCTTCCTGCTATTAGGGGAACGCGCCTTGGCTTCGAATCGCAAGGAAATACTGTAAGGGGGTCTACTGCAACAGAGCCCAGGTCTCCGTTGCAGAATGTTTCACAAGAAACAGCGTCCAATAAATGGAACAACTTGAATGAAGTACACCAAACCGCGAAATAAAACACAGCCTGATGGCGTCTGCGTTTCTTAAAACAATCGACAAATGGTGGCAAATTATCAACAATTCCGTCAGCTCTTCGGATTCTTGTCAAAATGCTTCACAATGTAACATGCTTAACTAGCTGAACTATGCCCAGATGTAGGTGGGACTTCATCTGGGTGGGGCTTGTGGGAAAGCCCCGGTGGGAAGTAATCGGCAGAAAGTGGTGGGACCATGTTCGAGAAGACCTTGAACAGAATCATGCAGGGCGCTAAGACTCCCGAGGGCAAGGTTATTGCGATCTTGTTGACCCTCTCGCTGGCGCTCATGACATGGAACGCGACGTCGATCAAGACCGCGTTCGCGACGGATGAGGAAGACCTCCCCGTTGCAAGCGACATCATGGCAGACGAGGCAGATGGTGCAGCCGAGCAAGAGGCTGTACAGGAGGTGCCTGCGGCGCCCGAAGCGCCGGCGGCTGTTGAAGCTGCCGAGCCCGAGCCAGCAGCCGAGCCTGCAGCTGAAGCGCCAGCGGATTCCGGAGCCGCTGTCGAGCCTGCCGCCGAGGAAGGTGACGCGTCGCAACAAGCTGCCGAACCGGCAGACGACGAAGCCAGCAAGGAAGCTGCTCCCGCCGAGAAAGAAGGCGACAAGGAGAAGGCGGAAGAGACCGCTTATCCCGCAGTTACCCTTGATGCCAGCTTCAACGGCATGGTCGTCACGGTCGACGCTCCCGAGGGCGCGCTACCCGAGGGCGCGAAGCTGGCCGTCAGCTCGGTGGCGCTCACCGACGAGCAGCTGACCGAGAAGGTCGAAGCCGCCAGCGGCAAGACCGCCAAGCAAGTCAAGGCTCTCAAGATCGAGCTTGCCGACGCCGACGGCAAGGCGATCCAGCCCAAGGCTGATGTCACCGTCAAGTTCGAAAACACCACCGATCTTGAAGGCGATGAGTTCGTCGTTTATCGCATCAAGGACGACAGCTCGATCGAGAAGATCTCCACCACCGTTCCTGCAACTGCTTCCCAGCAGACGTTCACCGCCGATGAATTGAAAGCATACGCTGTTGCCGGTTTGGTTGAGAAGGCTGCCGATGAAGCCGATGCCAATACTGACGCCACTTCCGAGGAAGACGAAGAAGCCGTCCCCGCCGAAGAAGCTGAAGAGCTGCCCGCACAATCGTTCTTCAAAACCGCTCCCAACGGTGTGACTGCTACCGTGGTCGCCCCCGAGGGTGCGTTCCCTGCAGGCACCACCATGGAAGTGGTCGCCGTTCCCGACGAGGACGTCATCGACGCAGTCGAGGCTGCCCTCGAAGATGGCAAGACTGTCAAGAACGTTGCCGCTGTCGACATCACGTTCAAGAACGATGAGGGCGAAGAGATTGAGCCCAAGATTCCGATTAACGTTTCGCTGCGATCGCCGGTCGTCCTGGCTGCCAAGGAACCGGCTGTCGTTCACATCGACGACGAAGGTGCCGCTTCGGTTGTGACCGAGCAGAAGGCGACTGCGAATACGATGGCGTTTACCTCTGAGGAGTTTTCGATTTACGCCATCGTGGAAACCGGCACTGATGCACGCGTGAAGGTTATTTTCAAGGGCTTGAACAATGCTGTGATTGATTCCATGTACGTCAAACAGAACGACGACATGGAAGTCGTTCTTTACGACCCTGGTGCGGGCGAGCTTGAAAACGGCGTCTACTTCCGCGGCTGGACGACAGATCCGAACTATACCCCGACAACAGAAGCCAAGACGATTGCGCAAGTCCGTACAGAGGTAGCCGCGCTGCTTCCGCCAGCATCAGATGGAACAGAGGTAACTTACTATGCGATGCTGTTCAAAGATTACCGAATCACCTACCTGGACGAGAAGGAGATCTCCCTCGGTCAGGAGGAGGTGACTTTTCGCGCAGATGCAACCTCTGAACAGCAACCGTACAAAGTGAATATGGCTTACACCGTACAGGACAGCCATTATCACTTCGAAGGCTGGAAAGTCCGCGAAGGCAGCACTCATATCGTTGGATATGAAGAAGGCCATGCTTATCAGAACAACGACAACATAACGATTACTGGCAACGTTGTTTTCGGTGTCAATGCTCCGAAAGGCAACTGGTTTATCTTTGATGAAAACGGAAAAGGCGCCACCTATAATGCGCCACAGTTCGTTTATACAGACGAGACTCCCACCAGGCCGAACGATGCCAACATGATCCGTAACGGCTATACTTTCGACGGATGGTATTTGGATAAGACAGTAGCCGATCAGACCTCTGGCGGCACCCAATATGATTTCAGCCAGACGTTGACCGACAAGACGACTGTCTATGCGCGCTGGATCCCGAATACAACTGCTGATTACACTATCATCATATGGAAGCAGAATCTTGCCTGTGATGGATATGACTTTGAAGAGGCAATAACGTTAAACGGCAATGTGGGCGACACGATAAACGCAGTTACGCAGCAGGGTACAGGCAACGATGCTTACGCACGCATAAACGGCAGTGATAAGCAGTACACGGGCTTCCATCTGAAGGAATTCAACCAGAATGTCACAATCAAGACGGAGGGCAATTCTGTGCTTAATGTGTACTATGACCGCACGGAGTACACCCTGACGTTCCAGGCACCAAACGGTAGTTACACAAGCAATGGATCTACTCGAGCAAGAGATGCTGATGAAGACGGAGAGTATTACGCGCGTTCTGGGAATGCTTATTCTGGCTACACCTACACCAGGGTTTATCCTTATCAAAATGATTATGGACAATGGAGATGGATCTACAGAGCCAACAATGGTCAATATCAGTATTGGAGCAATAATGAAAGTATTACGACCTACCGTCCCAATTATTCAACCGTAAAAACCATTACTGCTAAGTATGGCCAAGACATCTCCAGCAACTTCCCAATAACCGGCTACGATGGTTATGTATGGACGCCCCAGGACAGTTCGGTGTATACAACCGGCGACGTTCCTTCCATTGAGCAGATGCGCGAAGAGAACAGCACGTTCCATGCGTTGCGATATGGTCAGGGTACGACGATTCATATGTACTATTACACGGAAGCTATTGGCGATGAGGGCACGGTTGAGTATCAAGATAAGTCCTTCGTCGAACACCAGCATGTGACCATTGACTCCAATGGTGGAATTCGTTCAACCGAGACAGAGGACTTTATCAACATTGCTGGCTATTCTCATTTCGCCTCTGACCCTGTCTATGATGAAGATGGAAAAGTTTCGCTGGACGAGAGCAATAACTATACGATTAAGTTCTATTACAGTCGAAACGCCTACTCCATCAACTACATGGACGGCAAATATGTTGATGGAAACGGCAATCCGTTAGAAGAACCTGGAATGGGGAAGATTGGAACCGAGACCGGTATTGCCTTCGGCGCAGACATTTCATCTCATAATGCCGATAAACCAGATACAGCCCACACCCCCTCTGGTTATGTGTTCGAGGGCTGGTACATCGATAGCGCATGCACTCAGCCGTACGAGTTCACTACTATGCCAGAGGGCGGCATAACGGTATACGCAAAATGGCGTCAAAAGCAATATCGTGTCTTCCTGCATGTGAACTATCCGGAAGGCGCAACTGGCAACATCAATTGGGGTACAGACGAACAGGCTATGACCTTCCGTATCAGCGAAGGCGGCCACGTCAGCGAGCCCACCGGTAGAGATTTGGCCGGATTTGCCTTTGATGGCTGGTACCTCGATCCGGAATTCACGCAGGTGTTTAACGGCGAAGCGTACATAATCAACGAGTCCAACGTCACAACGCCTTACGATAAGACCGTCGACATGACGGACACCTATAATAACAATGGTTTCCTGGAGAATCCGAAGTTCAACTCCGATGCTACTGGTTATGACGACGACGACAATCCAGATACTCCTGGAAAAGACCGTTTCTGGATCACCACAAAACTGGACATCTATGCGAAGTGGCATTCGACGTTGGAAGGCGCCTCCGGTATCGTAGTCGAATATGATGCAGATAACGATCATGGGGGTTATGGAGCTCCTACAGATACCCACACTTACGTAGATAAGGCAAAAGCACCTGCAGGAGCTGCTTCGAAGACAACCGATAGCAGTAAGGTATTTGGCTATTGGGAAGTCCAGAAGTGGGAGAATGGCGCCTGGGTCGGCACCGGAACGAAAGTCCTCCCCGGCGATACCTTTACTGTATTGAAGGCCAACGCGAAGGTTGAAGATCTCTCTACTCCTGCGCCGAATGGCGATACCAAGAAGTACACGGTGCAACTGAAGGCGGTCTACATCGATTCCGAAGAACCAACGCCGACGCACATTAGCTGGTACAAGAACGATGGCACTGCAGCGTACATCACCTCAGCGCCGGCCGTGATTAACGTCGGGGTCGATATTCCCGCGGCACCATCGCGCGACGGCTACACGTTCCTCGGCTGGGCGAGGGTAGCCACCAGCACGAGTCAAGACTACGAGACCGCAGGACAAGAAGCTGCCACATGGGAAACGACCCCCACCAATTACACGCAAAACTTGACGGAAAGCGATCTGTATCTGCATTACAAGGAAGACGGAACATACCATCTTGGCAGCACGTCTGGCACCGCCGTCACCCAGGTAGCACCTGACGAGAACCTGCCATATCATGCGATGTTCGCGGTGTGGGAAGAGAACGACGTCACCATCAGCTATGCGGTCGCCGATGACAGCACAGGAAGGGGAACAGTTTCTCCGACGTCCGAAACCATCAAGGCGGCTTCCGGTACGGCTCAAGGTTCTTCAGCGACGCCCTCGTCTGAAACATATATTTTCGACTACTGGACCGTCGATGATGGAACTGACCCGATTAGCTCTGTTGCAGAATTTGTGCCCGAAAAGAACGCAAGTGGCTTGTACGAAGCCCACACGTACTATGCGCACTTCAAGATGAATACGGCGACGGTCACCGTCCACCACTATCTCAAAGGCACGACAACGCAAGTTGCGGACGACGAAACCACGACTAAGACAATTGGCACCGATTTCACCGCGACGCCCAAGACCACGTATCAGGAAAAGAATCTCACCGTAGACAGCTACAACCCGAGTCAAACGGTAACGGTCTCTGCCGACGGCAATGTCATCACTATTTACTACACACTACCGCTGACGATTACGGCTAAGACGGATAGCAAGGTATATGACGGGCAGCCGCTGAATGGCGAATATACCGTCACCGGCGCGCTGAGCGCTGACGAGGCGGCCATCGAGGCTGCGCTTGGGACGGCCCCGTCCATCACCAATGTGTCCGAAAGCCCGTTGAACTACCTGACCGAAGAAGAGCAGGGTGAGATTACGGGCATTCCGAGTTACTACACGGTAACCTATACTCCCGGCACGCTGACCATCACGGCCCGCCCGGTGACCTTCACCGGCAAGTCCGAGACCAAGGAGTACACCGGCTCGACCATCACCATCAGCACGGTCGAGGTCACCGAGACCACCGCCGAGGCCGGCCTGGTCGAGGGCCATGAGCACAACGTGACGTTCTCCGCCTCCGGCATCGAGGCCGGCGGCCCCTACGAGGGCACCATCACCGCGAAGGACGACGTCGTCATCGAGGACGCCGACGGCAACGCCGTGACCGCCAACTACGACGTCACCGTCGTCAACGGCGCGCTCACGATCACCAAGACCACGACCGCGCTGACGGTCAGCCTCGAGGGCAAGTCCTACGTCTACGACGCCGAGGCCCACGCGCTGCCGGCCGCCGCGACCACCAACGCGGCCTCCGGCACGACGACCATCGAGTACAGCAAGGACGGCGAGGCGTGGACGACCGACCTGTCCAGCCTGACCGCCACCGCCGTGGCCGACAGCTGCACCATCCAGGTCCGCGCCACCAACCCGAACTACGAGAACACGGCGACCTCCAGCGCCGACCTGACCATCACGGCCCGCCCGGTGACCCTGACCTCAGAGACAGCAGAGAAGCCCTACGACGGCACGGCGCTCACCAAGCCCACGGTTACCGGCTGGGAGCAGTCTGACGACACCGGCTTCGTGACTGGCGAGGTCACCGACGTCAAGGCCACGGGTTCTGTGACCACGGTCGCCGAGGGCGAGGTCACCAACACCATCACCTACACTGAGGGTGAGGCGTTCAAGGCCGACAACTACAAGATCACTAAGAATGAAGGTACGCTCAAGATCACGGCCAGCGAAGCCGCTCTCGTGATAACCTCCTCTACAAAGAACTGGACTTATGACAACAAGCTGCATAAGGACGAGGTCTACACCGTCACCTATGACGGAACTGGGGTCGAGGCAGACGAGACCGGCAAGGTGTTTACGCTGACGACTGGCGACGTGGTGACCATCACCGCCACTGCCGCGGGTGTTACCAACGTCTCCGACAACGCCGAGAAGAACAACACGTACACCTACACGATCACGCGCGGCGGCGCTGACGCTTCCGGAAACTACTCCGATGTGACAGCCAACGTGGGCACGCTGACCGTCGACCCGAAGGTCGTCACCATCACCGCGAAGGATGCAGAGAAGGTTTACGACGGTACTGCACTCGTCCAGCCCGAGTTCACCGCCACGGCATTGGAAGCGACTGACGACCACGTCTTTACGGTCGTGATGACCGAGGCCTCCACGATCACCGACGTGGGCACCCAGGCCAACGTGATCGCCACCGTCGACGGCACCGCCGTCACCACAGGCACCGAGACGGCCGTGGGCAACTACCTGGTCACCACGGTCGACGGCGAGCTGAAGATTACGAAGGACAATGTGGAGCTGGTAATCGAGTCTGCAACCAACGAGTGGACGTACGATGGCGCCCTCCACAAGGACGAGACCTACGCCGTCACTTACGGCGGTGAGGCCGTTGACGCGACCAATGAAGCTGGCACGACCTTCAAGCTCGAGAACGGCGACGTGGTGGCCATCACCGCGACCGCCGCGGGCGTTACCAACGTGTCCGACAACGCCGAGAAGAACAACACCTACACATACACGATCAAGCGCGGCGACACCGAGACCTCCGGTAACTACGAGAACTTGACCGCCAAGGTTGGCACCCTCAAGATCAACCCGAAGGCCGTCACCATCACCGCCAAGGACGCGTCGAAGACCTACGACGGCAGCGCGCTCACCGAGGGCGGGTTCACCGCGACCGACCTGGAGGAGGGCGACGGGCACACCTTCACGGTCGTGATGACCGCCGAGTCCACGATCACGAACGTGGGCACCCAGCCCAACGTGATCGCCACCGTCGACGGCGTCGAGGTGACCACCGGCGAGGCCACCGAGGTGGGCAACTACCTGGTTACCACCGCCGACGGCACGCTGACGATCAACCCGAAGAAGGTCACCATCACCGCCAAGGACGCGTCGAAGACCTACGACTCCAAGGCGCTCACGCAGCCCGAGTTCGAGGCGTCCGCGCTGCAGGAGGGCGACGAGCACACCTTCGCGGTCGTCATGACCGAGGACTCCACGATCACCAACATCGGCAGCCAGCCCAACGTGATCGCCACCGTCGACGGCACCGCCGTCGCCACCGGCACCGAGACGGCCGTGGGCAACTACCTGGTGACCACCGCCAACGGCACGCTCACCGTCAACCCGGCCGACATAACAGATCCCGATCCGGATGATCCGTCTTCCAATAAGCGTTTCACGGTCAGCGGCCTTGATGATGTTATGTACAACGGCGAGTCTCAGAAGCTCATGCCTGTCATAACCGATAAGACGACTGGCAACGAACTTGCCTCGACAGACTTCACCGTGAGCTATTCGAAGAACACTACCGATGCTGGTACAGTGACCGTTACGATTACGGCGAAGGAAGGCAGCAACTACACCGGCCAGATGATAAGAACCTATAAGATTACGCCTAGGTCCGTGACCCTGACCTCTGCAACCGATTCGAAGGTTTATGACGGCACTGCGCTCACAAACGACACCGTGACCGTTTCCGGCGACGGCTTCGTCGAGGGCGAGGGCGCAACCTACAACGTTACCGGTAGCCAGACGCTCGTTGGCAGCTCCGACAACAGCTTCACCTATTCGCTGAATTTGGGCACTACTAAGGCGATGAACTACATCATTACTAAGGCTTTGGGCGTCCTTGAGGTAACTGATGGCACTCCCAACAAACCAGTTGATCCGTCTGCTGTGGGCAAGAAGTCTCACCAGGACAAGGAGTACAAGTTCGGTGAGACCATCACTTGGAATATCAGCGTGACCAACATCTACGACGAGCCCAAGACCATCACGCTCGTCGAGCAAGATGGATTCACCCTGGCCCAGTCGACGTTTACTAACGTTGAGCCTGGTGCGACAGTCAACACCACTGCAACGCATGTTGTGACCGAAACTGATATCGACGCGGGCGTAATCAACAACTCCGTCCAAGTTAAGTTTGATGGCGGCACCAGTGTGGTCATTCCCGACCCCGTTCCTGTAACACCCGAGAAGCCGCGCAGCTCAATTAGCGTTGCCAAGACCCCGTCTGCACCTGCCGCGGGCCAGACGTACAACGTGGGCGACACGATCACGTACACGATCACGGTTACCAACACGGGCAACCAGACGCTGAGCAACGTAAATATCGCTGACAGCATGAGCGGAATCTCTGGCCTGCAACCCGTGCTGCCCTACGCGACGATTGCCTCGTTGGCGCCTGGTGTTGAGAATGCTGTGACCATGCAGGTTACCTACCAAGTGGTCGCAGGCGATGCGGGCCGTTCGCTCACCAATACCGCGACGGTGACGACGACCGACCCGAACGATCCGACGAAGACCGTCACCTCGACGGTGACCACTCCGGGCGAGTCTGTTACTCCGGTTGCGGCTCCGGCTCCGGCTCCGGCAGCTCCTGCAGCCTTCGTGCCCGTCACTCCAGCTGCAGCTGTTCCTGCGACACCTGCTGCTCCGGCTGCCACGCCGATTGCTAATAACCCGACGCCTCAGGCCCAGACCATCAACGACGATGGCAACGCCCTTGGCGAGGGCGAAGGCTCCTGGTCGCTGTTCGACCTGATTGCCACCATCGTTACCACGATTCTGGCAGCGATCATGCTGATCTTCGCATTCGGCCGTAACCGCAAGGACGGCGAGGAAGACGAGCAGACTGGCGAGCAAGAGCCCGATGAGATCTACAAGCGCAAGCGCCTCGGCCGCGTCCTGAGTGTCATTCCCGCTGTGGGCGCAATCGTCCTGTTCGTCCTGACACAGGATCTCACGCAGCCGATGGCTATCTTCGACAGCTGGTCGCTGGTGTTCGGCATCATTGGCATCATCAACATCGTGCTTGCGATCGTCACGCGCAAGAAGACCAAGGATGATGAGGACGATGAGCAGCAGCAGACTCCGCAGACCGGTTTCGTCCCGGCAGGTCCCGCGAGCCTGTAGTATGTGACATGTGAAGGTTCCGCCCTTCCGCAGAGCCACAACCAAGGAAGCCCGCCTCACGGCGGGCTTCCTGCTGTTTCAGCTATAGATAGCAGACTATCTCAGATGTCCGGTAGAACGGGATTTCAGGCCTGTTAGAATCGCTTAATCGTTGCAGTCGCAGGCGCTGCCGGAGCAAACAGCTCGAGGCAGACCCCTTTCTGCTATTCCGCCACGATGAGCTGCGAGCCTTGCGCGTCGTAGTCTGCCAGTGCGACCGAGCGGATGGCGGGGTCGTCATAGGTCGAGTAGTAGTACGTGTTCGTGCGGCACGACACGCCACCCGTGAAGATCGTCAGCTCGAACGCGCCATCCGTCATGCGGGCCGCCCCATCGATCATGGCGACGCCGGTGAGCGTGTGGAAAAGCCGGCTGACGTTCTCCTCCTCGGTCTGCTTCTGCGGATAATGCGCGTTCAGGTACGCCACGCGCACGAACCGCGAAGGGGAGTAGTAATCGCCCGGCAAGCCGCGCATGCCGCCACCCGAGCCGTATGCAGTGAGCTCGCCCGTTCGCCAGCTCAGCGGCCCCGGCACATCGGGCGTCACGTTGATGTAGTTGCGGACGTTCTCCGCATGCCAAGCGAACCCAGGCTGGTTGGTCAGCACGTCGAAGTCGTCGCGGAACACCTGCATGCCAGCTTCGGTGTATTCCACCACAATGGAGCGCGTTGCGTCGCCGATGATCCAATGCAAGAGCGACGAGGGGAACCTCTCGTTGATGGGCTTGTCGACGATGGCAGTGTTCGCGAGCGCTTCCTCAACCTGGTCGACCGTTTCGAAGTTGGCCACGACCCATAGCGGGAACTCGTAAGCCGCCACGTTGGCCTTCCCCTCAACGGGAGCTGTCTCGTATTGGGCGTAACCGGGGAAGTTCAACCCGGCGACCGCCAGACCTGCGTCGTTGGCGCAATCGAAATAGAGCGGCACATCTTCCTGCACGATTCCCATGCCGATGACGGCATGCTTGATCTGTGAAACGGCCCCAAAAGGCGACTTCGGCGCATACCCCGTGGGCGTGATGACCACCTTCTCGCCGTACGAGCAGCTCCAGTCGAGATTGCGACCAAAGTACATGTTGCCGTTATCGTCCACGAACCTAATTCCCGTGCACATGATGAACCCTTCTCTCGAGGTATCCCAACACGCTCATGATACTACTGTCCTTAAGATGGGTATTGGTTGTCGGGGCTAAAGCCTCTGTTTGTTTTGGTTTTTCCCAGGTGGTAACGGCATTTCGAATTTGTTTTCGATTTTTCAGCGCGCTGAACAGGTAAGACGGCTGTATTGCCAGCTTAATGGCTGGTTGAAAATAGAACAAATGTTTGGTATTATCGTTGTGCGACGATGGACCGAGGCCATCACGCCAGGCAGCGCGTGGATATGCGCGCAGGCCATTATCTTTTAAACAGCCCAGCGCTCTCGTCGCATCCTTCCGGCAGAAGGCTCTCCCGCCGAGTGCGGACGTGCGGTTCCAGGCAGCCTTCTAACTCGCTTTCCCGAGGACATCACCATCCATGCTAGCCAACAAGGGATAGTCCCTTTTTGGTTAGCGCATCAGTTGACCGTATCGTGCGGTCGGAAAGGAGTGTTCAAATGGGCGACAACGATTCGACGATTATCAAGACTGACACCAAAGCCGAGGAAGATGTCTCCGTCGCGATAATCGACGAGGAGGTTCTGCGCGGCAAGATCCATGTGGTGCGTGGCCAGAAGGTCATGCTCGACTTCGAACTGGCTGGGATCTACGGGTACACGACAACGCGCTTTAATCAGCAAGTTCAGAGGAATATCGAAAAGTTCGAAATCGATTTCATGTTCCAGTTAACCGATTCCGAGTACGCAGTCTTGATGTCACAAAAAGTGACATCAAGATGGGGAGGCAGACGAAAGCTTCCTTACGCCTTCACCGAACAAGGAGTATATATGCTCATGACGGTTCTCAAGGGCGATCTTGCAACCAAGCAGAGCAAAGCGCTCATCCGTCTGTTCAAGAGGTTGAAGGACTTTGCGCTCGAGGGACGGAATCTGGTCGGAAAAGGCGAGTTCCTTGAGCTGTCTTCACGGGTCGCCGACAGTATGGAACGCATAGATATTCTCGACCGCAAGGTCGACGGCGTCATCAACGGGCTCTCCGCGCCGAGTACCCCGGAGTCGACGTCTCTTTCGTCCGCACGTGCGGCAAGGTGCACGACAGATACATCGCGCTCGATTTCGGGACTCGCAACGAGCGTGCGTTTCTGTGCGGCGCCTCTTCCAAGGACGTCGGTACGCGCGCGTCGACAATCCTCGAGGCCGAGCACCCCAACATCCTCCACGAACTGTTCAGAGAGCTGCTCGCCAACCCGCCGCTGGGGCTCGGCTAGCCAAGAAGGCGCAGTCCCTTATTGCAACAGCAGGTCAAAAACAACATCGCTAAGTTTGAAGGCGAAGACTTCATGTTCCAGCTAACTGCTAGCGAGCGGGAAGTCATGAGGTGCAATTTTTGCACCTCAAGTTGGGACGGTATTCGCTATGCGCCTCACGTCTTCACCGAGTAGGGCATCTACATGCTCATGACCGTATTGAGAGACGAGCTTGCGGTAAGGCAAAGCCGTGCTCTCGTCTGCCTGTCTTTAATATAACTATTAAGTAATTATGTTATAATTAAAAAGAAGCGTTCCATGGTTGATTTCGAATGGGATTCTGACAAGGCAAAGACCAACCTGGCAAAACATGGCGTGAGCTTCGAAGAAGCGATGACCGTGTTCGGCGATCCTTATGCGCGAGTTATTGCCGACCCAGATCACTCCCTTGAAGAAGAGCGCTTAGTGATTCTCGGCATGAGCATGCGAGCGCGGGAGTTGGTTGTGTGCCATTGTCGACGCGGTCCCGGCGGTTCGGCAGTGCGCATTATATCGGCGCGAAAGGCAACCAAGTCCGAGGCGAGGCAGTATTGGAGGTTTGTCGATGCGTGAAGAGTACGATTTTGGGGAATCGGTTGCGAATCCCTATGCCAAGAAGCCTTACAAGCAGATAACCATCAATCTCGACGTTGACGTTGTTGATTACTTCAAGGCCAGTGCGGCTGAAACGGGTATTCCTTATCAGCGACTAATCAATCTGTACCTTGCACAATGTGTCGCAGAAGGTAAGAAACTTGTGTTTGTCTGAATGAGTTTTGGCGTTTCTCGTCGTTTGGCGTCGTCCTGAAGGTTTTAAACGCTCTTGGCTATAAGTTCGAGATCGTGCCATCTACTTAACAGTTTGCGGATCGTTAACGCGTGTCAGCAAATAAGAAAGCCCCATTGCTGGGGCTTTTGTTTTCATGGTGGTCGAGGAGGGATTTGAACCCCCGACCTTGTGCTTGTAAGGCACCTGCGCTCCCGCTGCGCCACTCGACCATGTGCGTCTTTCGACGGTGAATCAGTTTCCCACAATTTGGTGGAAACTTCAATCCACGATGCCCGATGAGCACATGTTCACCGTTCTTTCACTCTTAAGCGCTCCGATGGTCAGCGGTTTCGAAAATCGAGCGAGTTCTTTTGGGTGCAATGACGGTTGTTTTGTGGCATAGAGATTGCTCGTTGCGGAGTAAATGGCATAGGTTTCGCGAAAGCACATCGACTGAATGGGCGTTGGCATCGCTCGTTTCGTCAATCTGCGGGGATTGAACCGTAGAAACGTTCCCCTCTAGCATCGGATACAGGATTCGATCGGGGGAGGCGAGATGAAGCAAAGCCATATGACAGCAGCTTCCATTGTTTGTGGCGTACTTTGCGCGGCATGCGTAGCTGGCTTCATGGCCAACGTCCAGGGAGAGGCAGATGCCGCACGCGCCGAAGCGCTTGCCCGCTACGGAGGCGAGCAGGTCGAGGTGTGCGTGGCGACGCGCGATATCGGAGCCGGGGAGCGAGTCGACCTGTCTGCAATCGAAATGCGCTTGTGGGTCGCTGACTTGCTGCCAGAGGAGCCGATACGCGAGAGTTCTGAGATCATCGGCAAGACGGCAACGTCCTCCATCGTCAAAGGTGAGGTCATCAGCCAGAAGCGTTTCGAGAGCGACCGAGACGCGCTGGAAGTGCCTGAGGGCAAGGCTGCGGTCAGCGTCCCTGCGAAGGCCGTGCGGGCTGTCGGCGGCGCCATTCGTCCTCACATGTCAGTTGACGTGTACTCGTCGGGCGGCTCGACGACGACCGTGTTGGCACGCGATGTGCTGGTGCTCGACTCTTCCGTCGGATCTTCCAGCTCGCTCACGTCGTCTGATTCGGGTTGGATAACGCTCGCAGTAGATCCCGACCGTGTCGAGGAAATCGTTGCAGCCTCCAACAAGACCGACTTGTATTTTGTGCTGCCAGGGCAGCGCGTCGACGGAGCCACGTCGAGCGATAGCAGTGGCGCGTCGAGCGGGGTGGAAGCCGCATCGAGCGATGGCAGTGGTGCGTCGAGCAAGGCCGAAGCCGCATCATCCGAAAGCGAAAAGTCATGAGCGGGCGTGCAGCGCTTTGCATAGACGATGCGTCGCGCATCGACCCGTCGTGCATCGGGCTTTCCGGCGAGAACCTCGAAAGCCAGAGTTGGCTCGAAGTGTTTGCAAATGGCGAGGAAGCTCGCAGGTTGATTGCGCAAGAAAAAGGCATCGAGCGGGTGTGGGTCGTGTCATGCGACGATGTCGAGCCGATTAACCTCGCAGCGACCTTGAAGGAAGACCGTCCGGACTTGTTCGTGAGTCTCGTACACCGAGAGGCGTGCGGTTCGGTTTTGAGCAGGGCGCACAACGCGAACATAGATGAGGTTCTCGACATGGGTACGTTCGTGCGCAGCTACAGCGAGATGAAGGGTAGAAACGCTGTCATCAAGCCGGCGCTCGTTGAGGCGCAGGTGGTCGAAGCGGCCCGTCCAAAGCTCGCCGCGCATGCATCTCCAGTGCAGCGAGAAGAGATAGCGCAGACTCTTGCGGAGCAGAAAAGCGAGCCTGTGTGCGTGCTTGCCCGTTCGGTGTTGCAGACAAGCACGTTCGTCATACCGATCGTCAGCGGGAGCGGAGGAGCGGGCAAGAGCGTCGTCTCGGTCATTGGGGCGTACGTTGCCCACGAGATGGGATACCGCACGCTGCTTCTCGACTACGATTTGCAGTTCGGTGACGCGGCGTTGCTATCAGGCGTCAAGGACCCCGTTTTCATCGACGAGGCGTTCGCGCACCCCGACCTTGTTGATCGCGAGATCGAGCGGTGTTCAGGCTTGGGTGCCGGGTCTTCTGCAGGTCCCGTGGTGCTGGCTGCGCCCGAGCGCCTCGAAACGGCGGAGCTTGTCGTGCGCGCGTTGCCCGAGCATTTCGATTTAATCGCTGCGAAGTTCGATGTCGTGATAGCCAACACCGGTGCAGCGTGGGCGGAACAACATGCTGCCCTTCTCGAACGCAGCAACGCAGCGCTTTTCCTTATCGACCAGAGGGCTTCGTCCATACGTGCGTGCAAACACGCGCTCGAGCTGTGCGCTCGATGCGGCATCGCGACCGGACCGTTCAAGTTCGCCGTCAACCGGTGCGCGAAGGGAGCGCCTCTCACATCCATCGATGTGTCGTGCGCGCTGCGGGGCGTTCCCGTGTTCGAGGTGAAGGAGGGCGGCGCTGACGTCGAGGAACTTCTCGGTGCCGGTTCGCCGGCTGAGCTCTTGAAAACGCGCAACGAGTTCTGCGTGAGCCTCGAACAACTTCTGAGCAAGGTTTTGCCCGACGGTGAGAGGCGCAAGGATGCGCTTGAGCCGTCCGCCGCAGACCGTGAGGAGAAGCGTCGAGGTCGCCATGCTGGCCGCAAGTGGGGAAGGAGAAAGTCATGACATTGTCCGAACGCGTACAACGTGCTGGCAACTCTGTTGAGGAGCGGCCAGCTGACGAGGGCTTGCTGCTCCAGACGCTGAGAAGTCAAGTGCAATCGCTTGTCTCGGTTGACGAGCTCGCCCAGCTGGCGGTTGACAACCCCAAGCGGGCGCGCAGCGAGCTGCGCAGCGCCTGCCGGCGAGCGTTCGAAGGTCTTGCCTGGGCGTATGCAGACCAGGAGATGCGGATACGTCTGACTGACCAGCTCGTTGATGCCGTGTTCGGGTTCGGTGTGCTCGAGGATTTGATTAAAGACGAGACGATTACCGAAATCATGGTGAACGGCCCCGATGTCGTGTACATCGAACGCAACGGCGTGCTCGAGCGCACTGAGAAGCGATTCTCCGATGCAGCTGAGCTACGGGCGTTGATCGACCGTATTCTCGGCCCGCTCGGAAGACGCGTCGACGAAGCATCGCCTCTGGTCAACGCCCGCCTGCCGCAAGGGCACCGCGTGAACGTCGTCGTGTCACCCGTGGGCCTCGGTGGTCCGTACGTGACTATCCGCAAATTCGCAAGCCATGTCATCACCCTCGAGGAAATGGAGCTGATGGGCTCGGTCGAGCCCGAGGTGCGCATGCTGCTGGAGTGGGCCGTGTGCATGCGCAAGAGCATCGCGGTCGTCGGCGGCACAGGCAGCGGCAAGACCACCTTGCTGAACAGTTTGTCATGCGTGATACCGCATCGGGAGCGCATCGTCACAATCGAGGACTCTGCAGAGCTGCGCTTCCTCGAACACCCTCATGTGGTCAGGATGGAAGCGAGGCCCGTCAACGCCGAGGGGCTCGGGGAGATTACCATTCGTGGGCTCGTCATCAATGCGCTGCGCATGAGGCCCGACCGAATCATCGTCGGCGAGTGTCGTGGGCCTGAAGCCCTCGACATGCTTCAAGCGCTCAATACCGGCCACGATGGCTCTCTTACGACGCTGCATGCCAACTCGCCCGAAGACTCTATAGCTCGTCTGACGACGATGGTGCGTTACGAGGCCGATCTGCCGGTTGACGTCATCGAGGCCAACATTGCAAGCGCCATCGATCTCGTCGTGCAGATGAGGCGCTCGCCCGATGGCTCCCGATGCGTATCCGATGTCGTTGGCTTGACCTTCGATTCCGATGTTCGGCGATGCATCACCGTCCCCTACTACCGAAGGGCCGTTGGAAAGGTACGCGGAGTTTGGGAGGAAACGCCCGGCTGGGTCGACAACGCGCCGCTGTACGCCTCTGTGAGCAAGGAGGAGGTGGAGCAATGGAAAGAGGTGTGCTCTTTGCCGTTCTATCTGTCGTGACTGCATTTGCATTCGCTGCCTCGGTGTTATGGGTTGCAGAAGAGGCACTGCACCGTCGCAAGGCGGCGCTCGCCGCGCAAGGTGAGAAGCTGAATGTCTCGAATCTTGTGCTGTGGCGTTTGCGCAACGGCTACGCCTTCTTTACGGCTCCTGTGCAGGCGGTTCTCAAGTGGGCGAAAGCGGCAGATGTGGCTGATGAAGCTGTCTACTTGCTTGAATGTCGCGGTATGACTGCAACATCCGAGTCGCTCGTGTCGGTTGTCATAGCGTTTGTGATCGCTTTGGGATGCATTGTCGGCTTGTCCACTGCAAGTCCGATAGCTGCGGTGGCGGTGCCGGCGTGCATATGCGCCCTCATGGTGCTGGCTGTGGGCAATGCGAGCGACAAGCGCATGGAAGCAGCACGCGATTCCGTTCCAGCTGCACTCGAATCCATGGCTGCCTGTTTTGGGTCTGGGTTCACCTTGCAGCAGACGTTCCAGCAGGTGGCGCAGGATGTCGATGGTCCATTGTCCGAGACGTTCTCACGAGCTTCGCATGTCCTCGAAATGGGCGGTGGTGCAGACCGTGCGCTGCGCGAGCTGAGACGGGGCGCGTGTGCGACCGAGCTTGCCTTTGTTGCAGTCGCACTCGACGTCCAACACCAGTCAGGCGGTGCCATGCGGCAGGTGCTGCAGGCAGCAACCGAGACGGTCAAAGGCGAGCTCGCGCTCCGCAGGTCGCTGCGCGTGCAGACGGCGCAGGCGAAACTCTCGGCTCGCGTGGTAGCCGTGATGCCGTTCATCCTCGTGAGCGCTTTCTCCCTGGCAAGCCCCGATTTCCTCATGCCCTTTTTCCAGAGCGTGCAGGGCTATGCGCTGCTCGCGCTCGCCATTCTCATGCAGGTTGCGGGAATCGTGCTCGTCAGGAGAGCGCTATCGGTGGAAGGAGTGTCATGAGCACGCTGTCTGTTGTCTTCGCTGCGTCGTCGTGCGCGCTCTCCGCCGTTTGCGGTTATGGGGTATTCTCGCTGGCTGCGCAGCGCCGTGTCCGCGTCCGCCGGAGGCGCAAGGCGCTCGGGGCTGTGTCTGGTGAAGTTGAGGGGTCGCGGACCTCTCGCGATTTGAAGGGTTTTGGACTGCGCTATGCCGAATCGCTCACGCGGGGGCTCTACACGGGAGCGGCCGAGCCGATATCACCGCTCGTTCGCGCAAAGCAGGCCGACAAGACCCGTTCCGGAAAGCGTTTCCTCGAACAGGCGAGATCTGCTGGGTGCGAGAAGGACGTGAGCGTTTCCGCGTTCTGCGAGGCGGAGCTCAGGCTCGGGCTCGTGGGCGCAGCTGCAGGAGGCTTGCTCGGTGCGGTGTTCAGCATTGAGTTGGCGGTCGTTCTCTGCATGGCGGGATTGGCGATAGGCTATTCGCTTCCTGCGCAATCTCTCAAGACGGCGCGCAAAAGACGTGCGGTCGATGCCGAGCAACATCTTTCCGAAATGCTCGAAGTAGTTGCACTGGGCCTTAGGAGCGGTTTGTCGTTTGATCTGAGCTTCGCGCTTTACGCCTTGCATTTCGAGGGAGAGTTCGCACAAGCATGCGGGCGGGCATATCGGAGGTGGGCACTCGGACTCATGACACGGGAAGAGTCGCTGCACCAGCTCGCCCAGTCGTATGAATGCGAGCAGCTTAGACGCGTGATTGACAGCATTCTACGGTCGTTGCGCCTGGGCACTTCGCTTACAGGCGTGCTTGAAGATGCAGCATCGCAATCACGCGCAACGTATCGTGCTGCACTCGAAGAGCGAGTGGCGAAAGCTCCGGTGAAGATGATGCTGCCGACAGGCACGTTGATCTTGCCCGCGATGCTGCTCATGGTTATGGGCCCTGTTCTCCTCGAATTGGCAGGGGGTTTCTGATGGTTGGCAAGGGAAAGGAAAGATGCAATGGGTGCGTTGTCGAAAACGTTGGAATCGGTGCGTCTCGGGTCGGTGCGCATGTGGTCGGGTCTGCAGTCGCGCGTGGTCTCCTTGGCGAGATCTCAGTCGGGGCAGGGGACCACGGAATACGCGATCCTCGTCGGAGTGCTGGTCGTGATAGCCATACTCGCGATAACGGTGTTCAGGCCCCGGTTGCAGGAGCTGTGGAACGCCATCTCGGACGGAATCAACAGCTTGTAGGGACGATTGTCGGGGATTCGGGACAGTCAACCGTCGAGTTTGCGGTGGTGATGGCGGGGTTCCTTGCGGTCACGGTTGCTCTCGGTGCGCTTTGGCGCGCTTTGTCCGACGGGCTGCTCGTGGAACATGCGCTTGCCGTCGCTTCCCACCACATCCAAGCGGTGGCTCCTGTGACCATCGTCGACATCTTCTTGTACTGAGGCGGTATAGACATGACGAGATCAAGACGTTTGCAAGACGATTCGGGCCAGGCGACAGTCGAGGCTGCGTTCGTCATACCGGTCCTGTTCATCTTGATGCTGTTGCTGCTTCAGCCCGGCATCGTGCTGTACGACCGTCTGGTCATGGGCAATGCTGCAGCAGAGGCCTGTCGGCTTCTCGCGACGAGCACCGATTCATACGGGTCAGCGGCTGCAAGCTGCGAGGCGTTCGTGCGCCACCGGCTTGCAGCCGTGCCCCCTCACGACTGTTTCCACGTGCATCACGGTAACTGCAGTTGGGAGATAGAGCTGAACGGAAACGAAACGTCGGGTGTGGTGAGCGTCCGTATCGGCAATCAGTTGCGGCCGCTTCCCCTGTTCGACACAGCCTCCAAGCTTCTCGGCTTGACAAACGCCTCGGGCAATCTTGAAATCGAGGAAGTCGTCACCATGCCGACGCAGCCGACGTGGGCAGCATCGACCGAGCAAGGTCTCTCACCGAAAGATTGGGTCGGATCATGGCTGTGAGATCGAACCATCAAGCACGCAACGCAGGGCGGGACCTGTTCAAGGATGAGGGCGGTTTCACGACAACGGGCATGGTGCTCTCACTGCTCATCACACTCGCACTTGTTTTCACAGCTGCACAGGTCTATCGCATCAACTCCGCATCCGCCGAAGTGCAGGACGTCGCAGATGCAGCAGCGCTTGCTGCCGAGAACCAGGTTGCCGAGTACATGATCGTGGCACGATTCTGCGACGCGGTCGAGCTCTCGCTTTCCCTGACAGGGTTGGTGGTTACAGGCTTGGGTTTAGCGGCGATGTGCACGCCTGCGACGGCGACGGTTTCTGAAGCATTGATAGAGGCGGGTAAGAACCTCATCCGCGAGCGCGATGCGTTCGCAGAGCGGTCGGCGCGCGTGCTCAACAAGTACCAGGAGGCGCTTCCGTTTCTTGCGGCGGCAGCTGCGGCTGGCGTTTGCGTGGCAAACGATGGCGATTCCGAAGGCGCCGATTACATCGGCATCGGCATACTGGTGGATGCAGAGGGCGAACCTATTAGCGTCAGCGCCGACGCGAAAGCATCTGAGCTGCTCGAAGACATCGATGAGCAGGCTGATGAAATCCGGGAGAAGGCAAAACGGGCCGAAGAGGCAGCTCGGGAAGCGAACCGTTCGAAAGAGCGCGCGTTCAGGCGCGATTGCGGCGACAATCCATCGTATTGCATGTACGAGAGGGCAGGTCATCTTGCAGGGCTTTCAAGTGGGAGCAACCCACTCTACACAAGCGTTGATGCATGGTCGTTCTCTGTTGCCCTATCGCGTGCAAAGGCGTACTACAAGGTACGCCTCGATATGGAAGCGCCCGCTGACTACTCGCTTGACGAACAAGCCCGCTCCGCGCTGCGCACGCGCTTCTACCGTTATGTGGTTGAGGAGCTTAAAGGCGCCTACGTTCACGAGAGCGAGGAATCGTTCGAGGCCAATTTCCCCCATCTCCCGTCGAACACGGCCGAAATGCGTTTCACATCCCTGTACACCGATCCGGTATATCCGATTACGGAGGCAGAATCCGGTGCACTGGTGATGCATGCATGGCCAGGATGTCCCGAAGCTGCGGCAAGTTTGGAACGTGGGTCGATTGCGCAAATGGAATCTGGGGATTTCGAGACATGTCCCGTCTGTGGGTTCACAGCAGCGAGTATGGGCAAGGTCGCCGCGGCTTCGACTTCGATCGAGAACGGGTTCGAGTACCACTACGAAGCAGTTGCTGACGAGGCGGCGGTCTATCAACGCGCCCGCCACGATGCCGACCTCCCGAAATCACAAGTGGAGGAGCAAGTGGGCGGGTTGTTCGGCAAGCTTTCGGAAGCGGCACGTGAGACGGTAGGCAAGCGCATCGACCCGAAGCCTCCTGGTCGTTATGGGGCGATTGCGCTTGTCGTGAACGCGGGCTCGACTCCTGCAGCTGGCGGTTTCTCCAGCTCGTTTGTCTGGAGCGGGGGTTCGCTGGGACCACGTGCAGCCGTTGCGGCATCAACTCTCGTGGACGAAGGGAGCGACGAGGGCCGAACAGTCGTGAACTCGCTTCTCGACGGACTTCGCGAAGACGGGGGAGCGGCGGTTGGAGCTGCGGGCATGGTGCTCGATGCATGGTCGTGGATGCTCAAGGCGTACTCCGATGGTCAGGCTTCTTTGCTCGACGGGATCAAGCGAGGACTCGACGTCCTGCCGCTTGCAAGTGCGAGCGGTTTGGGCACATGGGCCTCGGGGAAGCTGTCGGATGCCATCGAGCAAGTGGGATTGCAGCCGGCAGAGATCGGAGCCCTCAAGCCGCTGCTCGTGAATTCCGCGCACGTTGCCGCGAAGGACGAGGGCTCGTTTGGGAGCGGGTATCTGTCGGTGAAGCAGCATGTCGTCGCCCATCCGATGATGTCGACCGATTTGTTCTCGGCAGTGCTGACCGATGCGGAGCGCACTGCGCTCGCCCAGGTTGACGAGCTCGGTGATTCGGTCGAGATCGCCTCCATAGAGCTTTTCGGGGACGGAGGCCCGTCCATACCCGTGACGGTGCCGATACCGAAGGAAGTGCGCGATTGGGCATCGGGGTCGATCGTCGAGCTGTTCGGCCGAATCAGGTCGTACTACGTCGACACGACAGGGGTGCGCGTATGGGAGTGATGAAGCGGGCAATGAGCGTTGTTTCAAAAAAGCCAGCTGTGGGCGAAAGCGGGCAGATGACCGTCGAGATGGCTGTGGCCATGCCAGCGCTCATCGTGGTCGCAGTCATAGCAGTGAACGCTTGCACCTTCTTCTACCAATGCGCCGTGTTCGATCGCGTGGCCCATGAAGCCGTCCGTGTATATGCAGCATCGCCGGCATATGGGGAAGGTTCCGGACAGGCATGCGCTTCAGTTGAGCAGACGGTGCGTTCGCAGCTCGACGACCAGAACCTCGACGTAAGCGTTGCATATGCGAAAGTCGGTGCTGATTTCGATGAATACCGCGTGACGCTCGGCTTCCATCCGACATTGTTCGGGATGGGCTTGCGCTCGGAGGTGTTTGGCGTTTCGATGCCGCAGCTCGAGCATACGACCTCGTATGTCGTCGATTCGTACAAGCCAGGAGTGGTTGTATGACGCAGACTGTTTCATCGACGATCCAAAGAAGGCGCCTTGTTCTAGCGATTGCTATCGCTGTGGTAATCGTCTTCAGTCCCGCAGTAATAGGGCTCGTTTTGCCGGAGCAAACAATGGAGGAGGGCGTACAGGCGCGTTACGCATTCTCTTTCGGACGAGATGCCAGCACCCCGGATGTGGCCCTTGATGAGATCGAGACTCAACTCGATAGAACTGCGTCTGCAATTCCAGAGCAGTTTGCAGAGGAAGCGGGTTTGCCATCCGATGCTCGAGATGTGCGTGTCTCGGACGATGGGATGGTGGTCGGATTTGCCATCGATGGCGAACCCGATGAAGCCATCGCCTCAATCGACGAGATCATGGAAACGAAAGGTTGGACGGCAGTCGACCTTGGTGGAATCGATGGAAAGACGTACGTCAAAAACGAAGGGCTTTATACCCAGGTTGTCATGACGACGACGCAGATCGGCGGTTCGACGAGCGTCGTGATGAGGTGCATGCGCCGATGAAAGTCGAGCTTGCTTGTTCGCTAGCTGCAAGGCTTCGCGGTCTTGCAGGAAGGGATGCTTTCGATGGCGTATTGCTGCTCGCGCCTTGCAATGACGTGCATACATTCACGATGCGCCGTCAAATCGATATCGCATTTATTGCAGCTGATGGAACTGTGGTCGAGTCGCTTCGAAACGTATCGCCGATGCGCCGTATGAGGAATCGGAAAGCAGTTGCGGTAATCGAGAGGCGCTCGTCTCGCGAATGGTGGCCAACTGCAGGCGATCTTCTCGAGCTTTCGTATTCGAGAAATGGACGCTCGTTCACGTGGGGAGGAGATAACCATGAAAACATGTCCGGTATGCAATAGCCTCGCGTTCGACGACGCGAAGACCTGCTTTGGGTGCCTGCATCCGTTCGGGGACGAAGACGTTGCCGAAGTTGTGCAAGAAAACAAGAACCGCGCAGGTGAAAACCTAACGCGGTTCGTGGTGTCGTTCACGCCGATGGTCGAAGACGGCCAGACGGTCTGGAACTGTTCGGTAGAGCCGATGGCGAGCTGAGATGGCGCTTACGAGAAACGCTTTGCGAACTCTTCCTCGGCGATCTTCTGAAGCTTCTCGTCAACCTCGAGATAGGCGTCGAGCAGCTTGTCGCCTTCGGCGGTCAGCGTCGAGCCATGGGCGCCGTCGCGATCGAGCAGCTGGATGCCGAGCGCCGCCTCGGTTTCCTTGATGATGCGCCATGCCTTGCTGTAAGCCATCTTCATGCTCTTGGCGGCGGCGTTTAGGGAGCCCTTCTCGCGCACGCCGAGGCAGAGGTTGGCGATGCCGCGGCCGAATTGGGAGTTGCTGTCCGAGTCTTCGCTCATGACGGCGAGGCGGATGATTGGGTGCAAGTTCATCTTGCTGCTCATTGATGCTCCTCTGTTCTAATCGTTGACGATAGAGCCATTATAACAATTCAAAGATAATACTCGAAGTGGATTATTCAGCCTGTTCACGTAAAAATTCACAGACAGCCGTTCCAATGGCCTCGGTCGTGCCGTCGATGACTTCAGTGAAGCGGATGGGCAGGTCGTCCAGTTCGGCGAGGCCTGCAGGTGCGCGATGCGCCCCCGTCTCGTCGACGATGAGCTGGTTGAGTGCGCATCCGGTCAACGAAGCAACCGGTTTGGGCAGCGGGTCGGACAGTTTGAGGGAATGCAGGGCCCGGTACACGTTGTTGCCGAACTTCGCCCAGTGTGCGGTTGATGCGACGACGACGGGCACGCCATCTTCGCGCAAGTTCTCGGCAACCTTGTAGGCAACGGCTGTATGCGGGTCCATGAGGTAGCCCTTGCTTGCGAACACTTCGCGGATGGTCGCCAGGCAGGTCTCGTTGTCGACCGAGTCGGCAACATAAAGCTCGCGCATCTTGCCGAAGGTGTCGCGGTCGACGCGGAAGCCGCGCTTCTCGCGCAAGTCGTCCATCCAACCCTTGATGGCGTCGGCGTCACGGCCGGTCAGCTCGAAGAGCTGGCGCTCGAGGTTCGACGAGACCAGAATGTCCATCGAGGGCGACGGCGTCTTCACGAACGTGCGCTCGGAGATGTCGTAGGTGCCGGTGTTGATGAAGTCGGTGAGCACGCGGTTCTCGTTCGAGGCGCACAGCAGTCGGCGGATCGGCGTGCCCATGCGCTTGGCGTAGTACGCCGCGAGGATGTTTCCGAAGTTGCCGGTCGGAACGCAGACGTCGATCTCGCTGCCACGTTCGATCTCGCCATCGGCGACGAGCTGAGCGTACGCGGAGATGTAGTAGACGATTTGGGGCATGAGGCGTCCCCAGTTGATGGAGTTCGCGCTCGACAGGGCTACGTGGAACTGCTCGTGCAGCTGGGCAGCGAACGCCTCGTCGTTGAACACGTTCTTGGCACCGGTCTGGCAATCGTCGAAATTACCGCGAACGCCCCAGACGATGACGTTTCCGCCGCGCTGGGTTGCCATCTGCTTGAATTGGATATCGCTCACGCCGCCGTCGGGATACATGACGCCGATCGAGACGCCGTCGACGTCGCGGAAGCCCTCGAGGGCCGCTTTGCCCGTGTCGCCCGATGTCGCGACGAGGATCATATGCGTGTCGTCGAGCTTGCCGCGTTCGCGCAGCTCTGCGGCGCTTACGCTGAAGAAGCGCGGCAAGCACTGCAGAGCCATGTCCTTGAAGGCGCTCGTCGGACCGTGCCACAGCTCGAGCATATGGACGTCGTCGCCAAGCGAGGTGATGGGGCAGATGGCCTCGTCGTCGAATTGGCTGCCGTACGCCTCGGTTGTAATCTTCTCGAGTTGCTCGTCAGTCAAGTCGACCTTGAAAGCGCGGTAGATCCACGCAGCGCGTTTCGCATAGGGGAGCTCGGCGAGGGCGCAGACCTCGTCGAGCGTCAACTCGGGCACGCGCTCGGGAACGTACAATCCGCCGCCTGCAGCCAAGCCGTCGACGACGGCCTCGGTGAACGAGACCGGACGCTCGGATGCTCCGCGGGTATCGATGTAACGGTTGTTAGTCATAGCAGGCCTCCTTGCCTGAAAATTCCAATGCACACCAGTATATAGTGACAATGCACCATTGGGGCGCCGTCAATCGGCTTATCGTCCCATCGCTCCATGAAAACCATTGTGGAATGGTATTATGGAGGGAACCGGTCGGGAAGAGGTCGTAATGGTAAAAGTCTCCATGTCGCACGAGGACTACCTTGAGGCAATCGTCATGCTTGGCGGTACAGCCGAACAGTCCGTTCGCTCGGTTGACATCGCAAACCATATGGGCGTCTCGAAAGCATCCGTTAACAAAGCCATTGGATTGCTGAAAGAGAAGAAGCTTGCCACGCAGCCGTACTACGGTGATGTGACCCTCACAAAAGCTGGCTACGAATACGCCCAATCGGTCTTCAAGCGCCATCGTTACTTGACCGCATTCCTCTCGCAAGCCGTCGGCATCCCAGAGGAAGTTGCCGAGGACGAGGCATGCCTCATGGAACACGCAATAAGTGATGAATCATTTGAGAAGTGGGTCGCATACATCGAAGATTTGGGTATAGTCGATCCAGAGGAAAAATAGCCAGAACATGACACGCAGACCGTCTCAAAACTCCCAGAAACGCAGCACGAGACGCAGTGGATCGGAACAAACCGAAACATCACGCGAATCGCGCCGGCAAACTGCGCGCTCGAGTCGGTCGAGTCGTACGGCTCAAGATTCCCGTTCGGGCAGATCCTCCCATTCCCAGAAATCGAGCACGCGTGAAGAGCGTAGGCAGAAGACACCTGCACGCGACGACCGCAAGCAGAAATCGACGGCGAACGACAGCCGCAAGCAGAAGTCGGCTGCACGCGAAGAGCGCAAGCGTCAACGCACGAAGGCCCGCGCCGACAAGATGTTCGACCGTCAGGTAGCCATTTCGCAATCCCGCGATCACGCGGCAGAGCCCGAGGGCGCGCCGCGCGCTGCGCTCTACGAAGGCAAGATGGGCTCGACGCACCGCAAATCGGCCCGCATGCAGCGCGTTTCCGAAGCCGGTCCCGTTTCCGCGAAGATCAATCCTGCCGGGTGGTTCTCGAACATTCCCCTCAGCCCGCGCGCGTTAAAGGTTGCAACGGCGGTGCTGTGCGTGGCTCTGGTCGCGGTTTTCCTTTACGTGCCAGCACAACAGTACTATCAGGCGCAACGCGAGCATGACCGCCTGGTTGCCGAGTACTCGATCGTCGAGGAGCGCAACAACGCGATTGACTTCGAGAACGACTCGTTGGCCAGCAACGCCGGCATGGAAGATGCCGTGCGCGAAAAGTACGGCTACATCAAAACGGGCGAGGAGACTGCCGTCGTTACCGGATTGTCCGAGGACACGCTCGAGGACATCCACGGCGCCTCCGACGTCGAAGGCAACGTGCTCTCGAGCAGCGTCAAGGCGCCCGAAGAGTGGTACACGCCGTTCCTCGACGCGTTCTTCGGGGTTGAATAATCGATTGATCGCAGTGAGTTGTTTCGAGGTGGCACAGAGTTCCCTGGGAACGGTGTGCCATCAGCATGTTTGTGAAAGGAGCTCATCATGAGCGTTGGTCTCTACAAGCCGGGGCGTTATGCGGCAATCGACATCGGCACGGTGACGAGCAGGTTGTTCGTCGCGGACGTCGACGAGGCAGGCGCTATCGAGAACGTGGCGCGCGATATCGCCATCACCAACCTAGGCACTGGCGTCGATGCGTCGGGTCGTCTTGCCGCCGAATCCATCGAACGTGTCGGGGCGAAGGTCGACGAGTTCGCAGCGACGATTGCAAAGCTCGAAGAGGAGGACGCTCCGATCACCACGTGCGCAATCGCCACGTCGGCTGCGCGCGATGCCTCCAATTCAGATGAGCTCGTCGAGCGCTTGCACCAGGCGGGCGTCGAGCTGCACATTATTCCGGGCGAACGCGAGGCGGCATTGTCGTTTTCGGGCGCCACGTCGGCGTTCCCTGGCGAGAAGGCCGTTGTCATCGATGTGGGCGGTGGCTCGACTGAGATAATCGCCGGCATGGCGGGTGGCGCGCTCGAGCATGCCCATTCGTTCCAAATCGGCTGCCGTCGTGTGACCGAGCGTTTCTTCACGCAAGATCCGCCGGGTGCCGAGCTCGTTGGGAAAGCCGCCGAGTGGATTGCCGACGAAATGGCTGATTACCTTGGCATGCTGATTGAGGGCGGCTACATGGCCGGCCGCGTCATTGCCGTTGCGGGCACTGCCACGAGCATCGTGTCGATGCGGGAGGAGATGGAAGTCTACGATTCGACGCGTGTGCATGGAGCCGTGGTCACACGTGCTGACCTCGACGCGCTCATCGCGAAGCTCCAGGACATGCCGCTGGTGGACCGCCAGAAGATCGTCGGTTTGAACCCGCAGCGCGCACCTGTGATCCTCGCAGGCATTGTGATCTTGCAGCAGATTATGGAAGTGACCGGCATCGACGAGTTCACCGTCAGCGAGTCGGATATCCTGCAGGGTGTGGTTTTGGCCACGGCATCTCGCTGACGCACGGCGCCAACCTGTGGCACAATAGCAATGCATAATTCAACCAGGTTGAATTATGCACCCATGGGGGCGTGGCGGAATTGGCAGACGCAGCGGACTTAAAATCCGCCGACCTTGGTCTTGTGGGTTCGAGTCCCACCGCCCCTACCAGTTCAGATTGGCTGCACGAGGAAGAGTCTTCGTGCAGCCAATCTGCATTTTGAGGGCGCTGGGACTTGAATTGATAAACGTGAGTTCAATGGATATATTGATAATAGTTAGATAATAATGCATACTAAAAGCAGATTATAAGGTTCTATTGGAGGAACGGACATGAAGACCCTCGATCCGATTTATCCCGTAACCGCTTTGCAGAAGAAAACGGCAGAAGTAAAAGAAGCTGCTCGTCATGACATAGTTCGCATTACCGAAAACGGGGTAGGTGCTTTTATTTTTGCGTCTGAAGAAATGTTTGAGAAACGCATACGAGAAGCGGTCGAGCAAGCAGTCGAAGACGCCCTCATTGCTGGAGTGATAGAACGTGGACGAGCCGATATCGCCGAAGGACGCTATATCGTCGGCGATGCAGCATGGGACGAAATTGAGAAAAGAGTCGCCCCTCATGTCTGAGATTCGTTACACCGAACAATTCATCGAAGACGTGCGTTCGGTACAGCTAGTCAGCAAACGACAAGAGATAAGACGCCGAATAGAACAACTTTCGGATTTTCCGGATTTGGGTTCTTCCAATTTGTCAGAATCCATCGTTGAACAGTATGGTTCGTGTGTAAGAAAGCTGATAGTCAACCCCTTCATTGTCGTATATGAAATCGACAAGCATGAAGATGCGGTAAATATTCTTGGTCTCATACATCAACGAGCTGTTTGGTAGTTTTACGGCTTCGACAATCGACACATGTTCAGCCAGGGCTAAAAGGAAAACAGTAAAATTCAATTAGGAACAACGGTAAATCGACTTGCGAAGGTAAGCGAAGTAAACGTGCTAGGAATCAGCGAGACAAGTGGACGCACGCGTTTGATTGCGCTGTTGGGCAGCCCGACGGGCCACTCCCTTTCGCCAGCGATCCACAACTTTTCGTTCCAGCTTCTTGGGATTGACGCTGAGTATCGGGCGTTCGACGTGGGCAACGACGATCTTGGCGAAATCGTCGACGAATTGCGGGCGGCGGATTGCTGGGATGGCAGCAACGTGACCATGCCCTGCAAGCAGGCAATCATCGAGCATCTCGACGAGCTGGATGAAGCGGCACGGCTGATTGGCGCTGTCAATGTGCTGAAGAAAGCAGACGGCAAAATCATCGGCTATAACACCGATGGTCTTGGGTTCATGGTCAACCTTGTTAAGCACGGTGTGAACGTCTCTGGAAGCCGGATGGTGTTGCTCGGGCCTGGTGGCGCCGGAAGTGCAGTTCTCGTACAAGCAGCGCTCGACGGTGTGGCGCACATCGACGTGTTCGCGCGTGCGGGCGGTGAAAGCCACCGCCATGCCCAAGAGTTGATTGACCGAGTGCGCGTGTGCACTTCATGCGAAATCGAGTTGCACGACATGTCCGATGCTGCTGCTCTGAAAGCATGCATCCAGGATGCGGACGTCCTTGTGAACGCCACGCCAATCGGCATGGGCGACGGATGCGCCGAAACGCCTGTTCCTCCTGACTTCATCAAGCCAGGCATGGTTGTGGCGGATGCGATTTACCATCCGCGCGAGACCCAACTCATCATCGATGCGCGAGCACGTGGTTGCAATGTTGTTTCTGGTTTGGGAATGCTCATTGAACAGGCCGCAGCAAGCGAAGCCATCTGGTATGGCGTGCAAATGCCGATTGATCAAATCGAGCGCGAGTTGTTCTAAAAATCAGTTGCCGTCGCAGGAGCGCGACGGCAACCAAACGTCAATTTGCATGTCCAAGAATCAACCTTGGATTAGCGGCATTCTATTCGCGCAGCTGGCTGACCAGGTTGTCGGTCTCGCGTGCGATGCGCATCTCTTCATCGGTCGTGACGACGCAGATCTTGATGGGGCTGTCGTCGATCGAGATGATGCGGTTCATGCCGATCTGGCCGGTGACGTCGTTGCGTTCCTTGTCCAGAATCATGCCCATATGCGCCAAGCCGGCGAAGATGCGCTCGCGCAGGTCGGCAGAGTTCTCGCCGATACCGGCTGTCATGACGACTGCGTCGGTGCGGGTCATGGCCGCGTAGTAGCCGCCAATGGCCTTCTGCACGCGGTAGACGTACATGTCGATGGCGAGGTTTGCATGCTCGTCGCCACGGGCGGCGGCGTCAAGCACGTCGCGCATGTCGGAGCTCGTGCCCGAAATGCCCAGGATGCCGCTTTCTTTGTTCAGGATTTCGTCCATCTCGTCGAACGTCTTGCCTTCGCGGCGCATGATGTAGGTGAGGATGGCCGGGTCGATGTTGCCTGAACGCGTGCCCATCATCAGGCCCTCTAGCGGCGTGAAGCCCATGGTGGTGTCGATGGACTTGCCGTGGTTGACGGCCGTGATCGAACCGCCGTTGCCCAGGTGGCATGTGATGAGGCCCAGGTCGCGCAGCGGGCGGCCGAGCAAGTTGGCAGCCTGTTGGGCGGCATAACGGTGCGACGTGCCGTGCGCGCCGTAACGGCGGATATGGTAGTCCTCGTAGTAGCGCATCGGCAGCGGGTACATGTAGGCCTTCGGTGGCATGGTCGTGTGGAACGCGGTGTCGAAGACGGCCACTTGCGGCGTGTTGGGCATGAGTTTGCGCAGCATGTCGATGCAGGCATCAGCTGCCGGATTGTGCAACGGTGCCAATTCCTCGCATTTATCCAGGTTGGCGCGTGCTTCCTCGTCGATGAGCGCAGCCTTGGTGAAGTACTCGCCGCCGGCGACGATGCGGTTGCCGATCGCTTCGATCTGGCCGAGGCCGCTGATGGGCGACTCGGGGTCGTCGGTCATGATGTCGAGCAGCTTGCGCAGGCACTGGGCTACTGATAGGTCAGCGACGTTGTACGTGACCTTTTGGAAATCGGGGGCGAACGAGACGCTCATGCGGGCTTCGTCGGTGCCGACCTTCTCGGCCAGGCATTTCATGCGGGCATCTTTGCCCTCGGTTTCGATGAGTTGCGACTTGAGGCTCGAAGAGCCAGCGTTGACGACGAGTACGAGCATGACGGTTCCTCCTTGTGGTTCAGTCCCTCCATTGTAATTCAATGGGACGAAAGGGGTAGGGTCGTTGTTTGTTTGCGGCGTAGTGGCACAGTGCTCCCTGGGAAGGGGGTGCCATTTCTGGAAATGGCACACCCTTCCCAGGGGGCACTGTGCCATTCTG
>JAZLCO010000130.1:0-12396 GCA_045614225.1 Eggerthellaceae bacterium | reverse complement strand
GCTCTTCGAACGTGACCATTTCACCCGTACGCTTCGACATGCGCACAGGCTCGCCATCGCGCAGCAGATTGACAAGCTGGCCGAGCACGACTTCGAGCATGCCGGCATGGCCCCATGCTTCCATCATGGCTTCGCAACGCTTGATGTATCCATGGTGGTCTGCGCCCCAGATGTCGATCAGATGGTCGAATCCGCGGCAAACCTTGTCGTAGTGGTAGGCCATATCGCTCGTGAAATACGTGAGCTCGCCATTGGCCTTGATGAGCACGCGATCTTTGTCGTCGCCGAATTCAGATGAACGGAACCACGTGGCATCCTCTGCTTCGAAGATGTAGCCCTTCTCGTTCATGACCTCGAGCGCACGGTCAACCGCGCTCTTGCCGTTCTCATCTGGCACATAGAGGTTCCTCTCGCTGAACCAGCAATCAAACGTCGTACCGAACTTCTCGAGCAACGTCTTCTGGTTCTCGAGCATCTCGTGGTAACCGATTTCGCGGAAAGCCTGCATGCGCTCTTCGTCACTCAGGTCCTCATAAGCACGACCCTCGCGATCGATGATGCCCTGCGCTATGTCGACTACATACGCTCCGCCATAGCACTGCTCCGGCATCTCGACATCATGGCCAAGCAGCTGCATGTAGCGTACGGAAATCGAGTTTCCGAACACATCCATCTGCGTACCATGATCGTTAACGTAAAACTCTTCGAACACGTCATATCCGGCATGGCGCATGACACGCGCCATCGAATCGCCCAAAGCTGCCCAACGACCGTGGCCGATATGCATGGGACCGGTCGGGTTGGCCGAAATGTACTCGAGATTGACTTTGCGCTTTCTTTCCTCAACCTCGCTTTTGCCGAAATCATCCTTCTTCTCGCGAACAGTTGACACCACATGCTGAAGAACCGAATCGGTCAAGCGGAAGTTGATGAAACCCGGACCAGCGATTTCGCACGATTTGACGACATCGTTCTCGGGTATGTGCTCGACAATGGCTTCCGCAATGTCGCGTGGCTTGGCATGGGCAAGCTTGGCAGAACGCATGGCAACCGTGGATGCCCAATCGCCGTTCGCCTCGTCCCTCGGGCGCTCCAGCGCCGCAGCAGGCGGGTTTTCCATTGCCAGCGAACCATCTGCTATTGCTGCAGCAATTGCCTCGTCGACGATCGTTTCAAGTTGTTCGCGGATCTGCATGATAAACCTCTCTGTGAGTGAGTCGGTGCCCTGGCCCCTAACTCAATGCGCTCAATGTGGCACACCGTTCCCTGGGAGTGCTGTGCCATTCAGCGTTTCATTTAGAACTCTTCATCCGACAACGTGACGTACATGATGGCCTTGATGGCGTGCATGCGGTTTTCGGCCTCATCGAACACACGCGACTTCTCAGACTCGAACACCTCGTCGGTCACTTCCAATTCGGTGATGCCAAACCTGTCGGCAACCATCGCGCCGACGGTCGTTTTCGTGTCATGATAGGCCGGTAGGCAATGTAGGAACACCGAATCGGACGCCGTCAGGTTCATGACCTCTGCGTTCACCTGATAAGGAGACAGCGATTTGATGCGCTGCTCCCACACCTCGTCGGGCTCGCCCATAGACACCCACACGTCGGTGTAGATGACATCAGCGCCCGCGCACCCCTCCTCGACATCGGAGGTGACGAGAACCGTCGAGCCGTTCTCCGCCGCAATAGCAGAGCATTCTTCAACGAGCCATTGCTCAGGTTGATTCTCAACAGGGCCGCATGCAACGAAGTTCACGCCGAGCTTCGCGCAGACCACCATGAGTGAATTGGCGACGTTGTTCCGCGCATCGCCCATGAAGACGAGTGTGCGACCGGAAAGATCAGTTCCGAACGTTTCACGCAGCGTCAGCATGTCAGCGATCATCTGAGTCGGATGCCATTCGTCGGTGAGGCCGTTCCATACGGGGCAATCGGCGTATTCTGCAAGTTCCTCGACGATCGACTGACCGAAGCCGCGATACTCGATGCCATCGTAGAAACGCGATAGCACGCGAGCCGAGTCGGCGATCGATTCCTTCTTCGAGACCTGCGAGCTCGCAGGATCGAGGAATGTAACTCCCATGCCAAGATCGTGACCTGCCACCTCGAACGAGCAACGCGTGCGCGTCGAAGTCTTCTCGAACAGCAACACGATGTTCTTGCCTTCAAGGTAACGATGCGGTTCGCCAGCATGCTTCTTCGCCTTGAACTTCTCGGCAACATCGATCATGTGCCTGATGTCATCGCTCGAGAAATCGAGGAGCTTGAGGAAATCGCGTCCTTTGAGGCTTGCCACTTTGGCCCCTTTCAACAGAGTAACCAAAAAGGGACAGCCCCTTTTTGGTTACCTAACTTGCAAACTGGCGCGCCCAGTAGGAATCGAACCTACAACCGTCGGATTAGAAGTCCGATGCTCTATCCGTTGAGCCATGGGCGCGCATCGTCAATACGTGCGCAAGCACGTTCCGCTATGATAACGCAAATCTAGTATCGTCGCAGGCAAAATGCGGGTTATGGCTATTTCTTGTTCCAGTTGATGACGGCGCGAATATAACAAAACGCTGCCGCAGCGCCAGCGATCATCATGAAACCGATATCGCCGCCGTTTTGATAGAGCTGAATGACAAGCGACGTGAAGATGATGCCACCCGCAACCCACAAGAGCGCGTTCATCTGGGTGTATCTGCGTTCGCGCATCTGCTCAACCGTGCGGGCAGCGTCCTGCTCTGAATTCTCTTCAGCCATGCGCGCCTCATACGCATCCCAATACTCTTGCCCCTTTGCGTCGCGCTGTTGCACGAACTCTCCGACAATAGAGCGGTACGCATTGTTAACAGCACGCGCAACGCCTTCGGTAGTCGACAATTCGATCACAAAGCCATAGTATTCGGCGATGCTTTCAATCGTGGCAACTGTTGCAGGCTCTTCAGGATAGCCCTTAACGCAATGCGAAAGACGGAAGAGCTCGCATACATCGACGACCACGCGATTGGGCATCGCAATCCAACTCCGATCGAGCATGGCCTTGACGAAGTCGACATGCTGGCACAAAACGAACTCGAGCGGCTCGAGCACCTCGGTCATCTCGTCCTCAAGCTCATAGAGCGGCTGCGCTTCTTCAACGTCCTCAGGAGCTATGCCACCCGAAGCCTCGCAAGCAGACCAGTCCTCGCGATTGTGCGGCTTCACTTTCTCGGAGAAGAGCACTGAACCGTTCATATCGACAATGCTGATTGCAACTGTCTCGTCGTTCACAACGTCATAGCCCGTTGTGAACATGCCGATAGCTGCACCTTTTTCAAGTGGAAGCTTTGCTCCCTCGATCAGAGCCTCGTCACTTGTTTCGAGAAATGAGTACTTCATGCCAGCCCCCTATAAAACAAAAGCCAGCATGCGCTGGCTAGGATTTCATGGTGGACCGGCGGGGACTCGAACCCCGGACCTTGGGATTAAGAGTCCCCTGCTCTACCAACTAAGCTACCGGTCCATGGCAATTATGTCGTGCGCAAAGCGCCTGATTATGGTACGCGAAGCAATGAGCCTTTGCAAGCAAAAATCTCAATCGCTCCACATCAGGCGCGCTGGGGTGGGTAATCGGACTCGAACCGACGACCTCCAGAGCCACAATCTGGCGTTCTAGCCAACTGAACTATACCCACCATAGGCGCAAGAAGGTATATTACGGATTATCGAACCCGCTTGCAAGGCGTATTGCGCGAAAAATTGCGCGTACACAAATTCATCGTTACGAGAACGAGGAACCCTTCACTTCGATATTCAAATCGTCGACATGCGCACAGGCTGGCGTGTCAGGCACGTCAATGCCGAGTGCCGTCGAGGCACTCACGCGGAGGTCCTCGATGGTCAGCTTATAGCACGCAAGGGCATCGATCCAACGCCTCAGGCACTGGCGACCTTTGTCAGTCAGCTCGAACAAGCGCTTGGCGCTCCCCTGGTCTGGCGTATCCCACCAGGAATGCACAAGCTCAGCTTCCTCCATGCGCTTGAGAGCTCGATAGATTCCGGTCGCGTCAGGCTTTTTACCGCCGAACATCGGAGAATTACCTGCTTGTTGCACGATGATGTACCCATGCATCGGCTTGTTGTTAGCAGCAAGTATTGTGAGGATGGTGGGCTGCGAGAGCCTGTTCAGCGACTTTCCCAGAGTCGCGCATTCGATCAGCTCTTCCTCTGTCCTCGGGTGACATGCACTCCACATTTGTTCCATGTCTGTTCCCTCTGCTTTGAGCGCGTGCCGGCCACTCAATGTGACCGACGTGCGCTGTGTGGTCTGAAGCACGTGTTAAATAGTAGCAAATGCAGAATTGTTGTCATTTGCCACTATTCTTTCAACGTACATATTACATATCAAATGACATTAACAAACACCAAATGTAATCTGACGCGCATATAATATCATATTAAAAAGGTCCAAAATTAGTACTGTTGAAAGGCGACAATGGCAACACTCGAACTTGCATTACTGCTTCTTGCCACCGTCCTCGCTTCGGCGATTCTCGATCAGATAATCCCCCGCCTTTCCCTCCCGCTTATCCAAATCGCGCTTGGCATTGCCATAGGCTTGTTCGCCCAAGAGCAAATCAATGTCACCCTCAATCCCGAGCTGTTTCTCGTCTTGTTCATCGCGCCACTTCTCTTCAACGAAGCACGCGAGGCAAACAACTTGTCGCTGTGGGAGAACCGCTCAACGATGCTCTCCTATGCAATTGGCCTCGTCGTGGCCATCGTCCTCGTCGTTGGATTCGTAACCAATCTCATGATTCCCTCGATACCGCTTGCTGCCGCATTTGCTCTGGGCGCAGCACTTGGTCCGACGGACCCCATTGCGGTTGCATCGATTTCCCAACAAGCCGATATTCCTGAACGGCAGAGCACGATTCTCAAAGGAGAGTCGCTGCTCAACGATGCGTCAGGCATCGTCTCGTTTCAATTTGCAGTCGCAGCTGTCGTGACGGGCACGTTCTCGGCAGCAGAGGCAATTCAGGAATTCCTCATCGAGTTTTTCGGAGCATTGATCGTCGGCATCATCCTGGGCGTTGCGCTTTTGAAATTCATCGAGAAGATGCGCGACCTCGGCCTCGAGAACACCACATTCCACGTGTCGCTTGAGCTCATCACTCCTTTCATGGCGTATCTGCTGGGAGAGCAAATCGGTGTCAGCGGTGTCATCCTCGTGGTCGCCTGTGGCATCACGATGTCGCTTGTACCGCATGACCTGAAACCCTCGACGGCGCGCATGAACATCGTTTCGACGAGCGTTTGGCAAGTCATCACATTCGCCTTGAATGGCATCGTCTTCGTAATGCTTGGAACGCAGCTCCCGCAATCGTTCGGAGGATTATGGGCAGACGAAGGCATTTCGAACTTCCACCTGGTTGCTTACGTGCTCGTCATCACGTTGCTCATGCACGCTATTCGATTTATCTGGTCACTGGCTTCCGATGCCATTGCCTTTAAGCGCGAAAACACCAAGCCCGGTTTTGCAGCGCGAATGAAATCGGCAGCCATCACGACGCTTTCCGGCTCGAAAGGCGCCATAACGTTGGCCATCATGTTCTCGCTTCCCCTTTACATCAATACGGGAACGGCCATTGGCGAGTTCCCTCAGCGCAACCTTCTCATCTTCCTGTCATGCGGTGTGATCCTGACCTCGTTGCTGCTCGCCACGTTCGTCGTACCGCTCCTGGCACCACGCGAACGCGAGAACCTCACCGCACAGCAAGAACGCGACGCTCAAGCCAAAGCAGACATCCTCAGGACGGTTGTTGAGGAACTCACGGCACGTCAGACTCCCGAAAACCGCATCGCGATGGGTCAAGTCATCAGCCAGTACAACGAACGCATCGAACGCGTAAAGGAATTGGAAGACCTTGAGGACGAATCGGACCTCGCATTGCGCATCATGGCACTCGACTGGGAACAGGAGTACGTGCTCGACTGCATCGAGAAAGATGAGCTTCCGGCGTATGAGGGCTACCAGTACGTCACCCGCGTAGCGCGCATCAAATCATTGTTGACACATGGAAAAGAGCGAAAGCTCGCCATCATCACCTGGTGGCGTCGCACAAAAATCGCGATACGGAAGATGTGGATCAAATTCAGGCGGAAAATGCCCGGCAAGGACCCGGTTTCGGATCCGTCGAGGCGTAATATGCGCATCATTCAAGCCCGCAGTGCCGAGCATGTCATCAACCGATTGCAAGACGACATGGCCGATTCGGACTTCCCGTCCGAGAAGATCAGCGCGCTCTCGATGGAGTACCGTCGCATTTACCGTCTTCTCCGCGGTCCCGCCCCATCTGTTACAACCATCGCGCGAAACTCCGAGCTTGACCTTGAAGCCACTCGCCTGGGGCTTCGCATAGAACTTGAGCAAATCCAACAGGCGTACGAAGAAGGCCGCATTTCCCGCGCAGCTGCCCAAAAGATGCGCGAGAACGTCTACCTCATGCAAGTAGATATCGAGGACTACGTATAAAGCTTCGATAGGTGGCGAGCACGTGCAGTGCCTGCCGCTTGCGCAGGCACTGTCTATCATATACATAGATAAGCCGAGCTGCTGTAGGCAGGCACTGCACGTGCTCGCCAACCGTTAGCACCTTATTCGACTGGGAGCCGCATGGGAACCGGACCGCATTCGGACCTGTAGGGGCACATATCGCAATCTTCTGAGGCTGCAGCCTGATCGGTTTCAGACCAGGGCATATCTACAAATCCAAGCTTGCGGTAGAACCCTTCGCTCGTGCCACGCGATATAAGCCTGAGCTCACCAGCTATGGCTTGCGCATCCTCGATGAGCGCCTTTCCTACGCCATATCCCCGCCAAGGTGCATAGGTCACGATGGGGTTTACGTAAGCGATTCCGTTCACGTCATCCTGCAGACGGCAGAACCCCACGACCTCATCGTCGCCGTTGACCGCCACGCGCACACGCTCAATCCCGGGGATGCGATCCATCCCCTCAGCCTTCGCGTACAGGTCGACAAGGTACATGTCCTCTTTCCGTGCGTCGCGTATGGTAAACAGCTCAGTCATATTAGTTGCTCCGCATCGGCGGCAAGTAAATCTTGTCACGTTCTTGCGGGATGACGCGCTTCGAAAGTTCGCGGACGCCACGAACAACATCGGGCATGAGCTCGACCGGTATCCCCATCATCATCATGTCATCCGACACATCCGACGAAGCACGCCCGCCATAGCATCCGAACGAGATGTTGATCTTCTTGTCGCGCATCGGAAGAAGCGTCACCTCGACGCAGTGCGAGTTATATCCAGAGGCATGGAAATCATGGCGATGCCCCGTGTAGTAAGAGGTCGCCATTGACAGCCACATCATCTGCTCGGGATTGCCCATGACCGATACGACATCGACCGTCGCTTTCGGATCGTCGAGCGGGAACACGCACGTGGCTTCCATCGAGTAGGGCTCGAGCATCGGGCGTTCGTTCACCATGCGACTAGCAGCCTCTTGCGTGTCAAGCTTGTGGAACAGGATGTAGATCTCGCCCGATGCAAGTTTCGGCGGAACGTCGGTGAGACCCAGTATCGACGTTCCATCAGGGCATGAATGGCGATTGGCGGGCATGACAAGCGAAACACCGCGTCGAGCAGCCATCATCGACTGGCAATAGCGCATGCGCTCCTTGGGAATCTGAACGCCCTCAGGGAACGGCTCTCCCTTGCGAATCAGACGAACGCCGACAGGGTGCCAACGAAGCTGCAATACGTCACGCAGAGTCTTCGCCCATTCCTTGTACGTTTCGATGGTTTCTTCATCGATGAGCTTCGCTCGCGGGTAATCATCTTCTGCCGCCAACGCATCTGGGTTGATCTCAACCGTGATGGCGTTTTTCGGGCAGTTACCCGAGCAAGTTTCACATCCCCAGCACCACTCGGGATGAACCGGCTGCGGACCATCGTCCATGATGTAGACCTCTGTCGGACAGAACCTCTCGCACAACCCGCACTTGATGCAGGCGTCGCGGTTGATCGTAATCGAATAAGAGACTTCGTTACTCATCTAATCCTCTTCCACCCAGCAAATATTTTGTTATAAGTTCGCTTTTAACGGGGCCATCGCGCAACTCTTCCTTCATCCATGGCGGATACACGCGGCAACCGCTCGCATCGGTCAGATGATAGGAACAAAACGGAATCGCCTGCCCTGATGGCACGGTCACCATCATCGAGCATTCACGCAAGCGTTGGATGTCCATCGTGTAGGCGTCCATGTAATCCATGATGACGATCGAAAGGCCGTCAGCGACGTAGATACCCTTCTTCGAGAGGATGTCGTAGAAGACCGATCCTTGCGGGCTGTCAGGGCTGTATGCCTCGTGGTATTCATCAACCGTGATGAACTGCGTCGCAGGCCAGAAACCGCTTTCGTGCTCGACAACTCCATCAGGCGCAGGCCCTTTAACGAGAAAGACACCCGTGTCGCACAGCGGATTGCTGCAACCGAGCGGCCAGATGTCCTCGATGTTGATGAGACCCTCCGACTGCTCTGCCAACTTGAAAATCGTGTCGCCGGCGGTCATGCCCGTAGCCTGCCGCGCATTGAAACGACCCGATGTGAAAGCTGGCTGGAGCGCCAAGCCCGCGACGATGTCTGAGTTTTCAAGCGCGAAACGAAGCACATCTCCAAGCTGGTCATCGTTAAGGCCGGCAAGAATGGTCATGCACAGCACGACCTGCACGCCCGCTTCACGACAACGCTCCACGCATTTGAGTTTGGTCTTCAGGATGTCACGGCCGCACGTAGCTTCGTACACATCACCCGTCAAACCATCGAACGACAGGAACAGACCAGTGACGCCAGCTTCCTTCAGGCTCTCCAAGTAGCCAGGTCGCGATGCGATGACAAGACCATTCGTGTTCAGCTCGATGCCCCAGAACCCCTTCTCGCGACCCATGCGGATGATCTCGGGAAGGTCCTTGCGGCAGGTCGGCTCTCCGCCGGTAAGCTGCACGGCACCGTCGGTCCCGACGGCATCTGCGATGACGTCGTACATAGCGGAGATCTCGTCCAGCGTCGGATCATGCTCTTCTGTGTCTGCGCTCATGAAACACACCGGGCATCGCAGGTTGCATTGCCAGGTAACTTCAATCTCGAGAAGCGTGCCGCGACGCTCGTGGCGCGCGCACGTTCCACACCCGAAGGGGCACGGCGCTTTGCAGGCAATCGTGTTCTGCGGCGGCGTCTTTGGCATCGCTTGGGCGGTAAGCCATCGGTAATGGTCGACATCAGGCCATATACGTGTATCGAACTGCCCATGCTCGGCACAGGTGCGCGTCATCCAAACAGCGCCGTCATCATCAGCAAACACGTCAGCTTTGAGCGTCTTCAAGCATTCAGGGCACAACGCCAACGTGTCGTGAAGCTTCTCTTTCAAATCTAGTCCTCTCGATGGATCCCCCGTCGTCATACGTGCCATTGGGGACAGACCAAACAGCACGCCCAACTAGAGGCTATTCGCCGTACTTACTCGCTTCGTAGGCGTTCTCGGCGGCTTGACCGGTACGCAGCGATGCCATGCCCTCGGCAATGCGTTCGAGCTCTTCGGGTGTCGGCTTCTCGCCTGCCTCGGTCCCAATGAATTTCTCGAACTCGGCTTCGTCGATCTCGACCTCTTCATCACCGTCGAGCATACCGCGCGGGTCATGGTTCTCGTTGGGCGGTGTGGACACCGTGATGCCCATGAGGTCGCACCATCCAAGCGTACGACGCGGGACGAACAGCGGCTGGTACTTTGCTGCCTCCTTGATAGCGCGCATGCACGAAATGGCATGTCCGAGGTCGGTGATCTCGTCGACATCGGCAACCGGCTCGAAATACGCAGATGGCACGTTGGCTTCCTGCAGCTTTTCAAGGTAGCCGTCAAGCGCAGGGCGACCATCCATGTTGTAGTAGACGCCCGTGTGATCCATCACCGTGTTGTGGCTAAAACCTACCAGCGACGTGCCGCACTCCTGACACGGCGCATAAACGAAGCCGGGCGTGCCGAGCGATTGGAAATAATCGAGCCATTGAAACGCCTGGATGAGATGGCTCTTCGGCATGGTCGGCACATCACCGCCGATGGATACGATGCTTTCATAGCCCATGGCAAAGATTTGCTCGAACGCATCGTTGAAATGTTCGTCGAACGTGGTGCCCGAATCGACAATGAAGTGGATATCCATCGGCCACGGACCGATAGCATCGAAGACCTCCTGCACCTTGGGCAAGCTCTTCTCCGGCGTCGTCGAGCAGAAGAAATCGTACGTGATCTTGTCAGCAGTCGGATCAGCTGCAACGAGTTCATCGTTCATGGCCTGCAGCTCCATCAAAGCCTGTACCGACATTTCGCATACGTCGTAGAAACAGCACTTGTAGAACTGCGCTGCCTGCTCCATCGTGAAAAACCCGCCGTACTCGTTCGTCATGCGCGTCTTGACGACGCCGGGCAGCGGAGGCTTGGTGAAAATGAGCAGTGCTTGTTTCTTCTCGGCCATAAACGTCTTCATCCTTTCCATCAAACTCGTGAAGAGGGGCTATCCCCTTTTAGACGAGGTTCTCTTTTTCAAACTTTTATATTGTATCCCATGAGAGGGGCATGTCATCTTTTTGGATCATGCAGTCGATGGCGTTGTAAGCCCATGTGCCGATGAGGTATTCCTGAAGCTTGCAGCTCGTAAGCGTGTTGACATTGCTCTCCCAAATCCCCCCGAAATCCGGAGCCCGGGGAACGCCGTTCTCGGGATGCCACCACCCGTAGTCGACATTGATCAACTCATCGCGCATCTTAGCAATCGAAACCGTGAAACGCGCCTCCCCGTAATCGGTTGTGAGCTTGGCGGTATCGCCTTTTGCAAGGCCAAGCCTATCAGCCATAGCCTGGCACATCTCGACAACCGGGCCAGGCGTACCACGCCTGAAGTCTGGGTTCTCGAGATACATCGACGCATTGTACGGCTGCTTGCGGCTTCCTGTCAGCATCTCGACGTGATGCGCGCCTTCCGCCTCGAGCCTCTCAATGAGTTCGCGAGAACATAGGCGCATGAACGGCCCTTGCTCTGGCAATCGTTGACCGTCGAGTCTTGGCAGCAACTCACTCGCCAACTCGATTTTGCCAGTCGTCGTCGCGAAGCCTTGCGGCTTCCCATCTGAACCGAGTTGAAGGTGCTTTTCCTCGGAAGGAGGCAGGCTGTATGCCCCAAATAGACAGTAGTCGCTCCAATCCCATCCTGTCGGAGCCAGCTGGGTTGCAAACGCATCGGCAAGGGTCTCATCGGGCCAAGCGTCTGCCTGTCCGAGCCGCTCGCCCAATGCCCGGAAAATATCGTAATCGGTCTTGCGCTCGTAATATGGTTCGACAGCGGCTGGTCCGCCGTAGCCGAAGTTGGCAACGCCACCATGAATCTGGAATATGGGTCGCTCTATCGCGCCTGCGCACGGCAACACGTAGTCGGCAATTGCAGCCGTCGGCGTTATGTAGTAATCCAGCACGACGATGATCTCAAGCCCCATGAGCGCGCGGAACACGCGGTTGGTATCGGCATAGGTGAGCAGCGGGTTCGTCGCGTTCACGATCAGCGCGCTCACCCGGTAGGGATCGCCTGTCTCCATCGCCTTGAGCACAAGGTCCGGACTCGACGACGTCATGTAGCGCATGGGCAAACGACGTCCGAGCTTCTCGGTTTGCTCGCGTACGAGGTCGTAACCCGTGAAACATTGCAGTGGTGCAACGCCTTCGTTCAAGCAGAGCGCGCGCTGCTCGGCTGTCAGCGCATCGCTCATCTCGAACTCGACTTCACTTATGAAATCGCTCGCCTCGTTGAGAATGAACGTGCCAGCACGATCAACATTGCCAGTGATAGCACGCAGGCAACAGATTGCACGATGCGTCGGAGCGACCGATTTGCCAACCTGGTCGATACCACGGCCTGACACGAGCGCCGTGCGGCCCGATGCGAAAATGCGGGCAGCACGCACGATGTCGTCGGAGTCGACGCCGCAGAAATCGCCCACATACTCCGGAGTGAACGGCTTCACGTGTTCAGCCAGCTCGTCGAACCCATGGCACCACTCGTCGACAAACGCACGATCTTCCAAGCCCTCTTCGATGATGACATGAAGCATGCCAAGAGCAAGCGTGCAGTCAGTACCAGGACGCGGCGCAAGCCACAAGTCGGCACACCCCGCAACTTGGGTGAACCGCGGGTCGACGCAGACCAACTGCATATCTTCTGACGCCCCTGCAGCGCGGATGGTCTGCCAAAACGCGGAGTTATCAGATTGAGCCGGGTTCGTTCCCCAGATGAACAACGCATCGGTTACGCCGAACACGATGTTCGCCTCACCCGTCCAACCGAACGTGATGGCATC
>JAZLCO010000129.1:0-35079 GCA_045614225.1 Eggerthellaceae bacterium | reverse complement strand
GGCCTCCGACTTCACATTCACGCAATTCTACGAAATTGGAGTTCCGGGCTGAAAATTGGGCGATAACACGCTAAGCGTATCGAAACCACGCTAAAACTCACCAGGATGCCATACTGCTGAGCCGACGGGAAAAGAAGGGGGATCGTCGGCATGGTCAAGGTATGCGCGTGCTGCGGGAGGGCGTTCGAGGCCCGGAGGTCGACGGCGCGCTTCTGCTCGGACAAATGCAGGTACAGGTACAGGAGCATCGGGCGCGCCGTCATGAACGGCGCGCCTCCGGAGCTGTACGCCACCGAATCGTTCGACGACGTCGCAGATGCCCTGTCCGATGCGCGCCGGGTGTCGAACACGCTCGCGCGGCTGGCGCACACAGGGCCTCGGCAGCTCAGACCGGGGTGCCAGCGCATAGCCGATGCTATAGCCGTCGCGATCAAGAAGGAGGACTGGTGATGAAGGGCAGGAAACCGAAGACGGCAGCGCAGCGCAGGGGCGGCATCAGGCCGGAGATGCTCAAGGCGGCATCCGTCCTCGATGCCGAGATCATCGAGCCGCAGCGTGTCAACAAGCCCGCGCACATCTCGATGAACCCCCTGCAGTCGGCGTGCTGGGACAGCCTCCTTGCGACATCGCCCAACCTGGAGGAGTGCGACATACCGCTCATGGAGGCGTACTGCTTCTGGTACGCGGTGCTGCGCGAGGCAGAGGGCTGCATCATAGCGCCGACGGGCGAGATGGCCATTTCGTATGAGATGGAGGATGCCAAGGGCAATGTGAAGCGTTCTCAGAACCCCGACCTGCGCACGGCCGAGAAGGCGACGAGCATGCTCAGGCTCATAGGCGGTGAGCTGAACCTGACGCCGACGGCCAGGGACCGCGCCGGCCTGATGCGCGCCATGACGAGATCGACCCAGGCCGATGCCGTCAAGAAGACGATCGAGGGCTACGAGCAGTTCAAGAGGCAGCAGAAGGCACTGAATGAAGCGAAGTAAGCGCGTCCGCATATCGTCTGCCGGTTACGACGAGGCGGGTCGCCTCGAATACTTCGCCGCGACCCATCTGCACCACGTTGGCAACGACGAGTACGCCGGCACGCCGTTCTTCCTCGAGGATTGGCAGCGGGACAACATATGGCGGCCGATATTCGGCACCGGCAAGATGGTCGGCGGCACGTTCCGCAGGCGGTACCGCGCGGCGCTGATCGGGATGCCGCGCGATTTCGGCAAGACCGAGCTCGCGTGCGCGATCCTGCTGTCCGAGGCGTTCATGCATCCGGTCTACAACGGCCAGTACGGAATCGTCGCGTACTCGAAGGACCAGGCGGGCAAGATCCTGCGCGCCCTCAAGTCGATGATAAACCTGGATGTCGACCTGCGCTCCACGTGGCAGATGAACAAGGAGGAGTTCGTCAACGACGAGACGGGCGCCGTCATCAAGGTGTTCCCGTACTCGGAAGGCGCTCTGCAGTCGTGGCACTTCAATCTGCTCATCGCCGACGAGCTGCACGTATGGCGCGACAACACTGTATGGAACGCGATCGTCTCGGGCATGGGCTCCATCCCGAACTCGCTCGTCGTGGCGATCACCACCGCTGGCGGCGCGCGCAAGGGGTTCCTCTGGGACTGGCTGAACGGAAGCGATGATCTGACTTCCGTATGGGATGATGATGAGGCTTACTGCTGGTGGCATGCGCTCCCTGAAGGCAGGCCCGTTGACGACCGCTCCGAGTGGCGGAAGCTCATACTGCCGTCCTGGATCAAGATCGAGGACATCGAGCGGCAGTACAAGCGGCTCACCCGCGCGAGCTTCGAGCGGTACATCATGAACCGCTTCCCGTCCAAGGTCACCTCCGAGCATTGCTTCACCGCCCGCCAGATCGGCGCGTGCTGCAAGGAGCCCAACGACTTCGATTTCAACTCGCCCTGGACGATGGGCATCGACGGCGCGACCTCCGGCGACTCGTTCGCGATCGTCGCATACCAGAAGCGCGACGAGGCGGGGTACACGATGGAATGGGTGTTCGACGAGCCCGACGAGGATACCGGCCACTACCCGCTCGGGCAGATCATGGAGCTCATCGCGGCGCTGTGCGCCGAACACTACCCGTCGGTGGTGGGCATCGACCCCGCGCGCATGATCGTCATGAGCAACCAGCTCAACGACGTGTACGGCATCGAGACCACGACGTTCGCCCAGAACAACCCAACCATGTGCCAGGCGACATCGCTCGTGACGAACCTCGTGAAGAGCCGCGCGCTCAGGCTCAAGGGAAACCCGAAGCTGCAGGACCACCTTGCGAACGCGGTGCGCGACGACAAGGGCGCATACGGCGAGAGGTTCGGCAAGGATGACAGGCGCAGCAAGATAGACGCCGCGATAGCCCTCGCGATCGCCGTTCTCGCATACGACAAGCTTGTCGACGGGGAAGCCGCCTGGAGCACGCCGAACCTCGACATGCGCGCTGCACGCTGACAGAAAACCCAGCTCAACGGTTCGCAAGATGCCGCGATGCGGTTGCATCTCACCCGCAGTCTAAAGTTCCCATCGTTCTCATGAGCGAAGGGAAACAACGTGGGAAAGATAAGAGACTGGCTCTTCATGGAGGGCGATTTCTCGCCCAGGGCCGAAGCCGATGCCCAGGCATCGCCGGCAGTCGACAGGGAGAACCCCGAGATCGTGAAGGTCGGCGACGGCTTGATCCCGGCGAACATCACGGCCATGGGGTACGGCGCGCTCATGTCGGTCGACTACGCCTCGTGCGAGCAGACCAAGGCAAGATCGCTGGCATCGCTTCCGGTGTCGGTCATCAGGAAAGGCCCGAACCGCGAGAAGGTCGACCATCCGATCGCGAAGCTGCTCAACGGCATGGCCAACGAGGATATGACGGGCGTCGACCTTCTGAGCTGGCACCGTCTGAGATGCGATACGTTCGGCAACGCATACTGGCGCATCGAGTGGTACAAGGGGACGATCGTCGCCATCTGGCCGATGAACGGCAACGTGACGCATCGGTTCGAGAAGGGCAACAGGCCCGGGTACCGCACCGTCTACGATTACGGAGGGGACGACTACACGAAGCCCGGGCGCTACTACAGCGACGAGATCGTGAGGATCGGCACGTACATCACGAAAGACGGCGTGCGCGGCGTATCGCTCGCGAAGATTGCGGCCGAGCAGATCGGGCTATCCGTCGACCTCGAGCGGTTCTACGCAGCGATGCTGCACAACGGGAACCACCACCTCGGCCACGTAGAGGTACCGGAGCGGAACATCCCGCCGGCCGCGATGGACGACCTGCGGACCGCCATCGAGGCGAAGTCCGGCGTCGACAAGGCTGGCATCGCCCCCATCTTCACCGCTGGGGCGAAATGGGTCAACGACGGCCAGAGCATGCAGGATGCGTCGCTGATCGATCAGCAGCGGTGGATTCTCCACCAGGTCTGCCGCGCGACGAACGTGCCGCCCTGGAAGGTCTACAGCCAGGAGGACACGGCGTACAGCGGATCGCAGCAGGCGAACATCGATTACGTCACCGACACCATCGTGCCGGATGTGCGCGCCATCGAGAAGGCGTTCAAGCCGATATTCCTCGCGAGAGGTGAGGACGACCTGCAGCTCAAGCTGGACGTGCGAGGTCTCATGCGCGGCGATGACGAGGCCCGCTCCCAATACTACCGCGAGATGGTCTATGCGGGAACGTACACGAGGGCGGACGTGCGCGAGCTCGAGGACATGCCGCCGATCGATGGCCTCGAGAAGCCGCTCTTCCCGCTCAACTACGGCGCAATCGAAAAGGACGGCGGCGTGTCCGTCTACAGCAGCGACACGGCGGAGCCGGCGGACGGCAGCCAGGCAGGCGCGACCGATTAAGGAGGAACGATGTTCAAGGTAAAGAACGAGGCGAGCCGCGCGGTGCTCTACATTTACGGCACCATCGGCGAGGATTTCTGGGACGAGGAGGACAGCAACCGCGCGAAGGCGTTCGCCAAGACGCTCGACGAGCTAAGCCCCAAGCCGTTGGACATCCGCATCGACAGCGCGGGCGGCGACGTGTACGAGGGGTTCGCCATAGCGTCGGCCATCCAGAGATACGAAGGCGACACGCACGTGTACATCGACGGGATGGCAGCGAGCGCGGCGTCGTATATCGCGCTCATGGGCGACTACATCACCATGAACGATTACGCCATGTTCATGATCCACAACGCATGGACGCTGGCGGTCGGGAACCGCGATGAGCTGCGCGAGACGGCCGACCGGCTCGAGGGCATCGACAGCACCATCGCCGGGATCATCTCGAAGCGGTCGGGCATGGAGCTCGAAGAGGTCAAGTCCGCGATGGGCGCCGAGACGTGGTTCACAGCAGACGAGGCGCTCGCAGCGGGCATGTGCAACGAGGTCATCGAGACCGAGCAGAGAGTGGCGGCATCGCTTGACCGAGCCATGGCAGAGCATTTCACGAACATACCGGAGGCGGTGGAAATCGCCGACGAGCAGGACGAATCCGCAACCGAAGGGGAGCCGGCGAAAGAGCCCGAACCCGCTGCGGAGCCCGTCGATGCGGGTGAATCTCACCCGCTGGATACATTAGGGGACGACGAGGCGAAGGATGCCGAAGGGGCATTCCTCCTCGGCAACCGTGTCTACTGGAAGGAGTAGAAGATGAAGACCAGCAAGCAACTTTTCGCCCGACGCCGCGAGTTGGATGCGGAGCAGCATCGCCTCATGGACGAGGGCAACGTGGACGAGGCGCGCGTAATCGAGGGCCAGATCCGCGAGATCGACGTGACGCTCGATCACGTCCTGGAAGAGGAAGATAAGATGCGCGACGCCTATGCGGCCGCGCCTGCTTCCCCGAAGAGCCTCGCCGAGCGCATCCTCGGCCCCCGCGATGAGTTCGCGGGCCTGGAGGTCGGCTTCCGCAGCGACGGCAACCCAGTCGTGAGCATCCCCGCCCCCGCCGAGATCGAGCTCGACATCCCCGGCAAGCGCGAGGGCCTGCTGCTCGACTTTGCGGACACCATCCCCTCGGCTCCGGCGAAGGGCTCCGTGCACTACAAGCAGCGCTCCACCCAGACGGGCGCGCCAGACACGTGGGCGGGCGTCGACCCCTACACGGGCGAGAGCGCGGCCAAGGAGAAGGTGCTGTACACCTGGAAGGATGCCCTGGCGAACGAGGAAGTCATCGCGGGCTACGTCCCCGTCTCCAAGCAGACGCTCAAGGACTACGACGAGCTCGCGTCTATCATCGAGAGCGACCTCATCATCGACCTGTCCGAGAAGCGCGACGAGAAGCTGCTTACCGGCACGAACCAGGACGGCATCGTCGGCGCGATCAACACGGTCGGCATCCAGAGCTTCACCACCCACATGGGCGGGCTCTACTGGGAGGCCATCCGCAAGATGCGCACCGAGTGCATGCAGAACGGCCGCGCCATCCCGACGCACGTGTGCATGCATCCCGACATCAAGGAGGCCATCGACCTCTACAAGGACCAGCAGGGCCGCTACCAGCTCCTCGACTCCTTCTGGGGCATGGTCCCGGTCGAGGATTTCAACTGCGAGGGAATCATGGTCTACGACGCCTACGCGATGAAGCGCCGCCCGATCCACGGGCTCGCCGTCGAGGTCGGCTACGTGAACGACCAGTTCATCCGCAACGAGCTGTGCATCCTCGCCGAGGAGACGCTGGCGTTCCAGGTGATCCGCCCCGAAGCGGTCGTGTACGCCACCAAGTCCAACCTCGACGCCTAATGGGCGGGATGTACGTGAGCCCCGAGCGCGTTGAGCGCGGCGGATGGCTCATAGCCTATGCGGGCGAACAGATGATGATGGAGGAGGCCGCCAGGCGCGGCCTCATCCAGAAGGAGGCGCCGGAGCAGCCTAAGAGGGCTCCGAGGCGCGGGAAGAAAGCGGCTGAGAAGTGAAAGTCAAGCCCAACACGACATTGCGCATAGCCAATTCCGAGGCCGTATCGTTGGAGCTTGATGCGGGAGCCGAGCTCGAGGGCGTTCGGATCGTCCCGAGGTTCGGCGATGCCGTTTCCATCCCCCTCGACGGCGGTTCGTTCGAATGGCCGGCACTAACCGCACCAAATACGGCGGTCATCGAATGGCTCGGGTCAGGCTCCGACGATGCGGCCTTCACCAATGCCGTGGAGGTGGTCGACCGCCACTACTTCGGGCTCGATGCCCTGAAGGGCTACGGCGACGGCCGCGACGAGTTCGACGATCTGCCGGACGAGGTGCTCTGGGCCGCGCGCCAGGCTGCGACGGACATCTTCGAGGAAGCGGCGGACCGGTCGTTCGTCGAGAGGATCGGACGCATCAAGGATTACGGGCGGGACGGCCTGCTGGCCACCGACCACGATCTGCGCGAGATCATGACGGACGGCTACACGCAGAAGAGCGACTCGTACATCGCTCGCGCCAGGCCGTGCGGCCCGTTTCCGAAATGGGTCGAGTACACCTACGGGGCGGAGATGCCCGCTGCAGTGTCGGCCGCCGTCCTGGAGCTCGCGGCGTACATGCTCCGCCCGTCGAACCGCCCGATCGGCGCGACCGGCGAGAGCACGGATGCAGGCTATATCCACTTCACGACGGCGGGCAGGGACGGCGCGACCTCCATTCCCGAGGTGAACGCCGTCATCCAGCAGTTCGGAGCAGGGGAGCGGTACGCATGATCATGAACGCCGCATCGGCACGCGATGTGCTGCGCAAGCGCCTCGAGGCGGTCTTCACGCCCGAGGTGTTCGGCGCGCTCTATCCCGGCGCGAAGGTTCCGAAGGTGTTCCTGGGATTCCCGGTCACCGAGCCGCCGTTCTACGCGGCGGTGGACGAGATCGCGGATGCCGCCGAAACGCAGGGCGCCGTGACCATGGGCCATGACGAGGTGGTCTTCACGCTCCGCGTTTGGCTGTGCGCGCAGCACACCAGCCTGCAGACGGCGGCGGACACGCTGCTCGCCTACGAGGATGCCGTATTCGCGTCCGTCATGGCAGATCCGCAGCTATGCAATGCGGTCGACAACTCGAGCCCTTCTATCGAGAGCGCGGGTACCGCCGCAGACGGCTCGAAACGCTACATAGCCGCCGCCGCTGTGGCCATACGGTGCACCCGCTACTCGGCATGCCCGGCCGCGCTCCTTGCGGCCGTCTCGGCGTCGAACGATAGCTACAGAGAGGAGCAGGCCAGTGAAGGCAATGGCGATTAAGGCATTCAAGGCGTCCATGTCCGGGCGCTTCATGAGCTGCGCGGCCGGCGAGGTATTCGAGGCCGACGCAAAGACAATCGGGCAGTTGGAGGCCATGGGCCTCGCGACCACGAAGATCAAGCGCAAACCAACAAGGAAGGCGGCAGAAAATGATTAATTCCTCAATCGGGCTGATCGGCGTCGCTCTGCAGGATGGCAAGTCCACCGCAGCGAGCGCGCCGACCTGCGTACACGGGCTCACGGGCGGGCAGGTGTTCCAACTCGACCGCACGGTCGAGAGCGACGATGTTTCCTGCGGAGTGCGCGCCGGCACGGACGCGCACGTCGAGAGCATCGTACCGGGTGCCGATTTCGACACCTACGGCTACGCCGACGTCCTGCCGATCTACTACTACGGCGCCATGGGCTCCATCGCGAGCGCTGCGGCGTCAGACAGCGGCTACTACGACCATACCGTCACCCTGGGCGACCTGCTCCCGTACCTCACGCTGTGGGGGCGCATCGGCGGCGAGTACACGAAGGTCGCGGGCTGCAAGGTGTCAGAGCTCGAGATGAGCTTCGAGGGCAACAAGCCTCTGCAGTTCGGCGTCACGATGCTCGGGATTGCGGCGACCATGGGCCTCGCGGGCTTCCCCGGCAGCGTCGACCCGTCGTGCTTCGACGGGTACTTCATCCCGACGAACGGCGTGTTCAAGATCGACACGGCGAGCGGCACGCCGGCGGTAGCGCCGGTGACCCAGGGATCGCTGACGCTCGATAACGCATGCGCCGCCGTCGCATATGCTGGGCAGGTCGAGCCGGGCGACGTCGAAGAGGGCAAGCTGACCAGCTCCGGCAGCGTGACCGTGAAGCCCGACGACCTGACGCTCTACAAGAAGATGGTCACGGGATCGGCGAGCGGCACCGTCCCGACCGGCGCGATGGTGTACGGCTCGTTCGAGTGGGAGTTCACCCATTCCAAGGACAGCAAGTGCAAGCTCAAGATCGAAGCGACCAACATCCCGTTCACGGCCGACTTCCCGGAGGTCGACCCTGCGGGCGGCGCCGCCGAGATCGAGTTCAGCTTCGACAACATCGGCGTGGCTTCCAAGAGCGGCAGTCCCGTCACGATCACGGTGACCAATACGGTCGAGAGCTACGTGTCCGACTAGGGCATGGGAGGGGGAAATATGGCAACGGCGGATATGTTCTTCGACATCACGCTCACAGACGTGGAGAACGACTGCGCGGAGACGCATTTCGTATCGACGGCCGGCGACTTCATGAGGTTGAGCAGGTGGGCGGATAAGAATCTCACGCCCACCAGCTCCGAGGCGAACGAGAACATGCACAAGAACTACGCGCTCGTGTGGTTCGCGCTCAGCCGCCTGGGGAGGCTTGCCGATTACGGCCTGCCCGACGAGATCACGGAAGAAGCCGTGGAGGCGATGGCTGACAGGTACGGCCTGGATGTCGAGAGGTTCGATTCCGACAAGGCCCCTTTAGCGGATGGGCGCGACTGATCGCCGTCATGGCGTTGAGGACGAGGACGAGCCCATATGACCTCGCCAGGCTGCTCGACGAGTACCCCGAGGTGTTCGATGCGTATTTCGAGCAGATCGAGGGGGCTTCGCGAAAGGACTGGGATTTCGGCGCACGCAGGGAGGCGTCCCGTGCGGAGCGCATCAGGAAGGCGGTGGGACGCAGGTGAGCAAGGCAACGTTCACGGGCTACACCGTCGAGATCAAGGGGCTGGACGAAACCCTCAACTGGCTCAAGCATGTCGATCAGAAGCTCGAGAGGGCGATGAAGAAGGGCCTGAAGCAGGCCATGGAGCCGGCGCTCAAGAGGGCGCGCGCCAACGCCGAGAAGATACGCGACATCAACGGATTCTACGCTGGCTCGCTCTCGGTCGCGTCCCGCAAGGGCGGCGTGGAGTGGGTGCTCAAGTCTGACGATCCGGCATCGGGCGTAAAGGAGTACGCGAAGCCCGGTGCCGTCGTCGTGCGCTCGCGGACAAACTCCAAGCGATCGAGGACGATGCTCGCTCTGGGCTCGCGCATCGGCGTTCCGCAGGGCTTGCCGCCCCGCGTGATGATCCCGGCCGTCGAGGATTCCGAGAGCGATGTGAGGGAGCGCATAGACGCGGCCATGGCCGAGGTACTCAACGAGGTGGGCAAAGATGGGTAAGGCAAGACTCACAATCGCCATCGGGGGCGAGTACACAGGCTCGTCTGCGATGAAGAAGGCGGAGGCAGAGCTCCGCTCGCTGCGCGAAGAGGCGCGGCAGGCTGGCGGCGCCACATCCGACATCATGAAGCTGGGCGACTCGATGGTCGACCTCGGCTCGAGCATGGAGGCGACGGGCGCGAAGATCAGCGGGTTCGGATCGAAGATAACGAAGGTGACGGCTCCATTGGCGGTCGCGGGGGCCGCTGCGGTCAAATTGGCGAGCGATTACGAGGATTCGGTCGCCAAGGTATACACCATCATGGATAAAGGCGTCATGTCCACAGAGGATATGTCGAAGAGCATCCTCGACCTGTCCACCAAGACGGGCAAGAGCGCGACCGAGCTCGCCGACGCCACGTACCAGGCGCTCTCCGCGTCGGTCGCAACTGAGAAGGTCGGCGGCTTCGTAGAGAACGCGGTTAAACTTGCCAAATCAGGCTTCACGGAGACCGCGACGGCGGTCGACACCCTGACCACGGTTATAAACGCATACGGCTACAGCGCCGAAGACGCGCAGATGATCTCCGACAAGCTGGTGCAGACGCAGAACAAGGGCAAGACAACGGTCAACGAGCTTGCGAGTTCCATCGGAAACGTGATACCAACGGCAGCTGCTTACAACGTGAACCTCGACAACCTGTGCAGCAGCTACGTGATACTCACCAAGCAGGGCATAAATACCGCAAACGCCACCACCGCGATAAACGGCATGATGACGGAGCTTGCGGACAGCTCATCGACGGTGAACGAGGGCCTGCAGGAGATGACGGGCAAGACCTTCGGCCAGCTCATGGAGGCTGGTTGGAGTCTCGGAGACGTGCTGCAGCTTCTCATGGACGCATGCGAAGGCGATACGGAAGCCTTCGCGAACCTTTGGGGAAACGTAAGGGCATCGAAGGGCGCTCTTGCAATCGCCAACGCAGGGGCGGACGAGTTCAACGCAACCATGCAGGACATGGCGAAAAGCACGGGCCTATGCGATCAGGCGCTCGAGGATTTGCAGACGCCATCCGCGAAGGCGGGTAAGGCGCTCAACGCCGTGAAGAACACGGGCATCCAATTGGGCGAGGAGATCCTGGGTGCGATGGTCCCGAGCATCGAGAAGCTGTCGGATATGGCGCAGGATCTCTACAAGTGGTTCTCCGAGCTTGATGAGGGAACCAAGCAGAACATCGTCAGATTCGGCGGACTCGCCGTCGCTGTCGGCCCCGTTGTTACGATATTCGGCAAGCTTTACAGCGGCGTAGGATCGCTCATAACGAAGCTAGGCAAGGGGCTCCAATCCATCGGCGCGTTCAGCGCAGCCATGAAGCAGACCGAGGCCAGCATGAGGGCGGCTGGCGCGCAGACTGTGAGCTTCGGCGACAAGGTCAAGGGAGCAGCGGAGAAGACCGGCAAGCTCTCCGGCGCGACGAACCTCCTGAAGGGCGGTCTCGCCACATTGGGCATCGGCGCTGCCGTCGCGGTGATCGGCATCCTCGTCGGCAAGCTGATGGAGTGGCACGAGCACACCGAGAAGGTGCACAAGGCCACAACCGGGCTCGAGGAAGCGGCGAAGAAGGCCACAGCGGCCTACGACGCATACACGCCATCGGTAGAAGGCGCAACGAAGGCCCTCGAGCTGAACGGTGTCAGCGCGGCTGACGCGCTCGAATCTCAATCCAAACTCGCCGACAAGATGAACGACACATGGAAGGACATCAACACCGATGCCGCCATGATCGACTACTACGCGGGGGTAATAGGCGAGCTGGCGAACAAGGGGAGCCTGACGCGCGAGGAGTACGAGAAGCTGAAGATCGCGGTCGATGAGTACAACCGCCTCACGGGCTCGAGCGTCGAGATCACCAACGACATGACCGGCGAGCTGAATACATCGACGGAAGCCATCCTGGATAATGCCGCAGCATACAAGGAAGAGGCCCGCGCGGCGGCGGCCCGCGAGATGATGATCGAAGTAAACAAGCAGATGATCACCAACGAGCTGGCGCTCCAAGACGCGAAGGCGAAGCTCACGGAGGCGGAGAAGAACTACCAGGAATACGCGAAGAAGTACCCGGGCATCGCAAACCCGTATGCTAAGGCGATCGAGGAGGCGGAGAGGGACGTAGCCGAGCTCACATCTGAGCAGAAGAGCTGCAAGAAGTCGCTCGATTCGCTGATGGGCGTCGTGACGTCCGCGCCGGCGCGATTCAATACGGTAGGCGATGCGCTCGCATCGGTCGGATCGTCCATGGAGGACATGGGGGAGATCACAGACGAGCAGCTCGCGATCCTCGAGGAGCGTTTCGACGGATCGCTCCAATCGATTTACGACGCATGCGTCGAGAACGGAATCCAGATACCCGAGGGTTTGGCGAGGGGCATCGAATCGAACCGCAGCACCGCAACGTCGGCGGCAGAGGATCTGGTGCGCAGGGTGGACGAGCGCATGAGGGCGTTCCTCGGCATCTCGTCCCCGAGCCGCAAGGCATACGAAATCGGCCAGAACGTCGATTCTGGATTCGCGAACGGCATCAGCGGCGGCACGTCCTGGGTAACAACGGCTGCGGCGAACATCGCGGCGACCGCAACGGGGCGCATCTCGTCGCTTCCGAACTCATTCAAGACATACGGGCATAATTCAACGGTCGGGTTCGTAAACGGCATGAACTCGCTGGGCGTAGGAACCTACGCGCAGAACATAGCCGTCTCAGCGCGAAACGGCCTCGGGAGCGTCGGTACGTACAACACGGGACAGAACTTCACGACGGGCTTCGTAAACGGCATGAACGCCGTCAATCTCTACAACTACGCATGGAACCTCGCGAGTCGCGCGGTGAACGCGGTCAAGGCGTGCCTCGGCATCGCATCGCCGTCGAAGGAGGCCATCAAGATCGGCCGCTATTTCGGCGAGGGCGCGGTCATAGGCATGCGGGACACCGAGGCGGACATCGCAGCCGAGGCTGAGCGCATGGGCGGGCTCATGGCGCTCGATCCTGCCGGATACCAGGGTTACGGAGCAGGCGTTGGCGGGCTCCAATCATCGCCGAGCTACGTGACCATGGCTGTGACGGTCCACGTCAACGCATCGAACGCGGAGCAGGCGCGCGACATCGGCACCAGCCTCGCGGACGGACTGTATGAAACGATCAGCAGAAGGATGGGGAGCGAGCTATGGCCTGTTTCATATTCGGCGGCGTAGATTACTCTGATGTGGTGGAGGTCGCGGAGGTAGAGATGCCCGCGATCCCGCAGACGGCACCGGACATGCGGCAGGCGACATGCCGCGACGGGGCGCTGCTCGCATCGAACCGCCTCAAGCCGTTGGAGATAAAGGTGAAGGCTCGGCTCGTAACCGAGCATATAGACCCGCGCGACATCCAGCGCCGATGGGCCGAGGTAGCTGCTACCATGCGCCACCCGGAGCCAGAGCCGCTTTCGCTTGCGGACGGCATCTATTACCTTGCGGTCCTGGCGGACGATTCCAAACTCGAATTCAAGACGTACAGCGCATTCGCTGAACTGACGTTCCTATGCCCCGATCCCGTTGCCTACGGCGACGAGTACACGGTCACGGTCCCATCGGGCGGATCGGTCGATTTCCTGGTCGGCGGCACCTATCCGGCGAAGCCGACGATAAACGCGGCTGCAGTGAGGGATTCCGAGTCGCTTGTCTGGGGATTGAGGCTCGATGACGGCGATTATATGCACTTCGCAACAGGCAGCGCATCCGTACGGAACGTTGAGGCCGATTGCGGCGCGAGGACATGCTTCGTCAACGGCGAGCCGTCGCTCCCGACCCTGGACTCCGACTGGCTGGTGCTCGAGCCAGGGACGCATACTCTCGAGATGGATAACGGGACAGGGGCGGCGATGATCACGATCAGGGAGAGGTGGCTGTAGATGCTTCGCGTGATGCTATTCGACAGGCAGGGCAACGCGATCGGCGAGCTGCCCGAGGCTGAGGTCTTCGCGCTCAAGAGGATCGAGCGAGTCAACGGCGAGCATTCGCTTAAGATAACCACAACCAAGGTGCTGCAGCAGGGATGGCGGATACTTACATGCGATGAGCGCGGGAAATGGCGCGAGCACGTCGTCTACGGCACGGATGCCCTGCACGATTCGGGCGAGAAGCCGATGGGCGACTACTACTGCGTATGGAGCCTGATGCCCGACCTGATGGGGACGCGCATCTCGGCAATGCCGGGGACGCAGACGCCCGTGGCGGCGGCGGTCGCATTGGCTGCAGCTCTATCGGGGACCGGCCGCTGGCAGGTTGGGACCGTCACGAACACGGCGACGGGCGGCGCGTCGATGTACGACACCGATGGATGGACGGGCCTCTCGACCCTCCTCTCGGTCTGGGGCGGCGAGATAGATACCACGATCGAGGTCGGGTCGACGGGCGTCACCGCGCGCAAGGTCGACCTCTACGCGGTACAGGGGGAGCGGGAACCGAAAAGGCGCTTCGATTTCGGAGCCGATCTGAAATCGGTAAGGCGCAGGGTTGCGGACGGGCCGCTCTACTGCCGCATCACCCCGAGGGGAATGGGAGAGGAGGTCGGCGAGGGCTTCGGCCGCAAGATCACCATCGAGAGCGTCAACGATGGCAAGGATTGGCTCGAGAACCCTGCGATGGTCGATCTGGCGAAGCTCCCCGATGGGAACGGCGGCTGGGAGTACCCGACTTTGGAGATAGACAACCCCGACTGCAAGACGCCTGCAGATCTCCTTGCATGGGCTCTTACGGTATTGGAGCAGAGCACGGTTCCGAAGGTCTCATACGACATCGACGTGATGCAGCTTGCCCAGGAGGGGGTCGACATGCACGGCGTCTCCCTGGGTGATGCTGTGCATGTCGTAGATAGGAAGTTCGGAGAGGGAGTGCGCATATCCGGGCGTGTCCTGCAGACCGTTACCGACATGCTTGACGAATCCGACGTGCAGCTCACGGTCGGGAGCATATCCCAGGACCTTGCGAGCCTGATAACCAGCATGGAGACGCGGCTCGGCACGGTGGAGGGAACCGTCGAGGCGATAGCCGGCACGGGCGGGACGGACTACTACAGCAACCTCATAGCCAACCTCAACGCGCAGATCAACGCCACGGGCGGTTATACCTACATGACGGAAGGCCAGGGCTACAGAACCTACGACACGGCGGTCACAGACCCGCTCGTCGGTGCCGAGGCTTCCAAGGTCGTAGAGGTCAAGGGCGGAACTATCCGCATCGCCAACACGAAGACCGCGCAGGGCGCGTGGGAATGGAAGACCGTGTTCTCGAGCGGGCTGGTCGCATCCGAGGTATTGAGCGCGAGCAACATAATCACGGGCGCGCTCCGCGTCCAGGACGCGCTGGGCAACGCCGTGTTCGTCGCCGACATGGATGCCGGCACCGTGCAGATGGCGGGGGATGCCATCAGGATCGGGCAGCGGACGCTGGGCGATGCAGTTAACGTTGTATACGGCACGTTCTTCCGCGACATGCACTACGACGAGGCCAGGCAGTATACGGTCATCGACAACTACGGCGGCAACACCCCGCAATTCGTGCAGACGGACGATACAGTCTTAAAGCTGAAATGGCTCGAAGACACGAACAGTTGGCCCAGCGGAAGCAACTGGTGGTTCAAGCTAAACGGGACGATAGCGGCCCAGAACTACGGCGGAAGGCTGCAGATTCCCGCAGGGTTCAGGGTGCAGCGGAACCAGCTCATGATACTCGAGATCGAGAGATACGACGAGAGCGACCAGACGAAATGGCGCTGGCTCGCGACGGGCGTCGAGGACGCGGCGCAATCGACCGACCTCTCCGATCGGGCGAGGTTCGCGCGCGACACGAGCGAGATCGAGATAAACGGCGGCAAGATTACCTTCAATGCGGGGACTTTCGTTGTAAATTCGGATGACTTCCAGGTAGACGAGGACGGCGTGATCACGGCGACTGCAGGCACGGTCGGCGGCATGAGCCTCGCGAATGACCACATTTACAACGATGCGGTAGACCTATACGGGCAGGGCCTCGACTTCCTATATGACGATGAGGTGGTCGGCTCGATAATGCCGCAGTACCTAGAGGATGCGCAGCACAACCTGGTCGGTTCGGTAATGATGAAAGTACCCTACAGCTTCAATCTCGTATCGAAACTACCGGGGACGAGCGGAAACCCCACGCCGGTGATCCTGTACGAGAAGGACACGTCTGATGGGAACGAGGCAGGCTCCATGAGGATAAAGGCCGATGTGAGGTTCGATGGATCGGCGACCTTCGAGGACGGTTTGACGGCGGGCGTAGGCATACCGAAGGTCAACGGCGGCGGCTATTTCTGCGCGCTGTCATTCACGAACGGCCTGTTGACGTCTATCGAGTACTACTAATCTCACGCGCCCATCAGCATCGGTGGGAGAAGGAAGGAACGCAATGAACACGCAGACGATTGCACTGGACGTATCGAAGCGGCCCAAGGTCGCCCCGGTTCTGCACATACGCCACGGGGACAAGAACGCAACGACGCTAGAAGCGGCGATGTTCGACAACGGCGCGCCCCTCGATCTGACGGGATACAGCGTGGAGCTTTGCATGGCGCTGCCGGACGGCGAGAGCAGCTACGAGGTCACGGGGACGGCATCGGGCAACGAAGCGACATTCGCCATCGATGAGACCGATGCGGCGGCATATGTAGGGCGCACGGCGCTCGCATACGTAGAGGTCATCGGCAACGACACGATCTGCAGCACGGGCGCGTTCACCGTGATCATCGAGCCGGGGGCGCGCGGATGAACACCCGGGAGATAGCACTCGACATCTCGAAGGCCGCAGCGGTAGCGCCGATCGTGACAATACGCCAGGGCGACCGGAACGCCACGACGCTGAAAGTCGCCGTGTACGACAACGACGATGCTATGGAGCTCGCTGGCTACACGGTCAGGCTATGCATGAAGCTGCCAGACGGCGAGCATTATTACAGCATTGACGGCACGGCATCCGGAAACATCGCGAGTTTCGCAATCGATGAGACCTACGCGGCTGTATACCCGGGCCGCACCGACGAGGCGTATGTGGAAGTGCTGTACGGGAGCGAGGTCATCTGCTCAACGCAAAGCTTCGCGGTGGAGATCGAGCCTGGTGCGCGCGAGGGCGTTGAACCGGGCGAGATGCACCTCGCCGAGATCGATGCTGTGATTGCGGAGGTCGAGGCGCTGATAGACGAGATCCAGGAGGGCGCGGTCTTCGGCGTGAAGGGCAACGCGGAAGCGGAATACCGCACGGGCTCTGTCAACCTGACCCCCGCGAACATCGGAGCGGCCGACGAGGCGCACGCGCATGCGATTGCGGACGTGACGGGCCTGCAGGATGCCCTGGACGCAAAGCTCGACGGCGTAGACGTGTCCGTATCGCAGACCGTAACGGGCGCGGACTTGACGGTCAACGGCTCCACGGTGAGCATCGCCAACGGCACGGACGGAAGCGACGGGGCGGACGGATACAGCCCCTCGGCATCGGTCGAGCGCATCCAGGCTGGGGCGACGATCACGATCGAGGACGAGGACGGCGTAACCTCCGCGACGGTATACGACGGCATGAACGGCCGCGACGGGACCAACGGGCGCAACGGCACGGACGGCATCACGCCGGAGGTGGAGGTCACGATAATCACTGGCGGACACAACGTGGCTTTCGACTATGGCAGCGGAGACCCGAGGAACACCGACTTCGACGTGCTGGACGGCGCAGGGACGGTATCGGGAGTCAAGGGCGATGCGGAATCCACCTACAGGCAGGGGAACATCAACCTCACGCCAGCGAACATAGGGGCGCTGTCTACTGCTGGCGGCACCATGACGGGCGACCTCGACATGGACGGAGCGGAGCTGACATACGGCGACGAGGCGGCATACCCGACGTTCATCAGAAGCACATGGTCGGCCAGCAGCGACGAATCGACCCTGCCCGTTACCCCATGCTTTGTCTTGGATACGACCACGGGGGCGCTGTATTTTTGCAGCGGAAGCGGAATCGCACGAATCAACGAGGGAACCGATATAGCGTATCCAGGTACGGTGCGTTCTGATGGTGGAATCGCATTCAATGTCGCACCAGGAAGCGACCGAGGATGGATAAACCGCAGCGGCGACTATATATACATCCTAGCGACTGACTCTAATGGAAACTACGTCGGGCAGTACAGACTCAACATGGTGACATGGGGAATCAGCTACCGAGTATACGAGAACGGCGCATGGGGGAGCTGGGAAACCCATATCTGGAATTCGGCAGCATCGCGCGCGGCTAACACGGTATTAGCAGCTCCGAACGGCAGCGCGGGGGCGGCGACATTCCGCAAGCTCGTCGCAGCGGACTGCGGTTGGATTGACAGGCAGCTTGAGGACAAAGATGACAACGTCTCTGTGGCAAACAGCACATGGGTGAGAATCGCGTCCGTTACATGCGCTGCTGGCACATGGATTATAAGCGGCACCGTGTATTTCCCATCCAACGCTACAGGCAGGCGCTATGCGTGCATCCATAGCACCACTCCAACAGCGGCAGCGCAGCGGCAAGCAAGCTCCAACTGCAATGCAGTAAACGGTTCGCAGACAACCCTCAACGTCGCGGGGCAGAAAGCACCCTCGTCGTCCACGACATACGGGATATACGCGTATCAGACAAGCGGTTCGGCGCTCAACGTTACGGGCTTCATAAGTGCAATCAGGGTCAAGTAAGGAGCAGACATGGACTACAGCAAACTCACCACGACGCAGCTCACCGCATGCGCCAACGCATTTTTCCAAATCGACGCACTGATGCAGGATGACATGCCCCCGAATTTTTCCGAGCTATTGACGGAGTATCTGGCGATGGATGAAATCGACCGAATGCAACTCCAAAGCGAGATGAGCGCGAAGGCCAACTTCCGAGCATACGCGGAGAGCATCGGCAACGCGGACATGGCGGAGGCGTTGCAGAAGGTAGCGCAGGACATGGCGAAGATGGACGCGAAGGCGCTGCGGGGCATCGCCGAGGGCGGCATGACGAAGCTGGAAAGGTAGGCGGCGGGATGGATATAACACCGTATCTCGGTCCGATAGTGACGGCACTGATAGCATTCGGTGCCACCTATGCGGCATTCAGCGCGCGGCTCACGAAACTCGAAACGATGATAGACGATCTGCGCAGGGACGTTGAAAAGCACAACTCGGTAGTCGAGCGAACCTACAAGCTCGAGACGGAGGTCGGCAACCTTTACCACAGATACGACGAATTGAGGAACGACGTGAAGGAAGGGGGCGCGCTATGAGACGCGGAACCACACCGACAATCCGAGCGATCGTGAAGAAGAACGACCTCACGGAATACAACCTCTACCTGACGTTCAAATGCGGAGCCGTCAGAACTATCAAGAGCGGTAGCGACCTTAACGTCACACTCGACGGCGAGGACACGCGCATCGAGTGCACGCTCACCCAGAAGGACACGCTCGCGTTTCCCGCAGGGCAGAAGTGCGAGGTGCAGATTCGCGCGGAGAGGGCGAACGGCACCGTGGCGGTCGCAACGACCATCGGAAGCGTGCCAGTCGAGCGCATCCTGCAGGACGGCATCATAGGAGCATAAGATGGTCGACTTCGTGCTAGAGATACTGCCCGACCGAGACCTCGAGCTGCGCGTGCGCGAAGACGCGCAGATCGACCTCGAGATCGAGGCGGAGATCATCGACGGCGGCGGCGAACCATACTCGGGCGAGTACCGAGTCAGGCCGCAGCCATACGAGCAGGAGCTGCCGACCATGAACAAGCGCATGGAGCGCAACATCGTGGTCGAGGCTATACCCGATAATTACGGACTCATCACCTGGGATGGGTCAGTGTTGACAGTATCTTAGCGAAAGGATAGGAAAATGGCGAAGAATGTGGTTATCAACGGAGTTACATACTCCAGCGTTCCCGAGGTCGACATCCCGATTGCCAACTCCGAGGACACGGCGGCGTTCTACGACACGTCGGATGCCACCATCTCAAGCGGCGGCGCTATGCTCTCGGGGAACACGGCGTATGGCGCTGACGGCACGAAGTATTCGGGCACAATCGCGACCAAGACCGGAACCGACATCAGCGCATCGGGCGACACTGTGACGGTGCCAGCAGGCTACTACGCATCGCAGCAGACCAAAGCCGTCTCGGCAGGCTCGGCTACCGCAGCCGCGACCATCAGCGGGACTTCCGCAAGCGTGTCCACTGGCACGAACACCATCACGCTCTCCAAGACGGTCAGCAACACGCCGCAGGTGACGGCAGGCTACATCGGCAGCGGCACGGCCGGCAATTCGAGCGTCAGCCTGACCGCCAGCGTAACGACAAAGGCGGCGGCTACCATCACGCCGGGCACGAGCGACCAGACCATAGCCAGCGGCACCTACCTCACGGGCGCGCAGACCATCGCGGGAGATGCCGACCTCGTCGCTTCCAACATCAAGAGCGGCGTGACCATCTTCGGCGTGGCTGGCAGCCTGACGAGCGCGACGGTCAGCCAGGACGCGAGCACCAAGGTGCTGTCCATCAGTTAGGAGGCGCACATGGCGCAGCAGGTCAAGATAGCTGGCGCGTTGTTCGACAACGTGCCGTCGATACGGGTTCCAGATGTCAACGACGCGTACCATCCGTTCGTCGACCCATCTGTGACCACGGCAACGGTTTCCGACGTTTCCAGCGGCAAGCAGTTCATCGCGGCGGACGGCACCGTTTCGACCGGGCAGGGATACGCATACCTCACGGACACGTACAACAGCTCGACCAAGACGCTGACGCTGGACGTGGAGCCGCATTGCGTGGCGTGGTGGGGGAGTTTAGATCCCGAACTGCTCTACGAGACGGAGTTCAAGAAGTCGGGCAGCACGGTCACATTGGGCGATATGGACTACTCGTCGCTCGACCCGTCCGCAGACACTTCGGCGCACGGCATGAAGTACCAGTTCGCCACGGACTACACCGCCACGAACAACGCGAACCCGACGTTCGACCGCTGGGGCAGCTCGTACCATTCGGGCGCGGCGCTCAACTTCGCGGCGTACGACTACTTCGTGCTGCAGGACGTGATGGTGGACGTGGGCTACTCGGTCACCGAGTCCAGCATGGGCAAAGTCCACGCATTGAAGCAGTACCAGACGTACCTCAACCCGATAGGGCAGCGGTTCCGCATCAACAGCAGCAATGAGATAGTCACGCCGACCACGACCACCTACGGCACGACAACGGCGCTGGCGCTCTCGGTTCCCATGTCGTTGTGCCGCAACGCATCGAACAACCTCACCGTGACGGCAGGCGTCAGCTACGGCATCTACCCGGGCGCGGCTGCTCCGACGTTCCAAAGCACGGGCGCTCTCACGTCCACCTACATCAATTTCCGAGCGCCGTCATGGAGCGTGCGCACGAACAGCAGCTACATGGCATCGACCGCGTGGGCATCGGTGGACGCATCCAAGACCACGATACGCAACCGGCAGCGGCTCTACCGCGTGCGCAAGCAGGATTTGGTGGAGCTGGCGTACCTGCGCATGGAGTCGATGATTGCGAACGGCGAGTTCCCAACGGAGGTGATTTAGATGGCGGTTATGCGGCATCTGACGGTGGACGGCACGACCTACGATACCGTGGGCGAGGCATCCGTCACGCAGGTTCAGACCAGCGGGACGAAGATAGCCACGGTGTCAATCGACGGGACTTCCACCGATATCTACGCGCCGAGCGGCGGTTCGAGCATATCGCCGTACACGTCCAACCCCGCGATGGACGGCACGGCGTCTGCAGGCTCGTCCGACAACTACGCGCGCGGCGACCATGTGCATCCGACCGACACGGGCAGGGCATCTTCCACTCATACGCACGGCAGCATAACCAACGCTGGCGCAATCACGTCCGACACGAGCGTGGCGAGCGGCGACAAGCTGGTCATCTCGGACAGCTCCGACAGCTCGAAGCTGAAGCGCAGCGGCATATCGTTCGGCACGTCCACGACCACGTTCCTGCGCAACGACGGCACGTGGCAGACTCCATCTGGCGGCGGCGGCGGGGACGTGACGTTTGAAGACGTGACGGTGGACTGGGAAGAATACGGCCCAGATATCGAGGGTGGGTGGGGCGCAGATTTATGCGCCCTTTTCATCGATTATCTTGAAAACTATATCGGCTGGCAAGGCGAACCGGTCACGCTCACTCAATTCATGGAAGCGTTCGGCTACGCGATCAGGACATATCACGACAATAACTAATTCATGGGAGGAAACACAATGAACGCATTTCTCACAAGCAACAGCACGGGCATGAGGTTGGCACGCACGATAGTCCAGGCGATTCTGGGCGTAATCGTGGCGAACGCCGACATGATCGTGGGCGCTTGCGTCATGGAGCCGCAGACGAGGGCGCTCATCGTCGCGCTGGTCATGGCGGTTCTCTCGCCCATCATGGCGGAGATCGGAAAGCACATCGAGCCAGCAGAAACGGAGGTTTAAATGGAAATCGAATTGACTCCCGAAATGGAGGAGGAGCTGTCGGATAACAAGGGAGGCCCGAGATGACGGTCAGCAGCCTCGCGACGAAGGAGCGCATCAGCCCGAACACGAGCGGATGGAGAGGCAATCCGAGCAAGATCACAATCCATCACACGGCGGGTGTAATCAGCGCGGACGGGCTGGGGCAGATATTCGCAAGCCCAGCGCGGCAGGCATCCTGCAATTACGGAATCGGGAACGACGGCGAGATCATCTGCATATTGCCCGAGGAGTACCATCCTTGGACGAGCAGCTCGTGGGCGAACGATGAATTAGCCGTCACATTCGAGGTATCGAACAGCTACGCGGGAGACCCCTGGCCCATCGGGGATGCGGCCTGGAGATCGATGATCGCGCTCGCGGCGGACATATGCTCGCGATACGGAATCGAACCGTACTACGACGGCACGCCGAATGCAACATTCACCGAGCATCGGATGTTCGCGGCGACGGGATGCCCAGGCGAGTATATCCACTCGCGCATGTATCAGATCGTGGAGGAGGTAAAGAAGGCCATGAACGGAGCGAGCGGAAGCTGGAAGCATGACAGCAAGGGTTGGTGGTTCGAGTATTCGGACGGGAGCTGGCCCGCGAGCGCATGGGAGTACATCAACGGGAAATGGTACTGGTTCGGAGCAGACGGGTACATGGCGACGGGCTGGATATACTACAACGGCGAATGGTACTATCTGCAGCCGCAGACGAAGGACACGGGCGACAGCTACGGATACATGGTGACGGGCTGGGCCAAGATCAAATACGGCGGTAAGGAGAGCTGGTTCTGGTTCGACGGCGACGGCGCGATGGCCCATGATGCGTTCATCAAGATAAGCGGGGCCTGGTATGCATTCGACGGGAACGGCGTTATGGTAGAGGACAGCAAAGAGCTGGTCGTAGGCAAGAACGGCGACATTACGATCAAGTAGCTACGACGCGAGCGGAATCACAAGCCCGAAGCCGCAGGGGAGGGCGATCACGCGCGGTTCGCGTATATAATCGCCTGGTACACCAGACATGGACAAAGAGAACCCTTCGGGGTTCTCTTTTTCGTCCAGGAAAAGGCGCTCTTCCATGAGGTCACCCTGCTCGTCGCGGAAGCTGTAGACGGCGACCAGGCGCCCGTCGCCAAGGTGCGCGCTGTGAAGGAACGATCCGAATATGAAATCCTCATCGCTGCGGTCGAAGCCATGGGCGAGGAACTCAACAATATCATCCTCGGTAAGGTCGTTCTGCTCCGACATAAGGATGCCGCGCCGGCTGTGTAGCGCGGCAAGCTGTTCCTTTATCTCTTCATTGCGCGCAACCATTTCGTCCGTAACAAAGCCTTTGCAAGCTGCTTGGGTTAGGTTGTGCTGCTCACTTTCGAGGGCGCTTATGCGCGATTCTACGGCCTCGAGCTCCGCTGCCGCTTCGTTGTCTGCCGCATACGCATCGACTATCCTTCGCGCAACCATGCGCATGGTCGGTTCGTCGGACGCTATGCGCATTACGGCATCGGCGAGCGTGTTCTCTATCAGGTCGCGTGAAACCCTACGCCGGCAGTCGCCCGCTTCGGGACACATGTAGTACCAGTAACGCTTGCCGTGCCTTCCCGTTCCTCCCGATCCGTGCATAGGCTTGCCGCATACATCGCAGTAGAGCTTTCCGGTCAGTTTGAACGATTTCGATCCGTCCTTAAGCCGCCGACGGGGCGTATTCCTGGCGCGCCTGAACATATCAGGGTCTATTATCGCCGGCATGCCGCCCTCGATCTCGATCCCTCCCCATGAGTAAAGGCCTGTGTAGGCTTCGCGGGACAAAACGCGCGAAGCCCAGTTGTAGTTCACCGGTGTGCCTTTCGAGGTCGTCCATCCGCGCGTTGCGAGGTCTCGCGCTATCTCTCCGATCGTATCGCCGTTTATATACCGTTCGAACATCTCGCGGACAACAGCGGCTTCCGCTTCATTGATGATGTATCGGCGCGTTTCCGGATCAGTGGAATACCCGAACAGCCTATAGCCGTTATCCATGGCCTTTAGGGCATTTCCTTCCATGCCGCGGCGCACTTTTCGCTTCAGATCGGCCACGTAATACTCAGAGAGGATTTCAAGCAGGCCCTCCTGCAGGCTTCCCTCGGGCGTGTCTTCCACCTTCTCCGATGCGGACAGAACGCGCACACCAAGATCGCGCAGCATCTTCTTATAGGTGGCGGAATCGTACCGATCGCGCGAGAAGCGGTCGAACATATAGACCACCACGAAATCCGATTCGGGCGCGTTTGCAATCATCCGTCTAAACTCCGGGCGCTGGTCGGTCTTACCGGACAGCGCGTAATCGGCGTAGGTGGCAACGACCTCGATGCCCTCGCGCGCGCAGTAGTCATGGCATACGCGGAGCTGGTCGTCTATCGATGCCTCGCGCTGTTTGTCGGAGCTATATCTGGCATATAGGACTGCTGTAGGCATTTATGCTCCGAACTCGTTCAGCGTACCAAGTTCGGCAGGGTTGTCGCCGCTGAATATATAGGCGGTTTCCTCAGAATCGTCTACGAGCATATGGTCTGCGTCGAGCTGTACGTCGGCCTCGATGAGATCGCCCATTGCATATACGCCGTAACCAGGTCTGTCGGTGTATTCGATAACGCACCAGTTATCGAGCCCCCAGCGGACGTATTGGTTGCACCATGTCTCAAGGTTCTCTCGCGTGCATTCGTCGCTCGATGCGGAGAACACGGCAACCGTTCCGAGATTGCCGCCCGAACCGCTGCTTACGGGCTGCTGGTCGGGTAGACCGAACACGGTGTTCGCCGTCGCGTGTGGTGCATCGTCTGCTATGTCTTCTTCAGGCTCCTGCTCGATCGCCGCCGGTTCGTCTGCCGGCTTCGTTTCATCCGCCTGCTTCGCGGGGCCAGAGCATCCAAACATGAGAGCAGATGCCATCACCGCGCATACGATCGCAAAATACGTTATTTTCATTCCTCGCTCCCTTCTGCTTCTGCCAACATTGAGAACACTTCGCGGAAATCCCTAGCCATACGCAAAAGAGCATCCTTGCCCCTGTCAGGCAGCTCCCTGTAGATGTCGAGAAGGATCAGCTCGTCCCGATTCGGGCTCTCACTGATTTCGGTGCATATGCTTGCGTAATTGACTTTTTCACCAAGTATATCCATCTTTGATACTCTGAATACATGAGCGATGTCTTCGATCACCCCCATGCGTGGGACGATCTTCCCGGATTCATACTGAGATACGGCAGAGCGTGTCTTGTTTATCCTCTTGCCAAGCTGGTCCTGGGACATACCAGCGGCTTCACGTAGTTCGCGGATGTTGGAACCGATGCCAGTCATGCAATCACCCCATATACGAACGCCGAAGTAAAACGCTCTAAACATTTTAGTAAGTTTTGCTTGACATGGCTAGTACGTAAGTGTAACTTAACATCAGGAGCCGGAAGGGGGTGCATATGCTGACATTGAAGGAGGCGCGCGAAGCAAGGGGAATCAAGCAGATCGCCGTTGCGGACGCGCTCAAAGTGACACGTCAGACCTATGCGAAATACGAAGATAATCCAAGAATAATGCCGATTTACCAAGCCGAGGCAGCATGTGATTTCATCGGATGCAGCATCGGCGATATTTTTTTCGGCACGAACGTAAGCGAAACTGTACAACCTGTTGAAGATGCACAGTAAAGCATGGAAGAACCGAAGAAACAGATCGAACCGCCAACTACATTTGCGGAGCTCATGGAGGAGAGGTTTGCCCGCGATCTGAAAGCCGCGATCCGCGCCTGGCGCGCGGCTGGCAAGCCGCAAAAGAGATAGGAGAAGAGGGAATGCAGGACATGCTCACTGAAATGTTCGAGAAGCGGATTTTCGTCGTGGGAGAGCTGGCATCGATGCTGCGCAGCGCTCTTCGCGGGGCCTGGCTGATCTCCATCGACTACGGCTTCGACGGCGCGAACGAGTTCGTGACAATCGAGTACATGGCTGCAGACGGTCGTCGGGAAACCTACGTTAACGTCACATGCGACAGCAAGTGGGCGATCGCGAAGGACGTTATGAGGGCGGTCTCGGAGCTTTACGACTAGCGATGGGCTCGGGCCTTGGGAGGGCGTAAAAAGCATCCGGAGAACAGCCGGTGCGCGCGCAAACGGGATCGGCATGCCCCTCGGGGTTCGCAAGAGGCGCGCGTGCCGGGTGGAAAGCCTGGAGGATGGCCCACGGTCGCCGATCCTCTCTCTCCTAGGGGCTGCGCGCTGCGGAATCGAGGGGGCCGCGCAGCCCCGAAGGGGGAATGAGGCGCATGGGCGCGAGAAGCAGCGAGGTTTGGAGGCCGCACGGGGAATCAGCGATGGAAGCCCGATGAGGTGCGCTATCTGAGCGAGCACGCGGGGGACGGAGCGGTCCCGATCGCCGAGAAGCTCGGGCGCTCGGTCATAAGCGTCCAGGTGAAGGCGAGCCGGATGGGATTGTCGCTCTGCAGGAGGTGGCTTTGCCCCAGATGCGGGCATTACACGTACTCGGAGCTCGTCAAGCACACAGGGTGGTGCCTCAAGTGCTCGATAGACGAGAGCGCCGACACGGCCGCGATGAAGAACAAGAGGATTCGCATGGAGATCGCCGAGGAAAGGAGGCGGATAGAGGAGTCGAAGAAGAGGAGGCAGGCGATCTACGCGGACTCATATAGGCGCAAGCAGGAATTACGGAGATTGCGTGAAGAGTGAAAACGAAATGAAAAGTCGAAAGGAGAGAGCATTGAAAAGGCAAAAAGAGGGAGCGGCGCTCCGCCAAGACCACCGCTCCGCAGTTCGCCGGGCATACAACCGGGAACATCATCAGAGTATAGCAGCCGAAAGAGACTACTTCCACTGCACGCGCATGGCGGCGTGGATTCTCGGCATCTGCTTCGGCATCGTCTTCGCCCTCGGGATCATCGGGGGGTAGCCATGATCGACTACGGAGAGCAGGCATCGAACCAGATCCAGCTTCCAGGGCTCGGCCAGGATGGCGAGAGGCTCATGGATGAGGCGCGCGAATGGGTAGATGCCCATGAGAAGGCATTCGGCAGGTACATGCGCCTTGCGCGTCGCCAGATGGCGAAATCGAGCGACCACAAAGCGAGCCCGAACGCATGCAAGGAGCAGATGCGCGCGGGAATGGATGTGAATTTCAGCTCAGGCGGCGCCGGCGTGGTCACATGCGACGAGTCCAGATGCGTGAGCATCAGGAACGCCTTCGCGCCGTGCCTGGCGCGCATAGCCATGGAGCGCGACCGCACGCTCGATTTCCGGATAGCGAAAAGCAAGGCGGACGGGTACACGACCGCGATCCTGTAAAGGGGGTACGAATGCTTGAGTTGATACGTGTGAAGGTTGCGGACATCTTCCCGCTCGAAGACGAGTACGGCAACAAGTTCCTGTCGAGGGACTACGGTCTGCCGGCGAACAAGGAGTACGTCTCGGCGCTCGCCGCGTCGTTCGGGCCGTCGGGCGAGCCCGACGAGCAGATCAAGCTCATACGCGACGGCGACGTTTACCGCATCAAGGCCGGCAACAGCCGCGTCATGGCGATGCGCGAGCTCGGCACCGAGGAGTGCTGGGCGGTCGTCGATACCGACGACACGGTTCAGAGCGTGCTCGAGACCGTCGTGCGCACGAACACCAAGAAGACATACGAGCCGATCGAGCGGAGCCGCTTCGAGCAGCAGCTTCTCCTGTTCGGCGATGACAGATACGTGAGCGACGTGTCACAGATCGGGATCGAGGATGTCGCAAGGATGCGGCGCGGGCGCCAGATCGCCGGCGAGAAGGCCGAGACGTACACGCTCGACAGGCTCTTCGCCATAGGCGAGTTCGAAGGCGACGATCAGGCTGTGAAGACGATCGAGGCGGCGGCCGACAGCAATATCGCCGGCGTGGTCGCCCGACTTCGCCGCGAGCGCGAGCAGAATGAGCTCAGAGAGGCGTTCAAGTCGAAGGCGGAAGCCTGCCATATCGCTATCTCCGCGAACGTGTACGAAGACAGCCCTGGTGCGAAGTACATCATGACATGCGACGACCCAGAGAACATGATGGCGGACTACATGGCGGCCGCTGCCGAGCATACGGGAGTCGTCGGCTATCTGCAGACGACGTGGATGGGAATCCAGATGTCGTTCTACGGCGTGCCGATTCTCGACGCGGATGCAGAGCGGGCTGCAGCGGAGGAGAAGGAGGCCCTCGATTCCGCCAACGCCCAGTCGAATGCGCTTGACGGGCATATAAAGGAATGGATCGCCGGCAAGCTGCAGTCGGATTCGGATATATCCGAAGAGCTCCCGAACCTCTACCGGATCATGGAGGAGAAAGCGAAGGACTCCTACATCTACGAGGATGCCCTGGGCGAGTTCCCGTTCCTCGAAGGAGCGCCGCTTTCGAAGATCGATTTTGCGATGATGCTCCTCCAATGGCAGACGGAGATCGTCCACATCCATCGGATATGCGCCTTCGGCGCGAAGGCGGCCTGGCAGAAGAACGAGGTGCGCCTTGCCGTCGAATGCCTCGATGCATACGCATCGGACGGATGGGTTCCTCCGGAGGGATCGGAGGACTTCATAGCGAAAATCAGGGCAATCGCGTCAGAGGATGGCGGCAAATGATCGGCGACGCGGGCATACTGGCATCGCGCGTGACGCATAACGGGCGCCAGCAATCGCTCACCAGGCGCATCGACGGCACGATGGTCGATTCGGCGAACGCCGAGATCATCCGCGCCGCCCTGGACGGCGAGCTCCCATGCCCGGAGTTCGCCATGGGGTTCGCTGCAGCCCTCGACATGACGGTCTACGGCACCGTCGACCTTGCAAACTCGGTCGGCATGGTGCTCGCCGCATGGAGGGACTTCTGCGACATCACGACGGGTCGCCGCGTGGTGACCGATGCCCTCGTGAAGGCATGCGGGGCGATCTCATGAGACCGCTTGAGGTCAAGCAGCACGATGACGGCACCTGGTACTGCAGGCCGTATCTGGGTACGAACAAAGTGACCGGCAAGCCCATAAGGCCGTATCGCAGGTTCCCGGATGCCGAAACCGAGGACGATGCGCTCGCCGCCGCCCAGGAATGGGTGAACGGATTGGCGGGGGCGACGGCGCTGCGCACGTCCATGGAGCTCACCGAGCTGCTCACGCGCTATGTCGACCACCTCGAGACGGCGAACCGCCCGGCGAACACGGTGAAGACGTATCGCGGATTCGTGAGGCGCTGCATCGAGCCGTATGCCGGCGGCATATCCGCCGACGAGTTCAGGCCGTACCTCGTCGAGGCGCTCTACGACGCCCTGCTCTCCCATGGGAGGGCGGATGGCGGCCCCGTGTCCCCTAACACTGTCATACAGCTCCATTGGTTCCTCTGCGGGGCATACAAGTGGATGGTGAGCAAGGAGATAACGCCGTTCAACCCCATGCCGTCGGTCCAGAAGCCTCATCCCGCGAAATCCGCCGCGACGGCTTACTCAGATGCGGACGTGGCGAAGCTCACGGCTGCGCTCGACGGGATGCTCGCAGATTCAGCATGCGATGCCGCCGCCGTCCGCGCCCGCACAGCGGCATTCGCCGCGTACCTTTCGCTCTGGACGGGCGAGAGATGCGGCGAGGTGTGCGCGAATACCGTATCCGACGCCGATCTCGTCTCAGGGACGATGCACATCGGCGCGACGATCGTCGAGGCGAAGGGGAAGCCGGTGCGCCAGATCGGGACGAAGGACGGCAAGAGCCGGAGCGTGAGCATATCGCCGCAGGTATGCGCAAGGCTGCGGGACCACTACGGATGGCAGCGATCGTTCCTGCCAGAACGGATCTACAATGACGCTGGGCGAACCATCTGCTGCACCCAAAGCGGCGGGATCATGCGCCCGTCGCAGGCTTCGCGGGCGTTCAGCGAGCTGCGGGATCGCATCGGCCTGCCATCCGGAACGAGCTTCCACACCCTCCGCCATACGCACGCGACGCGCCTTCTGGTGTCCGGAGTCGATATGCGGACGGTACAGGAAAGGCTCGGGCATGCGGATGTGAACACGACTCTGAGGCTATACATGCACGTCCTGCCGGGCCGCGACAGGGCGGCAGCGGATGCATTCGAGGCGTCGTTGGGGGGTGCGAGGTGACGGATCTGCAGCAAACCATAGCCCGCGCAACCTCAGCATGGCAGTCGCGGTGGGAGTCAGAGGCATCCGAAGCCCCTGCGGAGATGCACCGCTACAGGGTTTCGTTCACATGCGATGCCGAAACATTCGAGATCGTGAAGCTCGCCTTGAAGGGCTACGGGCTCGCGAAAACGACCTACAGAGTGATAGATGAGGAGCTTTAGATGAATCCGAACCGGTTCTACAGCGTTCCGTTCGATGCGCGGAACAACACGAAGATACTACGCCTGGGCGTCCTGCAGAAGAACAAGATGCAGGCGTTCGGGCGCTGGATGGCGCTTCTCGGCATGCTCTACGACGAGCACGGCGTTATCGACATGGCCGATCCCGCGACGCGCGAAGTCATCGCAAGCGAGCTGTGCTTTTCAAAGCCGGAGCAGGCTGTCAAGTTCATCGAGGATTGCGTTTCCGCCGGTCTCTTAGACGCTTCGATGTGGAAGATCGGGTGTCACGTTGTGAGCAACGGCGTCGCCGACGAGCTTGCTTACCGCAAGGATAAGGCAGACGCGGGAAGGCAAGGCGGGAAGACCAGCAAGCGCAAGCAAACGGATAAGCAAGCAGTTAAGCAAACGGATAAGCAAGACGATAAGCAAACAGTTAAGCAGACGGATAAGCAAGATGCAGAGCAAGAGTGAAAGCAAAAGGATAAGCCTCTCTCTCTTTCTCTCTCTATATATAAGAAAAGGGATGTTAACTATGTCGAAGCAAATGCGTAAGCAAACTTTTAAGCAGGGTGCTAAGCAGATGCCGCTTTTCTTCGAGGAGAAGAGCCTCGCCCTGTTGCTCAACGCCGAATCGCTCATCGAGGAATCCGAATGCCGCAATTGGTGCGTGCACCACATGCCAGGGCGCCCGTGTCGCGACTGCGCGCATTTCGCGCCAGCGGCGAACGGTTACATCGCATGCGACGGCTACCGCCAGATCGGCGAGCTCGAATGCGTAGGTGCATAGCGATGGCGGAGTTCTTTCTGTGCGGTATGGCGTTCGGGCTCGGTGGGCTGACGACATTGGCGGTCCTTGCGATTTCGAATCGGAGGGCGGGAAAGGATGTGAGGATCCATGGCAACGGTTATGACGGCGCTCGCCGTGCTCATGTGGATGGCATTAGGCGCGCTGATCGCGCTCGCATGCGTGTCGCTGCGCGGCAGAAGGCGCTGGAGAAGCATGGCCAGCAAAGGGAGCTCTCTTTTCGGTCTGCTTCTGGATTCGGAGTGCGAGGTGCTCAAGGGCGACGGGGAATGGCACCGGTGCCGCGTCGTTGCCGTGAGCCACAGGGGAGCCCTGGCAGTTCGCAACGTGTCCGACACGAGCGGCAAGCACGCGAGATGGATTCCGAAAGACGAGGTCCCAGAGAAGGTGCGATGGAAAGGATCAGGAGATGAATGACAAGAAGAAGCCGACCGATGCGGTTCGCGAGTTCGCCGAGCGATACGAGAGGCGGATTGAGGAACTGGAGGCCGCGCTTACGTGCAAGCGGACATGCTACATGGAGTGTCAGACCGACGGCATGCTGCGCGGCTGGTGGAGATGCTCTGAGTGCGGCGGTGCGATGGACACCATCGAAGCGTGTGGCGGACGCAAGCCGCCAAGGTGGTGCGGCAACTGCGGAGCGAAAGTCGCATTTGGATGCAATGATCGGGAAGGAGCTCAATAGATGATTATCACGTACGCAAACTCGGCGCGGCACGGCGAGTGCAAGGAATGCGGAAAGAGTTTCATCAGGCGTGCGATAGATGCCGCCGACGATGGGAAGCTGTGCCGTGATTGCTATTTGAAGCAGAAGGATAAGCAGCGATGACAGCCGTGGTCGGTGTGGCCATCACGACCGGCGCGCTGCTCGGCGTACTTGGCGTGCTGGTGGTCAAGCTGTGGAAAGGAGGCGGAGATGACTGACGGTACCGAGAAGATACCGGTCGATGAGCGGATGTGCCTGGAGCAGTTCGCCCAGACGCTTTGCTTCGTTGCGAGCATGCAGGGCGACCCGTGCATCAAGGACGCGGGCGCGGATGCCGGGCGCAGGTGCGCGGAGCTGTTCGACGCGTTCTATGCGGCGGATGACCGAACCGAGTACCTGACGATGCTCGGCTTCCTTGCGATGGATTTGGCGGCGAACGTGGCGTACACGCTCGATAGGGCCGCGCTTCGGACGGAGGTGGGCGAATGAGCGCGAAAACCGTCAAGCACAACCGCGCCGAGATGCGCGGAAGACCGCTCTCTGAAGATTGCTACAGAGCGCATGCGAGCTATCACGAGTACGTCTTCGACAACCATGATTTCACGGGATGCTACGGCCTGATGGATTGTCCCGAGAACGCCAACGAGGAATGCGTGGAGTGCTGCGCGTATGTATATGGCGGCTACTTCGATCAGCGCGTGAAGGAAGTGATGAACGGATGAGCGCATATCTATGCGACACATGCAAGCACGCCAAGCCGGCGAAGAAGAGCTACTACCAGACCAGCGACGGCTGCGAATGGACCGATAAGCGCCAGTACGTGCGCTGCGACGTGCGCAAGCCGCTGTGGACCGTCGAGAAGCGCACGGAGTGCTGGGATTACGAGAAGAAGGGCGGGAAGCGATGAGTGAAGCAATCGACGTGAAGACGATCGTATCCGACTTCCTCCGCAGGAACGGAGCGGACGGGCTGTACAACGACCTGCATGAATGCGGATGCGGAATCGACAACATCATGGAGTGCGAGTGCTTCTGCACATACTGCCGCCCGGCGGCGGAGATGCGCTGCCCGGATTGCGGAACGGCGTTCTACGTGCCGCTCGGCGAGGCATGGCAAAAGCGTGCCAGTGCGTAGCCGCTTAGGATACGCCGGCGCTCTACGCGTTTCCGCAGGGCATCGGCGCTGCGGATGTACGACAGGACAGGTTAATCGGCAAATAAGAACTAGCTATATAGAAACGAGGAAGGCATGAACGAATACAGGGACTTGGCGCTTGAGGCGATCGCGACGCTCGGCACGGTGATCGACCTCATGATGCTCGACCAGGCCGTCGACAAGCGCGGCGAGCTCATCACCGGCCGCGTGAAGGCGCTGGCGATGAAACTCGCGGTCTACGATGCAGATGCCGCGTGGGAATGCATGAGCGCCGATGCCGAGCCGGAGCAGGCCGATGATGACGATCCGGAAGGGGACGATCCCGACGATGACGATCCTGGCGATCATTATGAAGAACTGCCGGTGCAGTTCAAATCGGCGCCCGTCCCGGTGATCGACGTGGTTCGCAGGAAGAAGGTCGAGGGTATCGAGGGCATGAAGGTTACCAAGCTGCCAGGCACCGAGGTGAAGCCGCTGCCGTATGAGCACGCGCCGAACCTGAAGGGCTCGGGCAGGGCGGGCAAACCGAAGCAGATGTTCAGGATGCGCAGGATCGGGGAAGCCGGCTGGTTCAACGGAACGGCGGGGGAGTGCGCGAAGCATTTCGACATCACGCCATCGCAGGTGTACAAGTGGGCGGGCGGAAAGACGAAATCAGGGAACTTCGAGGTAGCGAGGGTGTGATATGCCGAGGAAGCTGAAGGAGTATGCGCTTTACAAGGGCGATAGGCTGCTCGGCGTCGGAAACGTACACGAGCTCGCCGAGCGGTTCGGGGTGAGCGAGAAGACGATCTACTGGTGGTCGTCGCCTGCGGCGAAGAAAAGGAACGGCGGCGGCGATGCGAAGATTGCCGAGGTGATCGAATGAAGGACGAAAAGCTTGCGGTATACAGCGGGACCAGGAACCTCTACCCGCACATGGTGACGGCTGCGAAGTCGCTCATAGCGAACAGCAGCGTCGAGAGAGTCGTGCTGCTGATCGAGGATGAGTCGTTCCCATACGAGATGCCCGACCTGGTTGAGACCATCGACGTGCACGACCAGCAATGGTTCGGGGCGAAGAGCGCGAACATCAAGACGGACTTCAGCTACATGTCGCTGCTTCGCGTGTGCTACACGAAGCTGCTCCCGGATGCAGGTAAGGTGCTGCAGCTCGATGTCGACACCGTTGTTGTTGACGACATCTCCGAGCTTTGGGACGTGAGGATGGATAGCGCGTGGTTCGCCGCCGTGCGCGAGCCGCCGCGCTATGTCGGCGAAGGCGACAAGCGCAGGCGCATCGACTTCAAGCCATGGGGCGAGGACTACTTCAACATCGGCGTGGCCATGTTCAACCTCGACAAGATCAGGGACGACGGGCAGGACGACTGGCTCATCCACGTGCTCAACACCGAGCGGCTGCGCTGGATCGACCAGGACGCCTGGAACAAGTACCACAAGCAGCGATACGTCGATCTTCCCACGCGATTCAACGAGAGCATGGTGACCGGCTACACCGATGCGCCGGCGATCGTGCACTTCGCAGGTTACGGCAACGCATGGACAGACCCGGACGATCCGAAGCACCGCGAGATACCAAGGCTCGAGCATCTGCGGAAGTACCGCGAGATGTCCTGGGACGAGGCGATGGAGCTACACGAGCGCATGAGTAAGTAAGATGGTTTACTTACTCCTGAGATAGGAAAGAAGCGCAATGGCTAAGAGCAGGACATTCTGCCCGTACTGCTACAGCGTCGTACCCGCGGGGCAGACATGCCAGTGCCGGGGGAAGCGCAAGCGCAAGCCGACCGCGGGCGACGCGACGCGCGGTGAGCGCGAGCCGTGGCGAGCGCATTATTCCCGCGCAGGCTACCGCCGCGCCAGGCAGACCGCGATGGCGCGGCAGCAGGGTAGGTGCAAGGACTGCGGCGCCGTGTGCGCTGCCTTCGATGGAACCGAGTGGAAGACCGCTGGGCTTGGTGGAGAGGTGGATCATGAGGTGCCGTTGTGCGAGGGCGGCACCGACGAACCTTCGAACCTGGCCCTGCGATGCAAGCGATGCCATGCGAAAGCGGAGAGCAGGCGCAGGGCCGCCCGTAAGCGGCGGAAATAGAAATCCCAGGTCAGGGCCTACCCCCTCGGAAAAGGAAAACGCCAGGTCGCATGC
>JAZLCO010000128.1:0-25155 GCA_045614225.1 Eggerthellaceae bacterium | reverse complement strand
GTCCTTCCCTTTCTTGCGGCTGTTCACCAGGCGATTGAACCGACCGTCGATGTCGAGCGCTGTTCCGATAACGCCGCCAATGGCCAAGCTTGCGATGAACAACACCGGATAGGTGCTGTTGGGCATGTTCTGCACGACGGCGTTGATGCCCAGCCCCGTCGCCGCAAGGCCCATGGCCACGAACAGCACGTTCTGGTACCTCTCCTTCAACCCGTGGCGCACGGTTCCGCCAACCGTGCTGCCCACGATGATGGCGATTGTGTTCGCGATGGTTCCGATCATAGTAAACCTATCTCCGTATCTAATCGCGCTCCTGCTGGGAGCGCTCCCCTCTTCATACGATAAAACCCGATGCTATTACAATCCTTGCAACTGGCCTTCCATCAAACGCGTGGCATGGTCAGCAAGATACAAGGGAAGGCTCAGGACGCCATCCTCGCACGCAAGGTTTCGCAATGACATGCGCACCGCGAGCGGCGTGCAGTCGGAGTACTTGCGACGATAGTAGTTAAGCGATGGCGATTTCACGTTATCGCCCGACTTTACCTCGATGGGAACAACGTTGTTTCCCACCTGGACGAGAAAGTCAACCTCATGACGAGGTTTTTCGTTCAACCAATAGCGCGGCGCCGAGTCGAGTTGGCCGGCAAGCGCCTGAAGTGCGTAGTTCTCGGCAAACGCGCCTTTGAATTGGCCGAACATGTCATCTTTGATTCCAAAGGCCGATGGACGCAGACGAGAGAGACGCCTGAAGACCCCCACATCGAGGCAATAGAGCTTGAACGCATTTGCTTCATCGTGCGATGCCAGAGGCATGCCCGGCTGGGTGCTGCGGGTCACGCGCGAAACAAGGCCGGCGTTCTCGAGCCACACGAGCGCGTCCTCGTACTCACGCGCCCTCGCACCCTCGCGAACAAGCCCGAAGAGGAACTTCTTGTTCTCACGCGCAAGCTGGGTGGGCAGTGAGTTCCATATGCGCGAAATCTTGGCAAAGCCCGTTTTGCCGCCATGTTTTGCGAAATCGCGCTCGTACGAATCGATCAAATCGGAGAGCACTTGGTCAACCGCTTCATAGTCGTGCTCCACGTTCCAGGTTTCAACCGCCTCGGGCATACCACCCACTGCAAAATACTGCTGCAGCTTTTCCATGAGCTGGTTGGCGAACAAGTCCGGAATCGCCATCGGCTCATCGATACTGCGGCAGTAATCATCGAGATTAGCGGAACCTGTTGCACGCAGAAACTCCGAGAACGTTGCCGGACGCATATCGCGAAACGTCACCTTGCCAACGGGAAAGGACTGTTCGCTGCTGGCCAGCGCAACCCCGAGCAACGAGCCTGCACAGGCGATATGGTATTCGGGCGCGTCTTCGCAGAAGTACTTCAGGGAATTGAGCGCGGCCGGACAATCCTGAATCTCGTCAAGGATCACAAGCGTGGAACCCGGCTTGATGCTCGTACCACCGGCAAGCGACAGGCTGTCGATGATGCGATGCGGATCGTTCGTGCCTTCGAAGAATTGGGCGTACTCGCTCGGTCTGTCGGGGTTGATCTTCTCGAGGGAAAAGTAAGCCACCCGCTCGTAATTGAGCCGTCCGAATTCCTTGAGCACCCAGGTCTTCCCTACTTGCCGCGCTCCGCGCAAGATGAGCGGCTTGCGTTTTCGCGCTTCCTTCCAATCCTTTAGCGAAACTACGATATCGCGTTCCATATATCTCCTTTTGTGATTTCTATCACATTTTAGGAAGTATTTTACAGTACGTCAATCACATAATCGGAATATGTATGACACACCGGTACCAGGTACCAGTGTGCCATGATCGCACATCGCTGACACAGCGGTACCTGGTACCTCTGTGTCATCTGCTGCTATTTCACGACGTAATGGATTGCCAGGCCTTCGTGGCCTTCGGTCTCGAAGCGCTCATGCATGGTGACGTCATGGGTGAGCACCAGACGGCTCGCATCGCCGCCGAGCTGCTCGCGGATCCAAGCATATGCCTCGCACACCATACGGGCTGAGCCGGAACGCCCGAGCACGGGCACCAGGTAACCGGGCCATTCGGGCGTGCCGAAGATGTTGGCCGGACGGCAAGCGATGTCACCGCCCACGATGACCTTGCCGCGCTCGGTGTCGACAATCACGAGCTGTTCGACAACCGAGTGGCACTCGCGCACAACATGAAGGCTGATGCCAGGAAGAACCTCGTCGACATCGCCCTCGAGCATGTGCACCTTGCCTGCATCGATGAGCCCGCGAATCTCAGGATAGTCGGGCGGGAACGCCGCTGGCAGCGTCAGCTGCTGGTAGTTGGGATCAGCCGCCATCCTCTCCCAAGCCTCAAACTCCTCACGCTGCATGTAGATATCGGCGTGCGCGAAGCGCATGAGCGCACCGATATGGTCGAGGTGCGCGTGCGTGATAATGACCGCATCGATGTCCTCGGGGGTCAGATCAACCAAACGAAGCGCGCTCATGGTGCCGTTGAACTCGGTGACGAGCGTGTCCCACAGCCCCTTCTTTGCGGGATCGTCCTCGTCGACGCCCGTGTCCACGAGAATCTTCTTGCCCTCCTCGTCCTCGAGTAGCGTGACGGAATGCACGTTGTTCTCGGTCTCGCCCGGCTTCGGGTTGCCGATGCCGCCGTAGAGCATCTCAGTGCCCCAAGGACCGGTACCATACTCGAGGTTTGTGATCTTGTAGTTCATGTTGTATCCCTTCTCTTTTGCGATTGCCCGACAGGTGATTTTGAAGACTCTTTAAACGTTTGGAAACAGAAGCCCGCACAAGACAGGCGACACCATTGCAGCCGTAGAGCTTTACGCATCCTTCAGCACGCAGGTGAACGTGATCTTGCCGGCTTTCCACGAAGCCTTGATCGAGCCGTGGTAGCGCTCGCAGATGCTTTCCGCCACCGACAGGCCGATGCCGTATCCCTGTTGATTCTCGTGCGATTCGTCTGCCCGGTAGAAGCGATCGAAGAAACGACGATAGTCAACGTCGGCGCCTTCGGCGTAGTCGTTTGTCACGGAAAGCGTGCACCCGTGGCCGATGCGTGCCGGCACGAGGCTCACATCGATCGAGCCGCCCTCGTCGCAGTACTTGATGGCATTGTCGACGAGCAAGCAGGTGAGCTGTTCGATCGACGCCTCGCTACCGCGCAGCTTAACGCCGTCGGCAAGCGACGTTTCCAAGTGCTTGCCGTTCTGCTGCGCCATGCCCTTGAACGAATCGACGGCCTTTCCCACGACAGCGGCCACATCTATGTCGGACAGTTGTTGCTCAGCGCTCTCGCGTTCCTCGCCACGCACGATGGTCATGAGGTCGCGCACGAGCCCCTCGAGACGGTCGACCTGGTTGAGCGTCGATTGCGTCCATTCGGTTTCGCCCGAAAGCATCTCCGTGAGCTCGGTGTTCGCACGGATGACCGCGATAGGCGTTTTCAACTCGTGGCTCGCGTTCGTCATGAACTTCTGCTGCCTGTTGGCGTTCTCGATTTCAGACTTGATGGCCCTCTTCGAAAACGCGAACACCGCGATGAACGCCACAACCAGCGCGAGCACGGTCAGGATGAGCGTGTTCGTGGTCACCTTGTTGACGTTCTCCAACTGGAACGAGCAATCGAGGAAGACCACCATCGAGCCGTTCTCAGTCGGCCCTTCCTTGTACATGTAGTTCTCGTACTGGCTGAGCCCCACAATTCTGTCAGGATCGGCAGCGACCTCAGAGATCGCGATTGCCTCCTCCTTGCCGATGAGGTTCACGTGCGACAGGTCGATGTCGGTCACATTGCCTTTGGTGTCAAAACTCACCGTGAAGAAGCGCAAGCCGTAGCTCGCCTCTTCCTGGAAGCCTTCACCATGGTAGTTCTCCCGCGTGGGCACGTTGCCACCTGCATCGAGGATGGCGTCGATGGTGTTGTTGGCCTGGGACCGTACGATAATGACGTTGGAAGCGAACGTCGTAGCCCCCATGAAAAGAATGGCCACGAAAAAGCTTGCCGTCGCAATGGCGATGAACGTCCGACGCATCTTTGCGATTCTCTGGGGCGTCATGCTTCATCGCCCTCCTCGAGTATATAGCCTCCGTCGATTTCGGCAATCGTAACGTGGGCGTCGATCGCCTCGAGCTTGCTGCGCAGGTACCGCACGTACAGGGAAACGGTTGCCTGATCCGCTTCATCATCGTCGGTCCACACGCGTCCGAGCAGGAAATCCGTCGACAGGGCGCGGTTGCGGTTCAGGATGAACGTGCGCAGCAACTCGAACTCTACATGCGAGAGGCGCACGCTCGTGTGCGCCTTGAGCTCGTACGTCTCGGCGTTCAGCTCGACGTCGCCGAACGTGAGATTGCCCGTGCCGTAGTCTGTGTTGCGCCGTGCAAGCGAATGCACGCGTGCAACGAGCTCCTTCATAGCGAACGGCTTGGGAAGGTAGTCGTCAGCACCGGCCATGAGCCCATCAACGCGGTCATCGACCTCTGCCTTCGCCGTGAGTAGAATGACCGGCGTCACGTCGCCGGTGGCGCGCATCTCGCGCAGCACGTCGATGCCGCTCTTCCCGGGCATCATGATATCGAGGATAACCAGGTCGAACACTTGACTTGCCAGCGCCTCGGAAGCTTGGATCCCGTCATAGCATGTCGTTACCTCGAGCCCCTCGTGCTCCAGCACTACGCTGACCGCCCGACTCAAGTCGACTGTATCTTCCGCATACAAAACTTTCAATGCCATGTTGATTCCTCCAAATGAGTCGGTGCCCTGGCCCCTGACTCACTCCTGACTCGCGCTTACTGTTCTTCGAGAATCAAATCTCGCAACGCCTGCATCGACACATCGGTCGACGCCAACTCATCTGCACAACGTTTCAGCTCGGCTACGATGAGGCGTTCGTTGGCCGGCGCCTTCTTCTTGTACTTCATGTGGTGCTCGAGCGCCGCCCACGTGTCCATCGAGATCGTGCGCAGCTGCACTTCGACGAAGAAGCCACCATCGGCATCGCATCCCACGGGCTCACGCCCGTCAACCGTTCGCAAGATCATGTGATAGCTTCGATAACCGTTTTCCTTGGCGTTCTTGATGTAGTCCTTCTCCGCGACCACCTCGAACCCAGGAAGCCCGGCGAGATAATCGCGCACCAGGTAAACATCGCTGCGGAACGCGCAAACCACGCGAAAGCCGATGGCGTCTTGAATCTCGACAAGCGCCGAGTGGGTCGTCTCGGGAAGGCCCTGCCTGCGGCATTTCTCGCGCATGGAATCTTCGGCCTTGATGCGCGAAAGGCAGTGCTCGATGGGATCGAACTCCATGCCCGCGCTCATGGTGTGGCGCAGCTCGTCAAGCGAAGCGGCAACATCGCTGCGCAGCCGCTCCATCAGTGCAAGGTTTTCGCCGTAAATCGTCTCGTCACTCACGTCCGTGACACCACCCTGACTATTTCGTCAACATTACCTGGCAATCGTAGCACAGCAACACCGAACCAGCGGGAGCTGCCCCTTTTGATTCGATTCTGTTACAGCAATCCCATCCATTGCCAATACGGCACGCTCACGACGAGGGCGAACATGCAGATGAACGTGTAGACGACGCAGTATTTCGCCAGGTCGGCATGATGCGCCATCTGGCCGTCGACCGAGTAGAAGGCGGCCAGGTATGTTGCGGATTGGTAGAGGACAAACCAAGGCGTGATCACGGCATACATCGCGAAACCGACAACCCAGGGGTTGAAGCCCACGCTTGCGCAGAGCGGCACGAGGAAGACCATCACGATGTTGAGGTAGGCCATCTCCGAGACGATGAGGAAACGCACCGCCAAGGTGATGACCGCTGCGCCCAACACGAATAGATAGGGATTGCCAGCAAGCGCCTCGAATGCAGGGCCGGCGACCTGCACGGCCCAATCCTGGATGCCCACTTCCCCAAACACATTGGGAAGGCCCATGGCGATGCCGACGAACACGAGCGGCTCCCATGCGATGTCCTTGCGCAAGCCGTCTTTCCCCAAGATTCCGCACGCGATGACGAGCACGAACGCCGCAAGAGCAACGATGTGCGCCGGGATGTGATGCAAGGGCTCGGCCACCCACAACACGACCGTCGCCAAGATGATCGCGCACATCTGCTTCTCGTGACGCGACATCGGCCCGAGGTTTTCGCTCTTCTGAACAGGCTGCGCATCCTTCGAGGCGCCCTCCCCTTTCGGTCGATACAGCAACACGATGGAACCATACGTCAGCACAACGACCACGACGAACCACGGCAGCGCTGCCAAAAGCCAATGCAGCATGTCGAAGCGCGCTTGCACATCAGCGGGCAAAAGCCCCAACAGGCAATAACCGATGACCGACGCGCTGAGAACCGCCGGGGCAACACTGCGAACGCCGCAGAACATGGCGAGGAACAAGCCCTGCATGGATTTGCCGAACCGCTCGTAGCCGAGCTCGTCGCCGATGCCCATCGCAAGCGGGGTGAGCATCGAAACCTTGGCGGCCATGCTGGGAACGAGCGGGCCGACGATGGTACCGGCCAACATGAGGCCTGCCACCTGCGCGGCGAACGTGTTGGGAAACGTGCGCACGACAGCCAGCGCGATGCGCCTGAGCAGGCCCGACACTTTCATGCCAGCCCCAAGCCCGAATGCCGCCAGAAGCAACCACCATGTATCGAAAGTGAACGCCGAGAGGGCGACCGACGACTTGACGCCGGCGATGACAGCGAACAGCACGACCATGACGATGGCCGTCGCGTACGTCGGCAACACGCTGCCGACCCACCACACGACAGCAAGGATGAGAATCGCCAGACACCGTATGCCCTGTTCGGTGAGACCGACATCAGTAGGACACGCAAGTGCGAACGCAACGCCCAGCACAACGCCGAGCACCGCACATCCAATGCGCTTCATGTCCAATGTGTCACCACGTGCAGCCATGAGCGCAATTGTATACCTCTGCGCTTTGGAGCGAATGCGGATTAGACCATGTAACCGCTACGAAACCACGTTGATCGGCTGGTCGCCTTCGGCAACGTACGCAATGTTTTTCCAGATGGTCGTCCATGCGCGGCGGAACATGCCCTCGGTGACGCCGCCAATGTGGGGCGAGAGCACGAGGCGGTCGGTCGCATCGCCTTCGAGCTGTGCGAGCGGATGGTCGAGCTGGACGGGCTCGGGCGAAAGCGTGTCGAGCCCTGCCCCGCTGATGATGCCTTCCTCGAGTGCACGGGCGAGTGCAACTTGGTCGACGATCTCGCCGCGCGCGGTGTTGATCAGGATTGCGTCAGACTTCATCGATGCCAGGAATTCGGCATCAACCATGTTCTCGGTCTCGGGCGTGACGGGCACATGAATGCTCACAATGTCGCATGTGCGCGCCAGCTCGTCGAGCGACAGGTAACGCACATCGAATTTCTCTTCGAAATCGGTCGGACGGCGGCGATGGTTCCAATAAGCGACATCGCACCCGAACGCATGTAGACGCACAGCCGTCTGCTGCGCGATGGCGCCCATGCCCACAAGGCCGACCTTGCAGTCGCCCAGCTCGCGGATGCCCTCGACCATCAGGCGTTCCTTCACCTTGATTTGACGGCCGGTGCGCACGGCGGTATCGCCCTCGCGCAGGTGGCGCAAGCATGCCAGCATGAGCAGCACCGCCTGCTCGGCAACAGCGCCCGCATTCGCACCGGCGTTGTTGCACACGACGATGCCGCGTTCGCGCGCCGCCTCGACATCGATGGCGTTATAGGCAACGCCTTCGGAATGCACGAGCTTCAGACTGGGAAACGCGTCCATGAGACGTGCGCTCACGGGGCTGATGGCGTCTGCCACGATGAAGTCTGCATCACCCGTCAACGCGATGATCTCGTCATCCGTCGCAGCACGCGGTGCCACAACTGTCTCGACCCGACTGACGATATCGAGATCGGGAAGATACTTGTTGAAGCGTTTCTCATCGCCTATGACGAGCAGTTTCATGGTGTTCTCCTGTCCAGTCGCAAAGCCTGTTTCCACTTTAACGCTTTGGCGGAGGTTTTTGCGCCCCACCGCCCTCTTCCCTCTCCGCTAGCCCAACGTCACGTCAAGAACCAACATGAGCACGAACCCTATCGCAAACGCGATCGTGCCAACGTTGCTGTGGAAGCCCTCGGACATCTCGGGTATGAGCTCTTCCACGACCACGTAGACCATCGCACCCGCCGCAAACGCGAGCAGATAGGGCATCACTGGCACGACGGCGCTCGCCGCAAGAATCGTGATAAAACCAGCAACGGGCTCCACCGCGCCGGTCAACACCCCGCACCAGAACGTGCGTCCCTTCGGCATGCCTTCAGCGAGCAGGGGCGTTGATACGATAGCCCCTTCGGGAAAGTTCTGGATGGCGATACCGATTGCCAGCGCAAGTGCTCCTGCTTGAGTCACGCCACCGCCGGCTAGCCAATCGGCGAACACGACACCGACCGCCATGCCCTCGGGAATGTTGTGAATCGTCACGGCCAGCACGAGCTTCGTCGTGCGCTTGAGGCCGGTCTTGGGGCCCTCGTCTTCCAAGTTGAAGTGCGTGTGCGGCGTAACCACGTCGATGACGAGCAGGAATCCCATGCCAGCGAGGAACCCTACGACGGCAGGCACGAACGAAAGCGTGCCCATCCCCATGTCAGCCGCTTCCTCGAGCGCCGGCTGCAACAAACCCCAAAACGATGCGGCGACCATCACGCCAGCCGCAAACCCCACAAGCGCCTTCGAAAGTCGAAGGGGCATATCACGGCGCAGGAAGAACACGAGCGATGCGCCAAGCGCTGTGCCCAAGAAGGGAATCAGGAGCCCTTGAGCAACTACCACATAATCCATCTTCGCATTTTCCTTCCGCGCCGACCGACCGGCCGGCGCCTCAATAGTTCACCCCTATGGTAAACCAAAGCGAGGACGCTGCGCTTGCAGGTAATGCGCAGCTGGGGAAGTTAACCAATCATGGCCGCGAAAACCAGCACGACTCGATTGCCATGATGGGAAAACAACTTGTTGAGACGCTTTCAAAAAAATCTCAAGAAAGTCGCTTGACTTAAACCATAGTTTAAGTTGCAGAATCCTCTCCAATGACATCAACAAGGTAAAAACAGCGGAAAGGAATCGCAACATGGCAGACATCAAACTCCCCAAGATCGCGCTGGGCGCATGGGCCTGGGGCAACGATGGCACGTTCGGCAGCGGCATCAACGCAGCCGAGCTGACCGATGCGGAAGTCGCCGTGCTCGAACAGCTCGCGGACACGCTCGGCATCAATGCGATCCGTTTCTGGGAAAAGGTCATGGACTAAAAGCTAGGCAGGCAAACATGTCTGAAACGAAAGAAACAATGGCCGAAGAAACGTCCTTGGACAGGCGAGGCTTCGTGCTAGCGAGCGCCGCAGGATGCGCGCTCGCGATGGCAGGCTGCTCTTGGACGCCCCGCAACGCCAGCTCGCAACAGCAATCGGAAAGCCCTTCGAATAGTGGCGAACAATCAAACTCGGCAAGCACAAGCGCGACCGGCAACACTCCCACCCTCGATGACGGACTTATCTTGATCGAAGGCGGAACCTTCACTATGGGAAGTCCCACGGACGAGCCGTGGCGTTCGGACGACGAGATGCAGCATGATGTCACGGTAAGCGACTTCTACCTTGCTTCAACCGAAGTGTCGCAGCTGGAATACAACACGCTCATGGGGCTCGGCGATGGAGCGGACAAAATCCCTGCAGCGAATGTGACCTGGTTCGACGCCATTGCCTACTGCAATGCGTTGAGCGCCGAGGCGGGGCTGTCCCCCGCCTACGTCGTCGATGGCGAAAACGTGACCTGGAACCTTTCGGCAGACGGTTATCGCCTACCGACAGAAGCAGAATGGGAGTACGCCTGCCGTGCGGGCACGACAGGGCCGTTCAACCTGGACCATTCCGTCAGCGCCGACGAGGCGAACTACTACGGCCATTACCCCTACGAGATCGAGGGGAACTACTTCGACCAAGGCGCGCTCGATGTGAAGCCCGGCATATACCGGGGCGAGCCAATCGAGTCGGCATCGTTTGCTCCAAACAATTGGGGGCTCTACGACATGCATGGCAACGTTGCGGAATGGGTATGGGACCGCTACGGCACATACGACGCCAACGCCTCCCAAGACCCCACCGGTCCCGAAGCTGGAGCGCTGCGCGTGAATCGCGGCGGCGGTTGGAACGATTTCGCAAAGAACCTGCGCTCTGCCTATCGAGCGTCGCTCACGCCGACGAGCGCCAGTCCGAGCGTCGGTTTCCGCATCGCGCGTTCTGCAGTGCCGCACGAGGGTGTCATCGGCGGCAGCACGAATAACACAACTGCAGGCGGAGAACCGCTCGTCGTCTTCTTCTCGTGGAGCGGAAACACCCGCCTGATTGCGAAGGAGGTTGCATCGCAGCTCGGTGTGGAGGCAATCGAGCTCGTATGCGAGAAACCATATTCGACCGACTACAACACATGCCTCGACGAGGCTCAACGCGACCAGAACCAGCAATCGCGCCCTGTGCTGACGACGCACATCGACAACATGGAGCGTTACGGCACGGTATATCTGGGCTATCCCAACTGGTGGGCGTCCATCCCCATGCCCATAGCGACATTCCTCGAGTCATACGACTTCTCGGGCAAGGAGATCCGCCCATTCTGCAGCAACGGGGGCGGCGGGCTCGGCCAGAGCGTCACGGCAATATCGAAACTCGCACCCGAAGCGCACGTTGGCCAGGGGCTTTCCATATACTATTCAGGTGGGGCCGACATGCCCCGGCAAGTCTCCGACTGGCTTGCGGAAAACGCTTAGCAAGGGGATCCGCACGTGAAAGGAAAGAAGGCAGCAAAGGTCGCACTGGACATCGCGATGGCATTGGTGTTCGTGGCAATCATGACGACTGCGCTCGTGCAGGAGGCTCCCCACGAATGGCTGGGCATAACGTTGTTCGTGCTCACGGCGATCCACATCGTGCTCAACAGAAGATGGCTGGCTTCGATATTTCGAGGTCGCCACGGTGCGTTGCGCATCGTGCAAATCGTTGTGATTGTGGGGCTTGCAGTCTGCATCATTGGGCAATTCGCGAGCAGCCTCGTGCTCTCGAAGTACGCGTTCGGCTTCCTGCCAGCATTCCCGGGAGCGGGATGGGCGCGAACCGTCCACATGCTGTGCTCGTACTGGGCGTTCGTGCTCGCTTTCGCCCATGCGGGACTGCACGCGAGAGTACCGAAGAACATGGCGTCATGGCAGAAATGGGCGGCCCGCATCATCATCGCCGCTGTGGCATGTTTCGGGGCGTTCTCGTTCGCGCAACTCGGCCTGTGGCAATACCTCACGGGTCAGGTCCAGTTTGCCTTCGCCGACTACAGCGTCCCCCTCGCGCTCGCATTCATCCGCTACGCAAGCATCGCGGTGCTGGTGGCGGGTGTTTTCCATTATGTTCGACAGGGAATTGCATCTATCGGGAAAACAAGATCGCGCGACTAGCCGTTGCGTTTGCGCCGAAGCGAATGGCGCGGGAAAGGTGAAGAATGGAAAAGCTATACACGATAGGTGACGCGGCCGCGGAGCTAGGCATGCCAGCTTCGACAATCCGCTTCTACGAGAAAAACGGGCTGATTCCCAACCAGCAGCGTTCGAGCGACGGACGGCGCCTGTTCGACGAGGACGATCTGGAATGGATGCGCTTCGTCGAACGGCTGAAGGTCTCGGGCATGCCGATCAAAGAGATCCGCGAGTACATACAGCTGTACATTGAAGGCGATTCGACCATCGAGGAGCGCCGCCGCATCGTTTATGAGCGGCGGGCAGCAATCGACGTGCAACTCGAAGAGCTCAAGCTTGCCCGCGACTTCATCGATTACAAGTGCTGGTTCTACGACGTGGCACGCGAGTCGGGCACATGCGACACACCCAAGAACATGCCCTACGATGAACTGCCCGACAAGATAAAGCGCATTAAGGCGAAATGCAGGATCAACAGGTATTAGCCCAAAGAGGGGTATCCCGTTTGGGCTAAGGAAAGAAAGGACATCAACATGGCAAAGACATTGGTAGCGTACTTCAGCGCGAGCGGCGGCAGCGGTCTGGGCCAAGCACCGAAACGTATGCAGAAGTTGGCACCGGGCTCCAAGGTTGTTTCTGGCGGCCTGCTGAACGGACATCCTTCGCAGGCCGAGCTTGCAGCATGGGCCGAGAAGGCACTGGAGGCTTAGGCACTATGGAATACGTAAAGCTCGGCCCGTCGGACCTCGAGGTTTCGCGCATCTGCTTGGGATGCATGGGTTTTGGCGACCCTCAAGCCGGCCAACACAGCTGGACGGTCGGCGAGAACGAGACACGCACCATCGTTAAGCGCGCGCTCGACGCAGGCATCAACTTCTTCGACACGGCCATCGCCTATCAGGGCGGCACGTCCGAGCAGTACGTGGGCCGTGCACTTCGCGACTTCGCGCAACGCGATGACGTGGTTGTCGCCACGAAGTTCCTGCCACGCACGGCTGATGAGATTGCGGAAGGCGCCACCGGCCAGCAGCACATCACGAGCAGTATCGACGCGAGCCTGCAGCATCTGGGAATGGACCACGTCGACCTGTACATCTACCACATGTGGGACTACAACACACCGCTGCATGACGTGATGGAAGGCCTCGCGCAGATCGTCGCCGCTGGCAAGGCACGCTACATCGGCATCGCCAACGTGTACGCCTGGCAGCTCGAGAAAGCGAATGCGCTGGCCGAACGCGAAGGGTTCCCCAAATTCGTGAGCGTGCAGAACCACATGAACCTCCTGTTCCGCGAGGACGAACGCGAGCTAGCGCCATGCTGCGCGGAAGAAGGCATTGCCCTCACGCCCTACAGCGCGCTCGCGAGCGGACGCCTGTCGCGCAAGCCCGGCGAGACGAGCAAGCGCTTCGAAGAGGACTCCTACGCCAAGTTCAAGTACGACGCCACAGCCGATGCCGATACGCTCGTGATCGAACGCGTGGCTGAAATTGCAGCCACACGCGGCGCCACCATGACCGAGGTGTCGCTCGCGTGGCTGCTCACCAAAGTCGCCTCCCCTGTCGTGGGCGCGACCAAACCGCACCACATCGATGGCGCAGTGGCCGCCGTGGACTTGAAGCTTTCCGGCGACGAAATCGCTTACCTTGAAAAACCCTACGTCCCGCATGCGATCGTAGGTGTGATGGCGCAGAACAAACCTTCCGACGCAGGCAAAGAACACGTGTGGCTTGCCAACGCGAAGTACCTGAAGGAGGAAGGGCGATGAAGATCCTCGTCTTGCAGGGAAGCCCGAACGCGAACGGCTCGACCGCTATGCTTGCGCACGAGTTCGCGGCTGGCGCGCGGGAAGCCGGGCACGATGTGGACATCGTCGACGTGGCTTCGCTCGACATCGCACCCTGCACAGGCTGTGTAGCATGCGGCTACGGCGGCCCATGTGTGCAGTACGACGACTTTGACGAACTGCGCGAGCAGATCCTTGCAGCCGATATGCTGGCTTTCGCTACGCCGCTGTACTACTACGGCATGACGGCACAGCTCAAGGCCGTGGTTGACCGTTTCTGCTCGGCGAACCCCCGCATCTCGGGCAAACGGTTGAAGTCGGCGCTGCTCGCCGTCGCATGGAATGACGATAGCTGGACCTTCGATGCGCTCGAGGCGCACTACGACACGCTCGTGCGCTACCTGAATCTGCGCGACTGCGGACGCGTGCTCGGCGGCGGCTGCGGCACACCCAGTATGACCAAGCGATCCGGCTATCCGAAACAGGCTAGAAATCTAGGCAAGACACTATAGGTCTCCAAGCGTGCAAACGCTTGGAGACGAGCAAGGGCGGAGGACGGTAGCCTACCCCAGAAGCTCGCGCAGCCGTTCGGGCGATAGGTAGTGGCGCCTGCCGCAGAAATGGCAGCACACCTCAGCCGTCTCGTTCTTGGCGATCATGTCGCGCAGCTCGTCTTCGCCGAGCGCCATCGTGGCACGCGCGGCACGTTGTTCGTTGCAGCCGCAGTAGAACTCGACTGGCTGCGCCTCGAGCTCCCGGTAATCGAGTCCCTCGAGAATGCGACAAAGCACGTCGGTTGGCGTGGCGCCCTCGCGCAACAGATCCGTGACCGACGTGACCGTTGCTAAGTTGTTCTCGATGCGTTCGGCCACCTCGTCGATGCAGTCGGGCATGAGCTGCACGATGAAGCCACCCGCACACTCTACGTCCCAGGTGCGTCCGACGAGCACGCCCAGGCCGACCGACGTCGGGACCTGGTCGCTCACGGCGAAGTAGTGCGTGAGGTCCTCGGCGATCTCACCCGACACGAGCTCGACCCTGCTCGAGTACGGCTCAAAGCCGGGAAGGTCGCGCACGGCAGCAAGCGTGCCCTTCCCCACTGCGTGGCCAACGTCGAGCTTGCCATCGGGACGCGCCGGCACCCACACGTACGGGTTGGCCGGGAAGCCCTTCACCTGCCCTTCGCAGTTGGCGGTAACCGTCATCGCGCGGATGGGGCCGTCGCCTTTCACGATGTATGTGAGCAGCTCATCGGGTTGCTTGAACATCGCGCCCGTCATGAGCGCGCCCATCATAAGACGTCCGAGCGCTGCCGTGACAACCGGCGACGTGTCATGCGCGTCGCGCGCAGCCTGGACGACCCCACGCGCGCTCACAGCGAACGCGCGCACCATGCCGTAGGCCGCCGACCCACGAACCATATGATCGCCCGCGCGGACGCGGGCGCTTTCGAAATCTATGATGTTAGTAGCCATGCAGGCGATTATACCCCGCAACCAGACACTTACCTGGTAAGTGTCTGGTTCTGATTCTGCGACAAACGCAGCACGCGTGTAGCGTTCACTTCGAGCTGATGTCGATCGAGCTCGCCTGATGCAAGTGCCGCCAGAATGTCGTCGAAATCACGCTTGCTGCCGGGCATGAACAGATCGCCGCCCGCAGCCGCCACACGACCGGCCCGCGCGATGGGCCAACGCTTGCCGCGATTCTTCAAAGGCAAAACCCAGTCTGTCATCACGACGCCTTCGAAACCGCACTCAGCACGCAAGTAGTCCTCGGTCAAACCGCGGCTCTCGGACGTGTGCGTTCCGTTCACCAGGTTGTACGAGGTCATCGCAGCGGCCGGACGGCTTTCGCGGATGCAGATCTCGAAACCACGCAAGTAAATCTCGCGCAGAGCGCGCTCGCTGACGCAACTGTTGTTGAAGTAGCGGTTCGTCTCCTGGTTGTTGGCCGCGAAGTGCTTGATCGTGGCACCACGCCCCGGATGCGCCTGCACGCCGTTCACAAGCGCCGCAGCCATCCTGCCGCTGACAAGCGGGTCTTCGCTGAAGTACTCGAAGTTGCGCCCGCAAAGCACCGAGCGATGGATGTTGAGCGCCGGCGCGAGCCACAGATGCACGCCGAAGCGTTCCATCTCGGCACCGACGATATCGCCGCATGTGCGGGCATAATCCAGGTTCCACGACTGCGCGATTGCCGTACCGATGGGAAGCGCCGTGCAATACTGGTTGAGCACCTCGGCGCCACGCGGCGGCTTCTTGCCACCCAGAAGCGCCATCGCAACCGCCCGCACAGGAGCGCTCAGCACGTCGAGGATGCCAGTGGGAATGGATCCCGCACCCAGCGAATGAGCGCCTTTTTCGTCGCGGTAGAACTCCCGTGCGAGGCGCAAGCCTGCAGGTCCGTCGGCCATGACAACAGGCTCGAACCCCACGCTCCGCAGGTGAGATGTGATTTCTCCTGCTGCACCCGCCACGAGCGTCGATGCGTTGCCAATCACGGCGAGCAGTCCTCCCCTCCCGGAGAAGCGGCCCACGTTGGCAAAAGCGAGCTCCCTGTCGGAGAGCATCGCCACTGCCGAATCGACCCCGAGCTCGACGTCATAGGCAACGTCAACAGTCAGGAAGCTTTCCGGGTCGAGCATCAGCCAGGGAAGATCTACAAGCGAATTGTCGCGTGGGGCGCGTTCGTAGACGACCTCCTCGATTTCCGCAGGCGCAACGACGGATCGCACCATGCGCACCAAAACGCCTCGGGGCAGCACGACCACAGCGGCTGGCTGAGCATCCGCGCTGCACGTCCCCAGCCTGACGACATACTCCCCTGCTTCGAGAACGTAAGCACATGCCTCTTCGCTGAAAGAGGCCAAATCGGCAAAGTCAAATGACACCTCAACGCGCTCGGTCGCACCTGGCTGGAGCAAGCCCGTTTTCGCAAACCCTGCGAGCTCCTGCCATGGCTTCTTGAGCTCGCGCTCAGGCGCAGTCACATAGACCTGAACGACCTCTTTGCCAGCGAAATCGCCGACATTCGTCACGTCGACCGAAACGGTAGCGCAACTGCCGTCCAACACTACCGCCGCTTCGCCCAGCTCGAAATCGGTATACGACAACCCGAACCCAAACGGGAACAGAGCACGTTTGCCCACCGTATCGAAATAGCGATATCCAACGTAGACGCCCTCGCGGTACGGCGTATCATCAAGATTGCCCACCTCAATGTCAGGACAGTAATCTTCCCAAGCAGACCATGTCGTAGCGAGCTTGCCCGACGGGTTCGCCTTCCCCAGCAGCACATCTGCCAAGGCGTTGCCCATCTCCGAACCGAGCTGCGAGAGCACCAGGATGTTGCCCACGTCCTTCACGGGGCTCAAATCCACCGGGCCGCCCGTGTTCAGCACGAGCATGAAGCGCTCATAGCGTTCGTTCAAAGCCAAGATGTCGCGAACCTCGGTGGAAGTGAGCAGCACGTCGCCAGCAATCGGCTTGCGGTCGCTCCCCTCGCCCGAAATGCGCGAGAGCACGTAAATCGCGCCATCGGCGGAATAGTCAAGCGGAATGCTGTAATCGGGCTCGGGCATGATAGCGCCCATGGCATAGGTGATGATGTTGTCGCCTGCCGCCTTCGCCTCACGCTTCAGCTGCTTGCGGAAGGCGGCCTTCGCCTCAAGACGGCGCTCGTCGTAGGCATCGAGCCATGTCGTGCTTGTCAACTCGAACCCAGCATCCACAAGCCCACGCTCGATGTCGACAACCGCGTGGGCGTTCACGTCGCCCGACCCGGTGCCGCCCTTCACGCTGTGGCGCACGCCGTTTCCAAACGCTGCAAGCTTGCAAGGAACCTGGAGCGGGAACAAGCCGTCCTTGCGCAGCAGCACCATGCACTCCGCCAGCCCCGCCTGGACACGTGCTAGATGATCACGTTCGTAGTCAAGCAGATCGCTACCATGCATATTCCCAACCCCTTTCCGCTCATTGCTACGCAGTTCGTTTTAGCGAGTATAAGATGAGAAGCCAGCAAACTGAGCTTTGCGCTCGTTTTTTCGGGAAATCGCTCAACCTTTGACATACCTTTAAACATGGGCGGAACGGCTTGCGTCAAGCGAGCCATCCCCTGACGCAAGCCCCTGGCACACCCCTCAACTGCCCCCGATCCGAGCACGCTATAATGCAACCGCTAACGCGAGAAAGGACCACCATGCTCGAAGTAGGAACGCAAGCACCCGATTTCACCCTTCCCGACCAGAACGGCCAGATGAGAACGCTTTCCGAATGGCGTGGCAGCAAAGTCGTCCTGTACTTCTATCCGCGCGACATGACATCGGGGTGCACGAAGCAAGCGTGTGCATTCGGCGAGCTGTACCCTCAGTTCCGCGAGGCAGGCGCCGTGATTGTCGGCGTGAGCAAGGACACAGTGGCATCGCATAAGAAGTTCGAGGAGAAATACGGTCTGCCCTTCACACTTCTCTCCGACACCGAAAAGGAAGTGCTTATGGCCTACGACGTGTGGAAAGAGAAGAAGACCGCCGGCAAGGTCTCGATGGGCGTCATACGCACAACCTACCTCATCGACGAAGAAGGCGTCATCGTCAAGGCGCACGGCAAGGTGAAGGCTGCTGACAACCCCGCGCAGATGCTCGAGGAGCTTTCGTGAGGTTCATCATCTCGCCTGCAAAGAAGATGGTCGACGAAGCGGCGCTTCCCCATCAGGACCTCCCCGTATTCGTAGAGCGCGCCGAACGGCTGCGCGATTGGATGTCGTCGCTCACGTATGCCGAGCAAAAGAAGCTTTGGGCCTGCAGTGACGCCATTGCCGAGCAGAATGCGGAGCGCCTCGAGCACATGGACCTGCGCCGCAGCCTGACACCTGCGCTGCTGGCGTACGACGGCATCCAGTACACATACATGGCTCCTGCTGTTTTCGAAGACGGACACTTGGCATACGTGCAGGATCACCTGCGCATACTCTCGGGATTCTACGGTGTGCTCAAGCCGTTCGACGGCGTGGTGCCCTACCGCCTCGAGATGCAAGCCAAAGCCGCTGTCGACGGGTTCTCGAATCTCTACGATTTCTGGGATGGGAGCCTTTATCACGAAGTCGTTGACGACAGCCGCGTCATCGTCAACCTTGCCTCCAAGGAATACTCGAAGGCCATCGAGAAGTACCTGAAACCTGACGACACGTACATCACCTGCGTGTTCGGTGAACTCGCAGGTGGCAAAGTCGTGCAGAAAGGCGTCTACGCGAAGATGGCCCGTGGCGAGATGGTGCGTTACTTGGCCAGCGTGCAAGCGACCGAACCCGAACAGATCAAGCAGTTCGCTTGGAGCGATTACGCATTCGACAAAGAGCGCTCGACCGACACGTCCTTCGTGTTCGTACGCTAGCTACGGCGCGTCATCCGCTTACCCAATCATGCGACCTTCAGAGCCTTTGGGCGGCACCTTGCTAAGCTGCCAATCAGAAAAATGCCCATACCCTTGCTCGAGCTCGTGCACGAGACGCTCCTTGTCGCGCGGAAGCAATCCAGCCACACGCACAGGATTCGACACGTGCAGGCCGAAGAACACGCAGTCATCGACGTCAAGTCGTTTGAGAAACTCGATCTCCTCAGTGATGTAATCACCCAAGACGCACTCCTCAAAATCGCCTTGCGCAACGAGCTGCTCGAGCCGTGCGCCGGGGTCAACATGCAGGGGCGACACGAAGATAAGCGTGGGGTTCGCCTCGTTGACGATGGCGGCGTTGGCCGCAGCGTGCTCGACGATACGACCGGGACCTGCCGCCGCCGTGATGATGTTCAAGTTGAACGGCATGCCTGCTGCATTGAGGCGCGCGAACGCCTCGCGTGCTTGCGCTAACGTGTAGCCCTTGTTCATGTAAGCGAGCACGTCGTCGAGGCCCGACTCCAGCCCGATGTTGAAATCGGCATAGCCCAAGCGCGTCAGCTCGCGCAACTCTTCTTCGGTTTTGGTCAGGACGTTGTTTATCGATGCGTACCCGCCAATCGACCCGATGCGCGGCAGATAACGATGCACGAGCTCTGCGATCTCGACCAATCGGTCGAAGCTCTGGCAAAACGCATCGCCGTTCACGAGGAACACGCGATCGTAAAACTCACCGTAGCGCGCAGCTTGAACCAGGTCTTCCTCGATTTCCTCGATGGGCGAAACCGTGAACGGCACGTCCTGGTACATGCTGCAAAATGTGCATGCGTTATGCGAGCAGCCTGCCGTGACCTGCAAGAGCAACGACTCTGCCTCGTATGGTGGCCTGAACGTCGGGCCGGTGTAATGCATGTTTTCTCCCACCTTGCGGCTTGCAATTTGCGCTCGAATACATTCTAGGCAAGAACTGACCCGTTCTCACCAACTTCGTAAGGTTGACCAATGGTCGGGAAGCCCATCAAAACGAAAGCCGCCCGCAGGCGGCCCTCGCTCCGAGTTTTACTTAGTTGGCACGTGCTATGCGCTCGTTCCGCTCAAAGCCACGCCGTTCACGTAGAGCGTGTAGCCATTCGAGATGACGTTTGACGCATCGCCGTCGAACGAGGTCACGTACGTGTCAGCCGTCAGCGTCCACGCGCTCGTGGAGTCGAGCGTCACGTCCACGGTGCCCACCTCAGTCGAGACGGTCTCACCGCTCGCATTTTCGATGTCGCCGCTAATGCAGCCCGTGAACGTGGAGCCATTCGACAGGTTGAGCGTCAGGGTCGAATCGCTGCCCACGAGGATGGTGCCGTCAAGCGTCTGGCCCGTAGCATTGAGCGTCGCGACGTTGCCCGCACCGCTCCAACCGTCCGCGCATACCGACAGCAGGATGTTGGCAGCATCTTCGTTGACGAGCTTCACGCCATCGAGATTGATGACCGCATTGGTATTGGTCACGTGGAAGATGTGACCGTTCTTGCTCGTGAGCGTGCCACCGGTCATGTTGAACGACGAAGTTCCGCTGTCCGCATCACCCGACATCGACTGGTAGATCATGATCGAGTCATAGAACGTGGCGTGACCATTGCACTTCGTGTTGTTTGCCGTCAGATCGCAGTTAGTGAGCGTGATGGAGTTCTTGCCCTCGATGCACACGCCTTCGGACAGGTTGGACACGAGGGTCGCGTTGGCCACGTTGATGTCAGCAGTGGAATAGATCGCCGGCGAGCCGAGGCCATTGGACGTGTAGGTGCCACCGTCGACATTGACCGTGCCGCCACCACGGTCGGTGCGGATGGGCGCAGACGAGCCGCCGGACGTGGTGATGGTGAGGTTGCTCGCATTCATGACGCCACCGCCGGTGGTCATGATGCCACCCGAGCCGCTGCCCGTCGTGGTGATGGTGAGGTCGCTCACGTTGACCGTCGTGCCGTCGCCCTCGCCGCCGTTGTGGCCGCCGTTGCCGCCGTAGGAGAAGATGCCGTTGGCGCCGTTGGCGTTCGTCTCGATCGTGCCGCCGTTAATGGTGGTCGTCGAGCCGCCCATCACGAGCAAGCCGGCATTCAGCCCATAGAAGTTGCAGTTGTCACCGCCGTTCGAGTCGCCGGATTTTGTAACTGTGATGTTTGACAGGGTCACATCATCAGCCGTGTTCACGATGAGCGCGCTCTCGTCGGTTGTCGTGGAGGCATACGTCTGTCCATCCTGCGAGTCAGCCGACGTGATTTCCGTTGCTGCCGTGTATTCGAAATCGGATGTTCCGCCACCAGGGGCGCCACCGGGGCCACCGGAGCTTCCCGAGGGCGGCTCGCCCATCGAGGAGCTGCCGCTTGGCGGTGCACCCATCGAGCTTGACTGCATCGAAGAGCTTGCGGAAGTAGTGCTCGCGCTATCCGACGCAGAGCTCGTGCCCGTACATCCTGTGAAAACCATAACTGATAACATGGCCGCCACAATGAGCGCTGCCATCTTCTTGGTTGCATTCATCGAGTTCACCTCACATCGGTTCAAGTTCCAAAGATTCCTACGATGCATGAAATGATGACGCAGCAACCTGAAAGAAACCTTAGAGAGAGCGCGCCATTGGGGACAGGTCCATCCCCTGTTCATATCCCCCAAAATCGTGTAGGTTTTGCCGACAAAAAAGAACCAAATTCCCCTTTCCCCACTCAGTGCGCTACAGTGAACCACAACCGTAGAAAGGACCGAATATGCAGCAAACGGTTGAGCTCGTTCCCGTCGGATACAAGGATCTGGACGATTTCGTCAAGCGCTTGCAAAAAGCATTCACCTACGCAACGCGCTCGGACTTCCCCGATTTCCTGGGCAACATCCCACCTCAGCGCGATGTCGACGAAGCCCTCGACGGGGAAAACGCCGAAGCCCTAAGCATCGTTCACGAGGGCAAGGCCATCGGAGGCGCCGTCATAACGGGCGGCGAAGTGCGCAAGACGCTCGAATTCCTCTTCATCGACCCCGACAAGCAGAACCTGCGCCTTGGTCAAGCTGCATGGCAGGCCATCGAGGCGCGCTATCCCGAGACGCAGATCTGGGAGCTCGTCACCGCCTACCACGAGAAGCGCAACATCCATTTCTACGTGAACCGCTGCGGATTCCACATCGTGGAATACTTCAACCAGTACCACGAGGACCCCGAGTTCTCCGCTGAGGATGCCGGCGATTATCCTGGAAGCGATGAGGGCTTGTTCCGCTTCGTGAAGGTAATGTCGTAGCGCTCCTTCAACCTCAAAACAACCAAATACTTCTCGCTCGACGTAAAGAGAGAACGTCGACCATTATCCCGTCGTTGCAACCGACGCAAGGCCGTATACTGGACACAAGCGACATCATCGTCACCCACCCGCAAGCCGGATAGGAGAACCCATGTCAGACCAAGCGAATGCAACGATCGAAATCGCCGAAATCGCACGCGAGATGAAGCTCGCGAGCCCTGAAGTGGCTGCAACGTCCACTGAAACGCGCAATGCGGCGCTCGCCGCGATCAAGAAAGCGCTCGCCGCCAATGCGGCTGCCATCTTCGAAGCCAACGAGGCCGACCTTGCAGCCGCCGAGGAAAACGGCGTCGCGCCCGCCATCGTCAAACGCCTCAAGTTCGACCAGCACAAGCTCGACGACGTATGCGCTGGCATCGACGACCTCATCAAGCTGGCCGACCCCGTCGGCGCCGTGCTGCTCGACCGCGAGCTCGACGAAGGGCTGCGCATGCGCCGCATCGCCTGCCCCATCGGCGTCATCGGCGTCATCTTCGAGGCGCGTCCCGACGCACTCGTGCAGATCTCGACGCTGTGCCTGAAGAGCGGCAACTGCTCGATCCTCAAGGGCGGCAGCGAGACGATGCGCACCAACAAGGCGCTGTTCGACCTCATCCACTCCGCCGCTACAGCCGCCGGCATGCCCGAGCTGTGCATGTTCCAAATCGAGGCGCGCGAGGACATCGGCAAGCTGCTCGCCTGCGACGGTTCGGTCGACCTGCTCATCCCGCGCGGGTCGAACTCGTTCGTGCGCTACATCATGGACAACACGCGCATCCCCGTCATGGGCCATGCCGATGGCATCTGCCACATCTACGCCGATGCGTCGGCTGATGTCGAGCTGTCCGTTCCCGTCATCATCGACGCGAAGACCCAGTACACCGCCGCTTGCAACGCCGTCGAGACGCTGCTCGTGCACCGCGCGGTGGCGCCCGCACTCCTGCCGCCACTGGCTGCTGCGTGCGCCGAGGCCGGCGTGACGCTGCGCGGCGATGCCGGCACGCAAGCCATCATCGACTGCGCTCCCGCGACCGATGACGACTGGGCCACCGAATACCTCGACCTCATCCTCTCCGTGAAGATTGTCGACGATATCGACGAGGCCATCACGCACATCAACCGCTACGGCTCGCACCACACCGACGCCATCATGGCCGAAGACGATGCGGCGGCGGCTCACTTCATGCAGCTCGTCGACTCGGCGGGCGTCTATCGCAACTGCTCGACGCGCTTCGCCGACGGCTTCCGCTACGGCTTCGGCGCCGAGGTGGGCATCAGCACGTCGAAGCTGCACGCCCGCGGGCCCGTGGGCCTCGAAGGCCTCGTCACCTACAAGTACGAGATCGAAGGCCACGGCCACATCGTGGGTGACTACGCCACCGGCAAACGCTCGTTCCACTTCAAGGACCTGTAAAAGCCCGCGAATCAAAACCGCGATAGGAGGCATCATGCAAGAGCTTGTAGCCCATACCGCGCGCATCAACGACCAACTTGCGCGCTACGGCGTGAAGTTCGGCATCTACAAGAACGGGACGTTCAACGAGCGCCTCTTCCCGTTCGACGCCATCGCCCGCGTCATCGACGCAGATGATTGGACCCTGCTCGAGCGCGGCCTCGCCCAGCGTGTCGACGCGCTCAACGCATACCTCGCCGACGTGTACGGCCCCCGCCAGATCATCGCAGACGGCATCGTCCCCGAGGACTTCGCCATCAGCTCGCCGGGATACCTTGCTCCCTGCGTGGGCATCACGCCCCCGAAAGGCATCTACAGCCACATCTCCGGCATCGACCTGGTGCAGGCGCGCGACGGCTCGTGGTACGTCCTCGAGGACAACCTGCGCATTCCGAGCGGCGCGAGCTATCCGCTGATCAGCCGCGGCATCTGCCGCCATTGCAGCCCCACCACGTTCCGCAACAACAACGTTGTCGACAACCGCAACTACGGCACCATGCTGCGCGAGGTCATGGACAACGTCAACTGCGGCGGCATCAACGTCATCTTCACCCCCGGGCGCTACAACGCAGCCTACTTCGAGCACAGCTACCTGGCTGAACAGGCAGGCGCCGTGCTTGCCGAGGCGAACGACCTGTACGTCGAGGACGAGCGCCTCTACTACAAGAGCTTCGAGGGCGACCAACGCGTCGGCGCCTTGTACCGCCGCGTCAGCGACGAGTACATGGACCCGACATGCTTCCTGCCTGAAAGCGTCATCGGCATCCCCAACCTCATGAGCGCCTACCGCGCCGGCAACGTCGCGGTCATCAACGCCCCGGGCAACGGCGCAGCAGACGACAAGGGCATATACTACTTCGTCCCCAAGATGGTGAAGTACTACCTCGACGAGGAGCCCCTGCTGCAGAACGCGCCCACGTACCTGCCGATGTTCGATGACGACATGGCCTACGTGATGGAGCGCTTCGAGGACCTCGTCATCAAGGACACCGCCGAAGCCGGCGGCTATGGCGTGGTGTTCCCCAGCACTCTACCATCCGAAGCATGCGAGGACCTGCGCCAAAAGGTGCTCACGAACCCGCGCCGCTGGATTGCGCAGGAAGTCATCGACTTCTGCGAGCTGCCCGTCCACCTCGCCGAAGGCGATGTGCCGCGCAAAGCCGATCTGCGCGCATTCGTCCTGACCGGGCGCGAGACGCGCGTGTGGCCAAGCGGCCTGACACGCTACTCGCGCGAAGAGGGCAACGCCATTGTGAACTCGAGCCAAGGAGGAGGTTTCAAGGACACATGGGTACTGAAATCCTAAGCAAGACGAACCGCCTGTACTGGCTGGGCCGCTACGTCGAGCGGACCATGATCGAAATCGAGCTCATGATGGTCGCCTACGACGACGCCATCGACCGCAAGGACTTCGATTTCCACACGTTCTGCGAGCTGCTTGAAATCGACTGCCCCTACGAGACGTCCGACGGCTTCATCCTGGGCTTCCTGTTCGACGAAAACTACCCGTGCAGCGTCATCAGCACGCTGAACTACGCCTACGACAACGCCATCGTGCTGCGCGAAGTAATCAGCAGCGAGGCGCTGTCCTACATCCAGATGGCGGTCAACATCATGCAGAGCGCTGCAACCGGCGTGGCTCCCATGCTCGAGCTGCAGAGCGTCGTCGACATGCTGTACGCGTTCCGCGGCTGCT
>JAZLCO010000127.1:0-27472 GCA_045614225.1 Eggerthellaceae bacterium | reverse complement strand
GACTCATTGTGCACAATGAGTCAGGGGCCAGGGCACCGACTCACTCATCTTGCGTGTTGGCGACGGAGTCTTCGTCATCGAAGACGAGATCTCCGGAACCTTCGATGTATTTGATGCTGATATCGCCAAACTGCTCGTCCTGCTCGAGATCGACCATTGCGCGCTTGTAAAGCTCGAGAACGGCCAAAAACGTTACGACGACGATTGGCGTGGGCGTCTCGGCATTGACAAGCTGCGAAAAGCGCAGGTTCTTGCGATTCTTGATGCGTGCATGCAGTGCCTTGATGTGCACCTCGACCGGAATCGGTTTCGCAGCGATGTGCTCGCTTTCGAGCAACAGGACCTCGCGACGCGCATAGGCTCCCGCCGCCAAGTAGCCGAGCGACTCGAGCGGGACGTCCTGCAAGAAATCAGGCATGGCCGTCGTGAACTCGACGTCCGGCCCGAACGGGCGTGGATGCATCCGCTCCTGCGCCTTCCTGCGCGCGTCAAGCATAGCTGCCGCGTTCTTGTACTTCTTGTACTCGAGCAACCGCGAGACGAGCAGTTCACGTGCCTCATTGGGCGCCAGATCGGCAATCTCTTCGTCCGTTTCATCCCGATCACGTGGCACAAGGCTTGCTGCCTTGAGCTCGAGCAGCGTGGATGCCACCAGCAGGAAATCGCTTGCCACATCGAGATCGAGGTTCTCGAGCTTCGCAATCTCCTCGAGGTATTGATCGGCGATTTCAGCAACCGCGATGGTGCCGATGTCGACTCGCTGCCTGCTCACCAGATACAGCAGGATGTCGAAAGGCCCTTCGAAGTTGTTTGTTTTGACGTGATACGACATGGTTTCCTAATACGGGAACGCAAGATTGAACAGATTATAAGCTGTGACGTTCAGGTATGCGCCAATCGGATTGATATGGAACAACTGCGGAACGAGAATCACGACGATGAGAAAAATCGGGAACGCGTACTGCTGAATCTTGTAATAGGTCGGCAGATGCTTTTTGGGGCAGAAGAACGCGAAGATCGACGAGCCGTCGAGCGGTGGGATGGGAAGCAAGTTGAAGAACATCAGGAACAAGTTGATAAGCACGTAGTACGGAAGGAACAGCAAGAACAGGTAATGGAAGAAATCGTTCGAGTTCACCATCTGCGCGAGCGGCAATGCCAGGTAGCAGATCCAAGCGATTGCGATGCCCAAAAGCGCCTGCAGGAGATTCGCCGCCGGCCCTGCAAGCCCCACGATGAGGTCGCCCTTGCGCGGGTCCTTGAAGTAGCGCGGGTTGTACGGCACCGGCTTCGCATAACCGAAAATCGGCATGTTCATAGCCATGAGCATGAGCGGCATGATCACCGTGCCGAACGGGTCGATATGGTTGAGCGGGTTGAACGACAGCCTTCCCTGACTCTTCGCCGTGGGGTCGCCCAGCTTGTAGGCAGCCAGCGCATGCCCCATCTCGTGCAGCACGATGGCTGGCACGAATGCGAGGATCGAGCAAATCACGTATGGAATTGAAATGCCTGTCATATACCTAATGATACCTTTTGCAAAAGAAGCGGCCCGACGCAAAGCGCATCGGGCTGCGAAACTACATCAACGATATCTCTTTTGCAACAGAGACCCGGTCTCTGTTGCAAACAAGCGGCCCGACGCAAAGAGCATCGGGCCGCGAAACTACATCAACCTGTAAGGTTTCCTACTTGAAGAAACCGTCGTAGTTGTGCATCTTGAGCTGGCTTTCGACCTTGGTCATGGTGTCGAGTGCAACGCCGATCATAATCAGGATCGAAGTGCCACCGAACGCCTGGATAAGCTGGTTGCCCGTGAAGGAGAACAGGATCGACGGAACGACCGCGATGATGGCGATGAACAAGCCACCGGGCAACGTGATGCGGCGCAACACGGTGCGGATGTAGTCGGCCGTGGCCTTGCCCGGACGAATGCCCGGGATGAAGCCGCCCTGTTTGCGGATGTTGTCTGACGTCTCATCGGGATTGAACACCATCGAGGTGTAGAAGTACGCGAAGAAGACGATCAACGCAACCGTGAGAATCCAGTTGAGCCAACCAGACGAAACCGCATCAGCAAACGCAGAGAGCCAACCGACGTTGAACAGCGCCGCAAGCTGAGCCGGGAAGTAAATCAGGCAGCTTGCGAAGATGATCGGGATAACGCCTGCCGCGTTGACCTTCAGCGGGATGTAGGTGTTCTGGCCACCCATCATGCGACGACCCTGAACGCGCTTGGCGTAGTTCACCGGGATGCGGCGCTGAGCGCGCTCCACGTAGATGATCGCCGGGATGCATGCCAGCACCACGAGCAGAATCAGAATCGTGATGGCGATGCCCATGCCCTGATCAGCCTGCAGGTTGACCGAGCTGAAGATCGCGGAGGGAACGCGCGACACGATGCTGATGAAGATGATCAGCGACATGCCATTGCCCACACCACGCTGCGTGATGAGCTCGCCCATCCACATGATGAACGCAGTGCCCGCGACGAGCGTGAACACGATGACGACGCAGGTCAGCGCATACGGAACCTCGCTGCTGAACTGAACGCCGTACGCAGAGGACTGGAAGAGCAGCAGGTAGCCGATTGCGTTGATCAGGCCCAGCACCAGCGTCAGGTAACGCGTGATCTGGGTGATGCGACGACGGCCCGTCTCGCCTTCCTTGGCCCAACGACCAACGGCCGGGATGACACCCTGCATCAGCTGCATGATGATCGATGCGGTGATGTAGGGCATGATGCCCAGCGAGAACACCGAGAAGTTCGACAACGCGCCGCCCGTGAACAAGTCGAGCATCGTCATGGACACGCCACCGACGCTGTCAGCGTTCTGGTCGACGAACGTGGTCGCGAACTCGTGGAACGGAATACCCGGAACCGGCAAGTAAGCGCCCAAGCGATACAACGCCAAGATGGCGAGCGTGAACAAGATCTTCTTGCGGAGCTCAGGTACCTTGAATGCGTCGACAATTGAACTTAGCAAGGCTCTTCAACCTTTCCGCCAGCAGCCTCGATCTTGGCCTGCGCGCCAGCAGAAACCTTGTCAACCTTGACCGTGAGGGCCTTGGTGAGCTCGCCGTCGCCGAGAACCTTGATGAGGTCTTCGTAGTTCTTGATGATGCCCTTTTCGATGAGGGAGTCGCGATCGACGACGTCGCCAGCCTCGAAGCGCTCCTCGAGCAGCTTCACGTTGACCGGCACGTACTCGACGCGATTGATGTTGGTGAAGCCAGGCAGCTTCGGCAGACGACGCGCGAGCGGAGTCTGACCACCCTCGAAACCGGCGCGCTTGCCGCCACCGGAACGGGAGAGCTGACCGTTCTCACCACGACCCGCAGTCTTGCCCTTGCCAGAGCCAGGACCGCGACCAACGCGCTTCTTGCGATGATGCGAACCAGGTGCGGGATAGAGATCCTTCAATTCCATTTCAAAACTTCCTTTCGCTATACGGGGCTTTTGGCCCCGTGCTGGCAGCTCGCTCGCCAGCCAACTTGAACAACGTTCGGGATTATACCCTATTGAGAACTAACCAAAAAGGTTGTCCCTTTTTGGTTAGCTACTCGAAATCTTTAGAGCTCCTCAACGGTGATGAGGTGCTTGACCTTGAAGATCATGCCGCGCACGGACTCGTTGTCAACGATGTCGTGCGTCTTGCCGATGCGGCCCAAGCCCAGGGACTTCAGAGTCTGGTCCTGGTCGTACTTGCGGCCGATCTGGCTCTTAACCTGCGTCAAACGCAGCATCTTCTGCTCTGCCATTATTCGGCCTCCTCAGCATTCGCGGCCTTCTCCTTGCGGCCCCAGATGTAGTCGACCGAAACGCCACGGCGCTCAGCGACTTCCTCGGGGTTCTGCATGTTCTTGAGACCCTCAGCCGTCGCCTTGACGATGTTCATGGCGTTGGAGGTGCCGAGCGACTTGGTGATGACGTCGGTCACACCCGCAAGCTCCATGATCGCGCGGACCGGGCCGCCGGCCTTGACGCCGGTACCACGGACAGCCGGGCGAATGAGGACGCGGCCTGCGCCGTACTCGCCGACGATCTCGTGCGGGACGGTGCCCTCGGGGGTGAGGGACACGTTGAACATGTTCTTCTTAGCATCCTCGACGCCCTTAGAAATGGCGGTCGGGACTTCCTTGGACTTGCCGAGGCCAACGCCGACGCGGCCATTGCCGTCGCCCACGACGACCAGCGCCGTCAGCTGCATGCGGCGGCCGCCCTTGACGGTCTTGGCCACGCGCTTGATCGAAACGACGCGCTCCTGAAGCTCGGGTACTCCGGCTTCCTGCTGTTGCGTTTTACGAGCCATGTGTACTTCCCTTCTAGAACTTCAGTCCGGCTTCGCGGGCAGCCTCAGCGACAGCCTTGACGCGCCCGTGATACAGGTGACCACCACGGTCGAACACGACCTCGGTGATGCCTGCTTCGATTGCCTTCTTGCCGATGATCTCGCCGATAGCGCTAGCGCCCTCGACCGTGCTGCTCTTCTTGCCCGTTGCCTTGAACTCGGGGCCAAGCGTGGAAGCACCGACGATGGTCTTGTGCGCCACGTCGTCGATGACCTGGACGTAGATGTTGTTGTTGCTGCGGGTCACGCACATGCGGGGACGAGCAGCGGTACCGGAAATCTTGCCGCGTACACGACGATGGCGACGCGCCAGACCGGTCTCCCTCTTTTTCGCATTTTGAGTCTTCATAGATGAATCCCTTCAATCTGTCTGGCTGATTAGTCGCTCTTGGCAGCCTTGCCGAGCTTACGACGGATGTATTCGCCCTCGTAGCGGATACCCTTGCCCTTGTAAGGCTCGGGCTTACGCCACTTGCGAATGTCGGCAGCTACCTGGCCAACTTGCTCTTTGTTAGCACCGGAGACGACGATCTCGGTCTGAGTCGGGCACTCGAACGTGATGCCCTCGGGGGCAGCCACGATAACCGGGTGCGAGTAACCGAGCTGCATCTCGAGGTCCTTGCCCTTGACGGCGGCACGGTAGCCGACGCCAACGAGCTGCAGCTTCTTGGAGAAGCCCTTGTCCACGCCTTCGATCATGTTGGCGATGAGGGTGCGGACCAGGCCGTGTTGGGCCTTGGCTTCGCGGGAATCATCGATGCGGTCGACAGTGATGGTGTCGCCGTCCTGAGAGATGGTGACATAGGGGCGGAACGTGCGGTTCAGTTCGCCCTTGGGGCCCTTGGTTGTCACCGTTGTGCCGTCAATCGTCACGTTGACGCTAGCGGGAACGGTGATGGGCATTTTGCCGATACGAGACATAACCTATCGCTCCTTTCCTACCAGACGTACGCGATGACTTCGCCGCCAACGCCCGCCTTGCGCGCGTCGCGGTCGCACATAACGCCCTTGCTCGTCGAGACGATTGCGGTGCCGAGGCCGCCGAGCACGCGAGGCAGCTCGTCGACGCCTGCGTAGATGCGCAGACCCGGCTTCGAAACGCGCTTGATGCCGCGGATCGTCTTGGACTTCTTGTCGCCATACTTGAGAGTGATCTCGAGAGTGGCGCGGGGCTCGCCGTCGATAACCTCGTAACGCGTGATGTAGCCTTCCTCGGCCATGACGCGGGCGATCTCGACAAGCTTCTTGCTCGACGGCATGGAAACCGTCTCCTTGCCTACGGAGTTGGCATTACGCACGCGCGTAAGCATATCTCCAATGGGGTCGGTCAGTGTCATTTTCGTTTCTCCTTTGGTCCTTGATGAACCCTACCGTCCGGTTCACAGCCGCCCTTAACGACCATGCCTTTGACGGAGGTACACCCGACTTTCCGTTTTCCTACCAGGAGGCCTTGGTCACGCCGGGAAGTTCGCCCTTGTTCGCAAGCTCACGCACGCACACGCGGCACAGGCCGAACTTGCGATAGTAAGCGCGGGGACGACCGCAACGCGTGCAGCGGTTGTGCTGGCGCGTCGAGAACTTCGGCTCGCGCTTCGACTTGGCGATCATCGATTTCTTAGCCATGCATTTCCTTCTTTCCTAATTCTCCGCGCCTCTGGCCGAGACGCGGTTTTCACCAATCCGGTTCGTTTGAATTACTGCTGCTGTCCGCGGGCCTTGAACGGGAATCCGAGGGCCTTGAGCAGAGCGTAAGCCTGCTCGTCGTTCTCGGCCGTCGTGACGACGGTGATGTCCATGCCGCGGGTGCGGTCGATCTTGTCGTAGTCGATCTCGGGGAAGATCAGCTGCTCGGTGATGCCCATCGAGTAGTTGCCACGGCCGTCGAAGCTATCCGGCGAGATGCCACGGAAGTCGCGGACGCGGGGCAGCGCGGTGGACAGCAGACGGTCCATGAACTCCCACATGCGGTCGCCACGCAGGGTGACCTTGCAACCGATAGCCATACCCTCGCGGATATGGAAACCGGCGATGGACTTCTTGGCGCGGCAGATCATCGGCTGCTGGCCGGTGATGACGCGCATGTCGGCGACGGCTGCGTCGAGGAGCTTGGAATCGGCAGCAGCACCGCCAACGCCCATGTTCACGACGATCTTCGTGACCCTCGGGACCTGGTTGATGTTGGCGATCTCGAGTTCCTTCTCGAGCTGCGGCACGATCTCCGCCTTGTACTTTTCCTTCAAACGAGGAGTCATTGTCTTCTTTCCTTTCCGATGGATTAAACCCAGGATTACCGACCCTGGGTCCCTCGGGCGCCTTGCCCGAGGGCCATGTCTACATCGACTTAGTCGATGTCCTTACCACATTTCTTGCACACGCGATGCTTCTTGCCAGCCTCGTCAAAGCGATGACCAACGCGGGTCGCTGCCTTGCACTGCGGGCAGACCAGCATGACGTTGCTGGCGTTGAGCGGGGCTTCCATCGTCATGATGCCGCCCTGCGGGTTGGCCTGCGTCGGACGCTGGGCCTTCTTGATCATGTTGACCTTCTCGACGACAACGCGGCCCTTCTGAGGAAGCGCGCGGATAACCTCGCCTTCTTTGCCCTTATCCTTGCCGGCGATGACCTTGACGCGGTCACCCTTCTTGACATTCAAACCTGCCATGTACGCACACCTCCCTTACAGCGTTTCCGGTGCCAGAGACACGATCTTCATGTACTTCTTCTCGCGCAGCTCACGGGCGACAGGCCCGAAGATACGAGTGCCACGGGGGCTGCCGTCTTCGTTGATCAGAACAGCGGCGTTCTGGTCGAACTTGATGTAGCTTCCGTCCTTGCGGCGAACTTCTTTCTTGACACGCACAACGACGCAGCGGACGACATCGCCCTTTTTGACGTTCGAGTTGGGGATAGCTTCCTTCACCGAGCAGATGATGACATCGCCGAGCCCAGCGTAACGGATGCCCGTTCCGCCGAGGACCTTGATGCACTGCACCTTGCGGGCGCCGGAGTTATCGGCAACTGCGAGCATGGTTTGCATCTGAATCATTGCTGATACCTAACTTTCTCTTGCGCCTTCAGGCTACTTGGCCTTCTCGATGATCTCAACCAAACGCCAGCGCTTCATCTTGGACAGCGGGCGCGTTTCCATGATACGCACGGTGTCGCCGATGTGGGCTTCGTTGTTCTCGTCATGCGCATGGAACTTCTTGGTCGACGTCATCATCTTCTTGTAGATCGGATGCGGCTTGCGCTCCTTGATCTGCACGACGATGGTCTTGTCGTTGGCGTCGCTGACGACAACGCCCTGACGCACCTTGCGGGAATTGCGAATTTCTTCAGTCATTATCTTCTACCTCCCCGCCCTAGCTCAGAGCCCTGAGCTCACGTGCGCGCATCTCAGTCTGGATGCGGGCGATGTCCTTCTTAACCTGACGCACGCGCGCCGTGTTGTCGAGCTGGCTCGTGGCCATCTGGAAGCGCAGGTTGAAGAGCTCTTCACGCGCCTCCTTGAGCTTCGCCTGCAAATCTTCGGCGGAAAGCTCGCGAATCTCTGCTGGTTTCATTACTCCTGGCCCTCCGTTTCGCGCGTTACGATCTTGCACTTGATGGGCAGCTTGTTGATGGCGAGGCGGAGTGCTTCCTTGGCAACTGCCTCTTCAACGCCGGCGATCTCGAACATGATGCGGCCGGGCTTGACGACGGCGACCCATGCCTCGGGATTGCCCTTGCCCGAACCCATGCGGGTCTCAGCGGGCTTCTTGGTGATCGGCTTGTCAGGGAAAATGCAAATCCAAACCTTGCCGCCACGCTTCATCTGACGCGTCATAGCGACACGAGCGGCCTCGATCTGACGGTTGGTGATCCATGCGGCCTCGAGTGCCTGGATGCCCCACTGGCCGTTGTTGAGCTTGGTGCCGCCCTTGGCCTTGCCCTTCATAGAGCCGCGTTGCACCTTACGGTGCTTTACACGCTTAGGTGCTAGCATTTACTTCGCCCCCCTTTCGTTGCGGTCTCCGCGACGATCGCGACGCGGACGGGACGGACGCGAGGTGCCCTCGAGCTGCGGCTGCGGAGCCTTCTGGCCGGGGAGCACTTCGCCGTGATAGATCCACACCTGGATACCGATGGAACCCATGGTGGTTGCAGCGGTGGTGAAACCGTAGTCGATCTTGGCGCGCAGGGTGTGACGCGGGACGCGGCCCTCGGCATACCACTCGCGGCGGCACATCTCGGCGCCACCCAGACGACCGGAGCACTGGATACGGATACCCTCGCAACCGGACTTGCGGGCGGACTGGACGGCCTTGCGCATGGCGCGACGGAACGCGACACGGCCCTCGAGCTGCTCTGCGACGGACTGAGCAACCAGCACGGCGTCGAGCTCGGGGCGCTTGACCTCGATGACCTCGATGGAAACCTTGCCGTTGGCAACCTTGGTCAGCTTCTTGCGCAGGTTGTCGATCTCGGCGCCCTTCTTGCCGATCACGACACCCGGGCGGGCGGTCGTGATGATGACCTTGGTCTTGTCGCCGGCGCGCTCGATCTCGACGCGGGAAACGGCGGCACGTGCGAGTTCCTTCTCGACGAACTCGCGGATGGCCAGGTCGTTAGCAAGGTTGGCGGCGTAATCCTTGTCCGCATACCAGCGGCTGCGCCAATCCTCGGTGATGCCCAGACGGAATCCAGTGGGGCTGACTTTCTGACCCATAAGGCTTTATGCCTCCTCTCGCGTTGCGACGATAATCGTGATGTGGCTGGTGCGCTTGTTGATGCGCGACGCGGCGCCCTTGGCGCGCGGGCGGAAGCGCTTCATCGTCGGGCCCTCGTCAACGTAGCAAGCCTTGACGTACAGAGACTCGGCGTCGACGTTGTGCAGGTGCTCGGCGTTGGCCGCGGCCGAGTTCAGCGTCTTCTCGACGGTCTCGGCGATGGCGCGGTTCGTGAATGCGAGGATCTCGCGGGCCTGAGGCACGGACTTGCCGCGGATCAGGTCGACGACCACGCGGGCCTTGCGGGGTGAGATGCGCACAAAACGTGCAATTGCTCTAGTTTCCATTGCTCATCCCTCCTATCGCTTGCCCTTGTCGGCGGAATGACCGCGGAAGGTGCGGGTCGGGGCGAACTCGCCCAGCTTGTGGCCGACCATGGATTCGGTGATGTATACGGGCACGTGCTTGCGACCGTCGTGGACGGCGACCGTGTGACCAACCATCTCCGGGAAGATGGTGGAAGAGCGCGACCACGTCTTGACGACGTTCTTCTCGCCGGCTTCGTTCATAGCCACGATACGACCAAGGAGGCGCGGCTCGACGAAAGGCCCTTTCTTCAAACTTCTGCTCACTGTTACTCCTTAACGTATAGCCGCTTACTTCTTGCGCCTGCGGATGATTAGGCGGCTCGAAGCCTTCTTCGGATTGCGGGTGCGATGACCCTTGGTGGGAACGCCCCACGGGGTGACCGGGTGACGACCCGAGGACTTGTTCTTGCCCTCGCCGCCGCCATGCGGGTGGTCGATCGGGTTCATGACGGTACCGCGGACGGTCGGGCGGATGCCCAGCCAACGGCTGCGACCGGCCTTGCCGATCTTGATGTTGGAGTGCTCGGCGTTGCCGACTTCACCAACGGTGGCGCGGCAGGTGAGCAGCACGCGACGCATCTCGGAGGAGGGCATGCGCAGGATGGCGTACTTGCCTTCCTTGCCCATCAGCTGGATGCTGGTGCCTGCGGAGCGGGCCAGAGCGGCACCCTTGCCGGGCTGAAGCTCGACAGCATGGACGAGCGTACCGACGGGGATGTTGGCCAGCGGCAGAGCGTTGCCGGGCTTGATGTCAGCCTCGGGGCCGGAGATGACCATGTCACCAACATGCAGGCCCTTCGGATGCAGGATGTAGCGCTTCTCGCCGTCCACGTAGTGGAGCAGGGCGATACGTGCAGTGCGGTTCGGATCGTATTCGATCGTGGCAACCTTGGCGGGCACGCCGTCCTTGTTGCGCTTGAAGTCGATGATACGGTAACGACGCTTGTGGCCACCGCCCTGATGGCGGGTGGTGATGCGGCCGTTGTTGTTGCGGCCAGCATGCTTGTGCAGCGGCGCAACAAGCGACTTCTCCGGTTTGCTCCTGGTGATTTCCGCAAAGTCGGAAACCATCATGAAGCGGCGTCCCGGTGAGGTCGGCTTATACTGCTTAACTCCCATTCTTCCTTCTTCTTTCTTCCACGAGGATCCAGGCTTCGTAGAGGTTCGCCCGTTCCTCTTTTCTTAGACCCTTGCTCGCACGCCTCGTCGTACCCCAAGGGCCCCTACACTTCGTGGATCGCGATTGCCGGCTGGCATTTGAGGAGGCAAACGCCCCGACCCCGTAATCCACGCGTCCGGGTGTGTCCATGCACAGCTAGACGCAAAGCAACATTATAAAGACGCCCAGTTGAGGGCGCAAGAACGGGTTTTTACGCACACAACCTGCCCACACTTGCTTTATTTGAGACAGCTTGGGCAATGCGGATGGTCGAATGTATTTCACTCGCCGCTTCGTCGCCTCGAACTAACTTTTCTGCCAAATTCAGGCAGAAAAGTGGATTTCTCGGCTCCTCGGGCTTACCTCGATGAAATACATTCGACCATCCGCATTGCCTAAGCTTCCACCAGAAAGCAAGAGCGCGGCAGATTGCCGCGCTCTTGAAAACCATTCAATTGCTGTAGCGCTTATTCAGCTGCGGGCTCTTCCTCAGCTGCAGCTTCTTCGTCGTCCTCGCCCTTGATCTTGATATCGGCATGCTCGACGAGATGCTTGGCGGCGCAGAGGCGCTGGGCAGACTCGCGCAGCGAGAAGCCTAGGCCACCAGCCTCGAGCTGCTTGCGCAGGCGCTCGGGCTGACGCGGGTTGATGCTCTTGCACACCTCGAGAACATCCTGGTCGGTATAGGACAGGTTGAAGTGACGGTAGTAGGCGTCGAGCGCGTAGCCCTGAACGAGCTGCTGACGCGTCTCGAGCATGAGGAACATGCCGACCTGCTGCTCACCACCCTGTTGCTGGACGAAATCTTCCCACGTGACGCCCTGCTGCTGGACGTTGTTCTTCATCTGACGCAGCACGTCACCACGCGTGCCCTCGTAGATCTCGTCGGGAATCGAGCCCTCGAAGCGCTTCGCAAGTTCGGATGCGGCGAAGTTGCGCTTGTAGTCTTCGTAGTACACGCGACGCTGGCTGTCGGAGTTCTCGGCGATCTTGGCGCGCAGGTCGGCGAGGTCCTTGGCCATCGGCATGTTCTCGCGAACCCAAGCATCGTCGATGATGGGCAGCTGGGACTTCTGGATCTCGATAACCTCGACCTTGGCCTCGTACTCCTCCATGATCTCGTTGTCGTTCTCGTCGAGACCGGGGCCTTCGAACTTGAAGGTGCGCACTTCGCCCGGCACCATGCCCATGATGCCATCGTCGAAGCCAACGGGCATGTAGCCCTCGCCCACCGAGTAGGTGCGCTGGTTGACCGTCAGGCCGGGGACGACTTCGCCGTCCTTCCAAGCTTCGATCTTGAGCAGGGCGTTGTCGCCCTTCTCGATCGGCTTGTCGTCGGTCTTGACGTAGCCGATGTACATCTCGGCCATCTTGGCAATCTCGCGGTCGACGGCTTCCTCATCGCTCTCGAACGGATCGACCGTGAACGAGACGGGCTCGTACGACGTGAGCTCGTACTGCGGCTTGGGCATGACGTCCAGCTCGAACTGGAACGTGCGGCCGCGGCGCATGATGCCCTTCGGCTGGGCGATCGGCATGTACGCAGGCTGGATGTTGTGCTTCGAAATGGCTTTGGGAACGAGCGCCTCGACGGCCTGCTGCACGACGAGCGAATCGAGGTCCTTGATGCCCATCTGCTCGGCAGCTGCCTGTGCAGGTGTCTTGTCAGGTACCGGCGGGATGCCCATCTGGTTGCAGAACTGAACGCCCGCATTGTTGAGCGCTTCGCTGACTTCGGCGGTCGACGCGGTCGCGTCGAGATGGATCATTCCGTTCTCGCCCTTTTTCTTCACTACCTTCATTGCTTATTTCCTCCCTATGGGTTTGCATACGCAAACCGACATTGTAGCGTAAAACGAAGGCTGCAAGGAAAACTTCTCATGTTGTTCAGCTGCCAAACAACGTCACTCGTTACTCTTGAGACTTTCCACCATGTCGACTTTCGCGAGCTTGGGAAGCATGAGGAGCATGCTTATGGCGCTGAACACGAGCGTCATGACGAAGGCCCACACGAAGCTCGGGGGGTGGATGGCACGGCCGAACATGACTTGGTCGACTTCAGCTGTCGTGACGACGAAACCCTCGAGGAAGACGCCAAGTACCAGGCCGAGAGCGGCGCCGAGGATAGCGAGCAAAGCGATTTCTCGGAAGATGTATTCATTCGTCTCGCGGCGGGTGAAGCCGAGCACCTTCAAGGTGGCGATCTCGCGGATGCGCTCCTCGATGTTGATGTTCGTGAGGTTGTACAACACGATGAACGCGAGCGCAGCAGCGGACACGACCAGCACGACGACAATCAGGTCGACACTGCGCAACATCGTACGATAGGTGTCGATGACCTCGTCGTTGTAGGTGAGCGTCTTCACGGCGCTGCTCACGCGCAACTGTTCGTCAAGGCGCGAGCGAACGTCGGTGTCGTACGTGATGTTCGCGTAGATGGCGTTCATACGCGCCGGCTTGCCGATGACGCGCTCATAGGTGTCTTCCGTCATATAGATATAGTTGTAGATGTAGTTCTCCACGAGCGCGCCGACCTCGAACTCGTAGACAGTCGATGTCGCGTTGCCCATCGAATCCTGCGGGCTCACGCAAATGACGTCGCCCACGCCGATGCCAAGCTCTTGAGCCATCTTCTCGTTGAGCAGCACGGTATCGCCCTCGATTGAAAGCGGCTCATGGTCTTTGCGCGTTCGCAACACTTTCATCTGCGCAAACGCTTCGGGATCATCAGGTACGACGATGTCGATGCGCTTGTCGCTAGCGCGCGGGCCGCTTGCCAGCATGGTCTCGGTATATGCATCCGTCGACGATTCGATGGCGCCCGATTGCGCAAGCAGCTCATCGAGTTGAGCTCGCTCGTCTTCGTGCAGCTTGTCCTTGAGCGTGATGATGGCGTTGTGCTGGATAATCTCACCGTATTGGATGTCGATGATGTCGTTGATAGCGTCATGCAACCCGAGCCCCGTGAGCAGCAACGCCGTGCATCCCGAAATACCGATGACGGTCATGATGAGACGTTTCTTGTAGCGGAAGATGTTGCGGCACGTCACTTTCCACGTGAAGGAAAGGCGCTCCCATATCGGGGTGATCCGCTCGAGCAATATGCGTTTGCCCGATTTCGGAGCACGCGGCAACATGAGGGCGGCAGGCTTCTCGCGCAACGTAGCAGCCACCGAAGCCCACGTGGCGAACAGCGTTACGCCGATGGCCAGCCCGCCTGAAAGCAAAGCGATCGGCCAATCGATGGGCAAAGGACCGTTGGGCACGTAGTACATGATGGCGTATGCGTTCATGATGACACCCGGCAGCAACTTCGAGAGCGCAGCGATGCCGATGCATGAACCCACAACACTTGCAAGCAGCACATAGGCAGCGTATTTCGAAGTGATACGCCTGCGCGAATAGCCGAGCGCCTTGAACGTACCGATGAGCTGGCGCTCCTCGTCCACCATGCGGGTCATAGTCGTAAGCGCTACGAGCGCCGCAACGAGGAAGAAGATCATCGGGAAAATGCTCGCGATATGGTCGACGCGATCAGCGTCGGACGTGAACGAAGCAGTGCCAACGTTCTTATCGCGGCCCATGACGAGCCATTCCGGCAATTCGGGGTTGTCGATTTCCTCTTGTGTGTGCGACAGCCGGTACTCAGCCAAATCGAGCAAACCACGATAGGTGGTTGCATTGCCGTAAAGCTCGTCGGTCAGCGAATCGAGGCGCGCCTCGCAACGTTCGTCGGCAATTCCCTCGATCTGGCCCTTCGCCTCGCCGATGAGCGCATCGTATTCTGGCGTGCCATGCTGCACGTCACGCGCCCCGACGACAGTGATGAACGCGTCGGTGTAGGGGAAGTTGTCGGCGAAATTGTCATCGTCGACGTAGAGCACCTGCTGCACGACGCCCGAGCCGAGCGAGCTCGATTCGATGGCCGCCGACGTGATGTAGTACGGAATGTGCACGGTGCCGACCACCGTGTAGCGTTTGACCTTGAAGGTGTCGTCGAGCTTGCCCGTACCCTGCGTGAACACGACCTCGGAACCGATGGCAACGCCTTGGCTGAGCACGCGGTCGGACGAAATGAGGCACTCCCCCTCCGCTTCGGGCCAACGGCCGTCGACGAGGATGAGGCGGTTGAGGTAGCTGTCATCGGCGGATTCGACCGTCACGCCATCTTCGCACGTCGATGAGTGAGCCGCTTCGGGCAACGAGTGAACACGGGTCGTGTACGTCATGTCGTTCATGACTGCAAGCACATCGGCCTGGTACGACCCCATGACCTGATCGACGGCGGGAAGCTCCCGCAACGCGTCGAGGTCGGCATCTTCGAGCCCCACCGTGGAGACGACGCGCACATCGTATGTGTCCGTCGCATCGAGGTAGCGGTCGAGGGCGATCTTCATGTCGGGTGCTGTCATACGCAACCCGGCGTAGAAGCCCGCACCGAGCGCAACAATGGCGAGCAAGGCCAAAAAGCGGCCCGGCTTTCGCGTGATGGTGCGCAGGAGCTCTTTCGAGAAAGCAGTCATTCAGCGCGTCTTCCTACCACTCCAGTGTTTCTGCGGAAAGCGGATGCGCGTTGACCCTCACGTCTGCCGCCTTGCCTTCGCGCACGGAGATGACGCGGTCGGCGATGGCCGTGAAGGCTTGGTTATGCGTGATGAGCACAACCGTCTTGCCCGTGTCGTAGCAGGTCGTCTGCAAAAGGCGCAAGATCTGCTTGCCCGTGTTGTAGTCAAGTGCGCCGGTGGGCTCGTCGGCCAGCAGCAGCTTGGGGTTCTTCGCGAGCGCGCGTGCGATGGCGACGCGCTGTTGCTCGCCACCCGAGAGCTGCGCGGGGAAATTGTCCATGCGATGCCCGAGGCCAACCTGCTCGAGAACTGTGGCGGCGTCGAGCGGGTCTTTGCAGATCTGGCTTGCAAGTTCGACATTCTCCTTCGCCGTGAGGTTCTGCACCAGGTTGTAGAACTGGAACACGAAACCGATGTCGTAGCGGCGGTAGTACGTCAGCTTCTTCTCGTCGAATGCCGAGACCTCCTGGCCGTCGAGCCTGATCGTTCCCGACGTGCACGAGTCCATGCCGCCGAGCATGTTGAGCAGCGTCGTCTTGCCAGCACCCGACGGGCCGACAACCACGACGAACTCGCCTTGCTCGATGTCGAACGACATGCCCGACACCGCGGCGACCTCGACCTCGCCCATCTGGTAGATTTTGCACACATCCCTGAACTCGACGAACGCCATGTTTCCTCCGACTTCCGATCTTTTTGAGTATGATACCCGAAACGAAACGCGCCGATTCCACAAGGGTGCTGGCTTACTAACCAAAAGAGGCTGTCTCTTTTGGTTATCCCACCAAAACGAAATCGCACCGAAGAGGTGCTCCCCCTTCGGTGCGATTCGCGTGCATGTTATTTCGCGCTAGCTGGCGCTCTCAATCTGGCGCAAGTGCTTTTCGCCGGTTTCGGCAAGCATATAGAAATCGTCGATCGTCTGGCGGATGCGCGGAAGCGCAGCCTGCTTGTAATTGCTGATGTCCTCGAGCGCCTGCAGCGTATCGGCAAACGACTGCTGCAGTGTCTCGACCGAGATGTTCGACTCACCTGCAGTGGTTTGGATCTCGGTTCCCTGCTCCTTGAGCATCGTGGCGGTTGACGAGATCATGGCGTTCGTCGTCTCGTTGAGCGCCTTCACCTTGTCGAGCACGATGCGCTGGTTGTACAGCGCACCAGCCACCGTGACGGCCACGCGCAGGGCCGACACCGTGACATGCTCGGCACGGTCGACGGCGCGGATGAGCTCGGAGTTGTTGCGGCGTAGTACGTTCATGGACACGATGCCCTGCTGGTTGACAAGCTGCAGCTGCTGGAAGTCGGTGATCTTCTGGCGCAGCGGGAAGAGCACTTCCTCCTCGACGAACCTGATGCGGTCGGGATCGGCCGTGCCGGAGGCCTTGGCCTGCTCGATAGCCTGCGACAAGTATGCGTCGAGGTCGAGGCCGATCTCGATCTGCTGGTTGAGCTGCTTGGTCAACTCGCGCATCTGCGCCTCTTCGAGCTCGAGCGTGACGTTGTCGTTGTGCAGCATGTCCTTGCCGGTATCGAGCGACTTCACGATCGAGGCGATTTCGGCATCGGCTGTCTTGTACCGCTCGAAGTAACGGCGCACCGGGTTGAACAGCTTGCCCATGCGGCTGCCCTTCGCGAAGTCGATGCCCTTCGGGTCGAGGTCGCGCATCGTGATGGCCAGCTCCTCGAGGCTCTTGGCCACTTCGCCTGTGTCGCCGCCCTGCTTTCCAAGGGTCTTCATGCGGCGTGCGAGCATTTCGTTTTTCGCCGTGGACTTGTAGGCGATGTCGGCGCCGAGGTTCTCGATTGCCTGCGTGATCTCGCGCTTGGCCTCGTACGAGTCGAGGTCGACCTGCATGATCTGCTCGCCGCGTTCAGCTGCGGTGTCATCGATCACCTGCGCATATGCCTCGGTGACCGCCACGTCCTTGGCCACTTCCTCTTTCGCCTGCTCGACGTCGGGCACGGACAACTCGATGGCAACTTGCTGCTTGGTTTCCTCAGGATCGGGAATCGTCAAATCGAAAGCCATGGTGGAATCCTTTCCGCTTTTCATGAGCGGGTGCTGCCCGCCCATGAAACCACTTTCATCATGGAGGAGCGCACCCCTCCATGTTTGTTACCGGTAGTACTTCGTTTCGTCCACAAGCGTGTTTATCTCCTCGAGCAAGCGATCGTTCGATTGCTCGTTGGCGCCGGACTCGAGCCGCCCCATCTCGATGGCGAAGCGGTCAAGCTCGGTGAGCAGGCGCTCGTTCGCAGTCACGATGGTGCGCATCTCGTCGAGGTTGGCCTCGTACATTGCGCGGCGCTCTTGCCTGACTTCCTCCGGGACGGTGCCTCGGTTGAACAAGCCGGTGATGGTGTTCTTTGCGTTGCGCTTGTAATCTTCGACGTCGAACGCCTTGATGCGCTTGGTCAAAAGCGCGGAGTTAAACGCGATGGCCTGCGTGGCCGCTTCGATGCCCTCAGCGAACTTCTCCCAGGTGATGCTGCCTGGTTGGAACTTGTTGCCGATGATCTCGTACAAGGTGTTACGCTTGCGCTCTGCCGCTTCGAGCTCGGCGATGGCTTGCCTGGCGTAAACGCCTACCGCAGTCGTCTTCTCATATTCCTGCAGCGCCATCTTGATGTCGTCGACAGTCGCTTCGCCCGGCCCCAGCTCGAGTCGTTTCTCGGCGCGCATCGCCTTGATCGCGTCGCCGTTCACCTTGACTGCTGCGGCGCCAATGCCCACAGCTCCGATGACGCTCGAAGCCGCAACGAGAAGATTCGGCGCAAGCGGACTCAGCGCCAGCTGAGTTGGCGAGAATAGGAAGATGGCGAGGATGGCAAGCGCCACGTCGGCGATTATGGCTTTCGTCCACTGCTTCACTGAGGTTCCTTCTCGATATTGCTCTCGTTGACAATGTACCAGATTGGCCCATTGCTCAAAACAACCGTCACCTAATCGTGGCCTATTCCCGAAATGAAAACGAGCAGAGAAGACTGTGCTCTATTGGGCGGAAAACAAGAAGGGCGCTCCGAAGAGCGCCCTCGCGATTGCTTGTTGTCCGAGCTTCAAGCTTCCCTATGGGAGCAGATAGCTGTACTCCGACTTCTCAAGCCATGCGAACGAGTAGCCTTCCTCGTTGTTCGCAATCTTGGCACGCAGGAAGTCCTCGAAGCTCTCGACCTCGCCCACCGGCTCGAACGGCGTGTCCTCGGTTGCTCCAGGTGCACCATACACATGGGTGGCTTCCACAGCTGTCCTGATATTGATGATGGGAGTTTCCGGTGCGATGTTGCTGAGGAACATCAAGAACGGGGTGATGCCGGCCTTTCCGCCAAGGACGTAGTTCTTGACCGACGCGGCAACCTCTTCGGGCGTATCGTCCTGGAGGATGTTGGTGCTCAGACCAAACATCAGCGGCGCAAGCTGTTCGTCGGCGAGCTTGCGATAGTACTCCGGACCCACGAGCAAGACATCGGGGTCGAACACGCCGAGCGTTCCTTCCGTCTTGATCAGCTGGCGCACGAAATCGTCGCGCTCCTCGCCCTCGTACTCGGCAATGCCCCACACACCGTTATACTTGAGGATGCCGTTCGCCTGATAGGAATCGAGCAGCTCTTGAGCATAAGGGGCGACAAACTCCGCGAAGAGCTCCTTCGATACAAGCGGCGGACTGCCGATGGCATCGGCAAGCGTGGTTCCCTGCATGCCCGGAATCAGCTCGGCCAAGGCCTTGTGGAACGGAATCAGGAAGTCCCGCACCAGACGGCCCATGAGCTCGTGCACGAACTCGGGGTCGGAAACCGCATCCACGATTAGGTTCTCCATGCCGTACAGGTTCGCTGCGATACTCCAAGGGCCGGAGAAGCTGGGAACGGTATCGAGCCCGGAGAGCTCTTTGTACGCCTTACAGTATTCAACGAGGTAAGGAATGCGCGATTTCTCAAACCCCTCGAACTTGATTTTGTCGAGGTCGGCCGCACTCTTGATGAACAGGTCGCTGCGGTCGACGTCGGGAATATGGTCCTCGTAGAACGACAGCTTCCCGCCGAGCGTTTCAACTTCGAAGTTGTAGCAGTCTGTGTTGAGCACGAGCAGATCGATGCCGATGTACTCCCATGTCAGAAGCGTGCATTCCGCCATCGCCACCGGGTCATCTTTGAACAGATAGTCGTAGGGCACTTTGCAGAGCTCAGGAATGTACTCGTTCACCTGGGCTCCGAGAGGCACGTCGGCGTTGGGCCAATTGGCAATGGCACCAAGCTTCATCAGCCTCGGTGGTATGAAAGCGGACATCTTCGGTACCTGCTCCTCCGTCATGGTCGTTCCTCCTCACGACTGGATGGGACGTGCAAAAGCCCTTTGCTTATGCCTTACCCATCTATTCCTACTAACATGCTAGGATTTTAGGTCATAAAGGTTTTTAATTAGGAGCACGAAGCACTATGTTTGTTGAAATGTCCCTATTGCCATTTCAGAACACCAATCATTAGGAAAAATGAATGCAATGACCACCAGGCCGCAAAAATGAACAGACAGCCAAACGGGTGCGATAGAACAAAAGTGTGGCTATGGTGATTACTCACCCACCCCTGAAACAACAGATTGCGTTTTCATTCAGACCCTGTTACGCATCCCGCTCTCGTCCTTCAGCCAAATCCAGTCAGTCATCCGTGGACCCAGTTTTGATTCAAACCCTCACACTCCGGTCGTCTCTGAATCCAGTATCGGCATGCGTCCACTCTCCCAAATCGTCCATGGACCCGATATCAGTGCAGGCTGTTGCGCCCGAATCGTCCATGGACCCGGTATCGGTGCAAATTGAGCAACCTTCCGTGCAAATAACGGGCCCATGGACGATTTCTTCCGCCTTTTTTGCCGATATTCCGTCCATGGACCCAATATCGATGCACACAGTCGTCCATGGACCCTGTATTGGTGCAGAGGGGCGGGTGATTTGTGCAGATATCGGGTCCATGGACGAATTAGACTCACGCCCAGCCACCAATCCCATCTTTCGACCACACGACATACCTAGCTCACGTTCAATCACTAAACCTCGTCTTGGGCTCGCACGACTAACCCAGTTCTCACCAGACCGTCAAACTTCATCTAACCCAATCAGGAACAAACCTCTTTCGGTTGAAAAAGAAGAAGGGCGCTCCGAAGAGCGCCCTTACAAGTCGTGTTGACCAGTGATTAGCTGGCGAAGATCTCGATGGTCTCGCCTTCGGCGATGGTGACCATGGCCTTCTTCCACTGACGGGTCTTGCCGGGGACGTAGCGCACGCGCTTGACCTTCGGCTTGACGTTGAGGGTGTTGACCTTCTTGACCGTCACGCCGAAGAGCTCCTCAACGGCCTTGGCGATCTCGATCTTGTTCGCGTCGCGAGCGACCTCGAACGTGTACTTGTTCATCTCGATCATGTCGTAGCTGTGCTCGGTGATGATCGGACGGATGATGATGTCGCGAGCGTCCTTCATTACGCCATCGCCTCCTCGAGTTTGCGCAGCGCCTCTTCCTCGAAGATGAGGAACTTGTTGTCGAGCAGCTCGTAGACGTTCTCGTAGCCGGACGGGACGATGTCGACCGTCGGGATGTTGCGGAACGAGAGGAATGCGTTGACGTTCTCGTCGTTCACGACGATGGTGCAACGACCCTCAACCTCGAGCGCCTTCAGCACGGCCACGGCATCCTTGGTGCAGGGCTTCTCGAAGTCGAACTTGTCGACGACGATGAGCTGCCCGTCAGCCAGCTTGGCGGAAAGCGCCGAGCGGATGGCCAGCTTGATTTCCTTCTTGTTCACCTTGAAGGCATAGCTGCGGGGATGCGGCCCGAAGACCACGCCGCCGCCACGCCAATGCGGTGCGCGGATGGTACCCTGACGAGCACGACCGGTGCCCTTCTGACGGAACGGCTTCTTGCCGCCGCCGCTGACCATGCCGCGGGTCTTGGTCTGATGGGTGCCGGCACGCCAGGACGCACGCTGCATGCGGACAACCTGGTGCATGACCGGAACGTTCGGCTCGATGCCGAACACGGAATCGGCGAGCTCGGCCGTCGAGGCCTTCTTGCCTTCCGCGGTTTTGATATCGATAGTTGCCATTGGTCCTTAACTCCTTACCAGTTTCCGTTGCCGGCAACGCGTACGCGGACGATGCCGTTCTTGCCGCCCGGCACAGCGCCCTTCACGACGATGATGTTCAGATCCTCGTCAACGCGGACGACGTCGAGGTTCTTGACGGTGACGCGATCGCAGCCCATGTGACCCGGAAGGCGAACGCCCTTCAGGACGCGGGACGGCGTAGCGCACTGGCCGATGGAACCCGGTGCACGGTGGAAGTGCGAACCATGGCCGCCCGGGCCGCCACCGAAGCCGTGACGCCTGATGACGCCAGCGAAGCCCTTGCCCTTGGAGGTGCCGGTCACGTCGACCTTGGCAATCTCCGCGAACTCGGCGACGGTCTGCTGGTCGCCAGGCTTGTACTCGGAAGCGTTCTCAACGCGCACCTCGCGCAGGTGACGGCACGGCTCGACGCCGAGCTTGTCAAAGTGCCCACGCATGGGGTTGGTGACGTTCTTGTCCTTGATGGCGCCGAAGCCGAGCTGAACAGCCTCGTAGCCATCGGTGTCGGTGGTCTTGACCTGGCAGATGGTGTTGGGCTCTGCCTGGATGACCGTGACGGCAACGACCTCGTCCTTATCGTTGAACAGCTGGGTCATGCCGATCTTCTTGCCGTAAATTGCGTTAATCATGTGCGACACCCCTTACAGCTTGATCTCGATGTCGACGCCAGCCGGCAGGTCGAGACGCATCAGGGAATCCACGGTGTTGGGCGTGGGCTCCAGGATGTCGATGAGGCGCTTGTGAGTGCGCATCTCGAACTGCTCGCGGGAATCCTTGTCGACATGCGGCCCGCGGACGACGCAATACAGGTTGCGCTCGGTGGGCAGCGGAATGGGACCGGATACTTTTGCGCCCGTCTGCTGAGCGGTGTCGACGATGAGCTTCGTGGACTGATCCACGATCTCATGATCGTAGCCCTTCAGGCGGATGCGAATCTTCTGATTAGCCACTTTCGTTTCCTCCAATTTACCTGGGCGCGCGCATTACGCGTTGCCGCCGGCCTTGCTGACGATTTCCTCTTGAACGCTCTTCGGAACCGGCTCGTACGAATCGAACTGCATCGTGTACATTGCACGGCCCTGGGTGCCGCTGCGCAGGTCGGTTGCGTAACCGAACATGTTGCCGAGCGGAACCTTGGCGCTGATGACGGTCGTGTTGCCACGGCTTTCCTGACCCTGGATCATGCCACGGCGGCTGGGGATGTCGCCCATGACGAAGCCGAGGTATTCCTCGGGGGTCTCGACCTCGACGGCCATGACAGGCTCGAGGATGACGGACTTGCCGCGACGCAGGGCCTCCTTGATCGCCATGGAGCCAGCGACCTTGAAGGCAGCCTCGGAGGAGTCGACCTCGTGATACGAGCCGTCGATGAGCTCGACGCGGACGTCCTCGACCGGGTAGCCGGCCAGAACACCGGAGTTCAGAGCCTCCTGGATGCCCTTGTCGACCGACGGGATGTATTCCTTCGGCACGACGCCGCCGACGATCTTGTTCTCAAACTTGTAGCCCTCGCCAGGCTCGGCCGGGTACATGTTGATGACAACGTCGCCGTACTGGCCGCGACCGCCGGACTGGCGGACGAACTTGCCCTGGACGTTGAGAGCCGGCTCGGTGGCCTTCTCACGGTAGGCAACCTGCGGCTTGCCGACGTTGGCCTCGACCTTGAACTCGCGCAGGAGGCGGTCGATGATGATCTCGAGGTGAAGCTCGCCCATGCCGGCGATGATCGTCTGGCCGGTCTCCTCGTTGGTGGAGACGCGGAACGTCGGATCCTCTTCAGCCAGCTTGCGCAGTGCGTCCTCAAGCTTGGTGCGGTCGCCCTTGGACTTCGGCTCGACGGCGATGTCGATAACCGGGTCAGCGAATTCCATCGACTCGAGGATGACCGGATGGGCCTCGTCGCACAGCGTGTCGCCCGTGCCGACGTCCTTCAGACCCACGACTGCGACGATGTCGCCAGCCGAGATCTTGTCGATGTCGATGCGCTGGTTGGAGTGCATCTGCAGAAGACGGCCGATGCGCTCTTTCTTGTCCTTCGTGGCGTTGACGACATAGCTGCCGGAATCGAGCGTACCCGAGTACACGCGCAGGTAGGTCAGCTTGCCGACGTAGGGGTCGGTCATGATCTTGAACGCGAGGGCGCTGAAGGGGGCCTTCGGATCGCTCGGGCGCTCTTCCTCGGCGTCGGTCTTGGGGTTGATACCCTTGATGGCCGGGACGTCGACGGGGCTGGGCAGGTACTCGACAACGGCGTCGAGCATTTCCTGGACACCCTTGTTCTTGTAGGACGAACCCACGAACACGGGGTGCAGCTGGCAGGCGATGGTGCCCTTGCGGATGGCGGCCTTGAGCTCTTCGACGGAGACCTCTTCCTCCATCAGGACCTTCTCCATCAGGTCGTCGTCGCAGTCAGCGGCGGCCTCGAGGAGCTCCTGGTAACGGAGTTCGGTTTCCTCGACGAACTCGGCCGGAATCTCGTCCATCTTCTCGGGGTAGGTCATGCCCTTGTCGTCGGCCTTGAAGTCCCAAGCGGTCTTGGTGACCAGGTCGATGACGCCCCAGAAGTTGTCCTCGGCACCCATCGGGATCTGGCAGGCGACGGCCGGTGCGTCCAGGCGATCCTTCATGGTCTGGATCGCATGGAAGAAGTCGGCGCCTACGCGGTCGTACTTGTTGATGTAGGCGATGCGGGGCACGCCATAGCGGCTGGCCTGACGCCAAACCGTCTCGGACTGCGGCTGAACGCCAGCGACCGCGTCGAACACGGCCACGGCGCCGTCGAGGACACGCAGGGAGCGCTCGACCTCGGCCGTGAAGTCCACGTGGCCCGGGGTGTCGATGATCTGGAAGCGGTAAGGCTTACCGTCCTCGACGCCACCAGGGTAGTTCCAGAAGCACGTGGTGGCAGCGGAGGTGATGGTCACGCCGCGCTCCTGCTCCTGGACCATCCAGTCCATGGTAGCGGCGCCGTCGTGGACCTCGCCCACCTTGTGCGTCTTTCCGGTGTAGTAAAGGATACGCTCGGTCGTCGTGGTCTTGCCCGCATCGATGTGGGCCATGATCCCGATGTTTCGCGTATCGTGTAGATCTTGCTTTGCCATGGATGTAGAGACCTTCCTAGAAGCGGTAGTGCGAGAATGCGCGGTTGGACTCGGCCATCTTGTAAAGGTCTTCGCGACGCTTGACGGAAGCACCGGTGCCCTCAGAGGCATCCATGAGCTCGGCGGCGAGGCGCTCCTTCATCGTGTGCTCGCGGCGCTTGCGCGAGAAATCAACGATCCAGCGGATGGCGAGCTGGTTGGCACGACGGGAGTTGACCTCCATCGGCACCTGGTAGGTTGCGCCACCAACGCGCTTCGGCTTGACCTCGAGCGTGGGGCGAACGTTGTCCATTGCCTTCTTGAAGACCGACAGGGGGTCCTGACCGGTCTTGGCCTCGATCATGTCGAAGGCGCCGTAGACGATGTCTTCGGCGAGCGACTTCTTGCCATGAAGGAGGACTTTGTTGATCAGCTGAGTGACCAAACGGTTGTTGTACTTTGCGTCCGGCTGAACTTCGCGGCGGACGGCTGCTGCACGACGCGGCATGTATGATTTCCTTTCATCCTGCGCGCTTCGGGGCTTCGGTTCTTCCCTCGCCCATTAGAAATGAGTCATTGGGACAGTCCCAACGTCTCATTCCCGCGCGACTTACCTGTTGTTATTTGGGGCGCTTGGCGCCGTAGCGGCTGCGGGCCTGCTTGCGGCCGTCAACTGCAGCGCAGTCGAGGGCAGCGCGGATGACCTTGTAACGCACGCCGGGCAGGTCCTTAACACGGCCGCCGCGGATGAGCACCATCGAGTGCTCCTGCAGGTTGTGGCCGATGCCGGGGATGTAGGCCGTAACTTCCATGCCATTGACGAGGCGCACACGGCAGACCTTGCGGAGAGCCGAGTTCGGCTTCTTCGGGGTGGTGGTGTACACGCGGGTGCACACGCCACGCTTCTGCGGGTTGCCCTTCATGGCAGGCGTCTTGGACTTGTCGACCTGCTTTTTGCGGCCCTTGCGGACCAGCTGGTTGATTGTAGGCATTACCAATTCTCCTTATGTTCCGTACGGGGCTTCATGCGTCCAATCAGCCCCCTCTTTCTTGTTGACCTGTGGGCTTGCCATGTGCATCCGGCTGCTTGCAGCACCAAGCTTCCATCCGCTCTGACCTGCCGTTATAATCAACGGATGATTCGTGTGCGTTCAGCTGATACGCGCACGAACTCACGCCTCCAGCACGAGACGCGAGGTGAAATACTAAAGCCCGCCATCAGGCTTGTCAAACGACACGCACCCGGGTGTGTCCATGTCTGAACACAATTCGTCCACATGGTTTCGGCGCAGATTAATCTGGTGATTGAAACGATTTCTCCAAAAGGCGAGAAACTGGGCTCAGAGGCTAAAACATGAAGGGCGGGCGCGTCCATGCGCCCGCCCCCTTTTCCAACAAACATGCGCTCGCACCTGCCGTTAAGCCGAGCGAGCACGGAACCCACAACACTGGTCGCAAGCCCCTGCTGGAATACCGAATACTACTGAAGCAGGATCGTGACCGTTGTTCCGACGTCAACCTGGGTACCTTGCTCGGGATACATCGCAATAACCGTGCCGTCTTCATCTCCAACGACATTGAACAGCAAGCCTGCGCTCACGAGCGTCGCTTCGGCTTCGCTCTTCGTGTAGGTGTAGCAGTTGGGAACGGTGACCTTATCGGAAGGCGCAGGACCGAGCGAAACCGTCAACGTCACGACAGTGCCTACGTCAACCCACGTACCAGTATCGATATCCTGAGCCATGACGATACCCGGTTCGTCCTTGTCGCTGTAGACGCTAACCTGGTCGCACCCCAAACCGAGCTGGGTCAACTCATCACTCGCGCCCGAGAAAGAGTCGCCAATCAGATTGGGAACTTCCACCTGGTCCTCGGCAAGGGCCGTCGAGAACGCTACCTGGGTGCCCTCATCGACCATGGCGCCCACGTCAATCGATTGCCAGCAAACCAAACCAGGATCAACTTCTGACGAGACAATTGGATCGTATTCGACGGCCACGAGACCGACTGCAGCAAGTGCGTTCTCGGCATCATACTGGCCCATACCGATCAAGTCGGGAACGGCAACCTGCACCGGTGCCTGTTTGCCCTGGGAGATGGTGAACGAAACCTTCGTGCCCGCATCAACCTTGGTGAGAGCATCGGGGCTCTGCGCCATGACGCATCCGCTGGGAATGGTGTCGCTGTAATCTTGCGTAACGTCACCCACCGCAAGGCCGACGTCTTTCAGCGCCTTCTCAGCGTCAGCCTGGCTCAGCATCATGAGATTTGGAACCTCGGCTTGGGTAGCTGCGCTCGAAGAGCTCGAGCTTGCGCTGGCGCTCGAACTCGCAGCAGCACTCGTACTTGCGCTCGCAGAGCTCGACGATTGCGCCGAACAGCTGCAGCCCGAGATAGCAAGGACGGTCACTGCCGCCAGCAATCCCACAACCACCAATAATACTTTCTTCCTCATGGCATCTCCCTTCCTCGCCACCATCGCTGGACCAAGCACTTTAGTCCGCTAAAGTGAATTTTAGCTTATGCGACAAGGAAACAACAGTCTGCTGCTGGTCTTTTTTCTTTTCGATGGAACGAAAACTGCACAGCGTCTCCTGAGAAGATCGCATAATTCAACCTGGTTGAATTATGCAGATCGACCCCTAAGAAAAAGAAATGGCACACCGCTCCCTAGGAGCGCTGTGCCATTTCGCAATTATCAGAACAGTCAGGTTACGCCTCGAGGATGCGGCCGGCGACCTGCTTCTTGCGCGAGAGAATGCCGGGCATCCAAGTGCCGCCCTCGCCCGTGCACTCGATGTCGAACGCGCGGTTCACGATGCGGCGGTTGCCCTCGCAAAGGAACTGGCTGCCCTCAGCGATGATGTCGGTCACCATAAGCAACACGCAGATGTAACCCTTGCTCTCGATGAGACCGCGCATGTATTCGCGCATCTCGCCCTCGCGGCCCATAACTGCCTCGAGGTTCGTGGTCTCGTGCTGTGCGATGAGCACCGTCCCCTCGCCCAGCTCGAACTCCTTCGAGTCGGCGCTGACCAGCTTGTCGATGGGCATGTCGTCGTCGCCCCCGCGGAACGAGAACACCTCCATGCCGAACTCGAGCGGATCCATGCCGACGATGC
>JAZLCO010000126.1:0-8940 GCA_045614225.1 Eggerthellaceae bacterium | reverse complement strand
CTGCCGATTTCGTTTAGTGGTGCAGTGTGGGGGATTCGTATGCAGCAGAGTTATCCGGGCGATTCATTGCAACGCGTGCAGGAAGCCCAGGTCGAGATTTTGAGAATCGTTGCAGAGCTCTGTGACGAATTCGGGCTCACTTGGTTCGCCGATAGCGGTACGTGTTTGGGCGCGGTGCGTCATGGCGGTTTCATTCCGTGGGACGATGACATCGACATTGCAATGCCAATCGACGACTACCGCATGTTCTGTGCGGTGGCGCCCGCGGTGCTCGAGGGCTCGGGATATGGCATATACCTCCCTGAAACAACTCGAAACTACCCGCCGTTGTTCGCGAAAGTCTACAAGGAAGGCACGCGGTTCATCGGCGAGCAGATGCTGGAGGCGGGCTTCGACGAGGGCATTTTCATAGATGTGTTTGCGTATGCGCGACTTGACTCCGACGCGGGACAGGCGAAGCGGCAAGCTTCGGGCCTCGTGTTCTGGCAGCGTATGTCGTATCTGTACCATATTGCGCATCCTTACATTGCACGCGGAACGTCCTTGAAGGAGGCGGCCGCAACGGCCGCTTCGATAGCGCACAAGATCATTCGCAAGGTTGAAAGCCCCGCTCACATCAAGTGTCGCTTCGACGAGATAGTGGAGTCGGGCGACGGCCTTGGGGAGTGGACGAACATCTTCTATGCCGATTGGGGGACGTATGCCAACGATGTGCTGTTTCCCGTTGTGCCCATGAAATTCGGCGACATGACCATACCCGTGCCGCATGACGCAGATGTGTTCTTGAAGACGCTGTACGGCGATTACATGACGGCCCCTCCTGAGGAGGACCGATTCACGAAGCCGCCGCTCATCCTCGATTTCGGTGACGGTGTGAACGTGATAGAGAAGGCGGGCGCTTAGATGCACACCTACGCGATATTCACCGCGCTCTATCGCCCCCATATGGGTGGGGTGGAAGCCTATTGCGAGGGCCTCGCGCATGAGCTCGTTGCCAGAGGGGAACGCGTCATCGTCGTGACGCTTCGCCTTTCGGACGATGCCGAGGCTCATGAAATGCAGCACGATGGAGTCGAGGTGTTCAGGTTGCCATGCGTGGCGCTCATGGACGGCCGTTTGCCGATGCCGCGCCGCAATGCCGAGCACTCCGCCATGCTTGCCGAGCTTGAGCGCGCAAAGCCGGACCGCGTGGTGCTCAACAACCATTTCTATGCGCATACGCTCGATGGGGCAGCGTTTGCTCGCCGCATCGGCGCAGATGCGATCGTGATCGAGCATGGTTCGGCGTATCTGACGCTTGGAAACGGTGCAGCCGACCGGGCTCTTCGCGCTTACGAGCACGCCATGGCGAAGCGTGTCAAAGCGTTCGGGTTTCCATTCGCGTGCGTGTCTGCGAAAGCCGCCGAATGGGCGCAGACGTTTGATTTCGACGTCGTGGGCGTGGTGCCCAACGCTATCGACGCATGTGCATACGAGGCGAACGCCCGTCCTGAAAGCTTCCGCGAAGAACTCGGCTTGTCGGACGACGATCTTCTCGTTGCATCTGTCGGTAGGCTTGTGTCCGAGAAGGGCGTCGACGTCTTGCTCGAGGCGGCGCAAATCATCCGCGAAGGCTTAGTGACCGACCTCGCAAACGGCAGGAAGTGCCTGTTTGCATTTGCGGGAACGGGGCCTCTTCAGGAAAGCGTTCGCTTCGCGGGCGACAACGTCGTGGCGCTTGGCCGCCTGAACGCAAGCGAGGTTGCTGCATTGTTGCGCGATTGCGATGCGTATGTGCTACCGTCGCGTTCGGAGGGTTTTGCGACGTCTCTGCTCGAAGCTTGCTCTATGGGCGCGTTCTCCGTGTCGACTGATGTTGGTGGAGTCGACGAACTGGGTATCGGTCAAATCGGCGGCATCGTGCTGCCCGATACGACAGCAGCTTCGATAGTCGCTGCGTTGGAAACCATAGCCGACCAGCGGAGTGTATGTCGCGATCAGGCCAAAGCGTTGCAAGCAGGCGTCCGCAATCGAAACACCTGGGCTGCAACTGCTGATGCGCTCGAGCGCGCTTTCAATGCCAAGGTCTCGAGCAAGAGCGCCCATGCTGATGTTAATGAGCCATTCGAAGGTGATGAGCGCCTCGACCAGCTGCACCGAGTGCTGCTCATGATGATGAAGGATTTCGCCGCTATCTGCGAGCGCGAGAACATCGAGTGGATGATCAACTATGGGTCTGCCATCGGTGCGCTGCGTCATGGCGGGTTCATCCCGTGGGATGACGATGTCGACATCTGCATGCTCCGCGCCGATCACGACAGGTTCATCGATGCGGTGCGGGCTGACGAAACAGGGAAGTACTCGATCGTGAACGCGCAAACGCATCCGGGCTATCCGCTTGCAACGACGCGTTTCATGCTCAATGGCACCGAGTTTCGCGATAGCGCACTAGCTACGATGGATTTCCCTTCGGGTATCTTCATCGACCTGTTCCCGCTCGATGCTCTATCAGATGACGAAGGTGCGTACAGACGTCAGGTCTATGGTGCATGGTTCTTCAACAAGCTTGCAATCGCGAAGCTCACACGAGAGCCCTTCATTGCCGCCAAGGGTGTGATGGGGGCTGCAATGAGCGCAGCAGCCACTGCAGCGCGGATTATGCTCAATGCTCCGGGAATTCGCAAGCTCGACCCCAACGCTGCTGCCCGCAAATTGTTGGCCGAATGTGATGGCGAGCAGACCCGGCGCGTGGGCTATCCGTACGACACGGTTGCGACTTGGTGCATTTACGATGCCGACGATTTGTTCCCTCTGCGGTGGGTGCCGTTCGAGGACATGACAGTGCCCGTGCCGAATCATGCCGAGGACCTGCTTACCCAGCTGTATGGCGATTGGATGCAACTACCGTCGAACGACGTGCGCACCGCTCATTATCCCGATATCCTCGATTTCGGTGATTATGCGGATATCTAGGTTCGGCATGTTGGAAAACGTACGTCTCAAGTCCTTTGCTTTGCTCGCATTGTACGCAGTGGTTTGCGCTAGTGCGGTCAACCTCGCATGGGCGGCAATAGCGTGGGCATACGTTGATCCCTCGGTCATGACGTATACAATTCAGGCGCTCGCCGGTGTAGCCGTTGCGCTCTCGGCTGTTGCAGGCGTGGCTTTCAGGCGTGGCCGCCGAATTGTCTACCAGCTGCTCGACATAGATGAAGATGCCCGAAAGCAACATGAGCCCGATGTGCGTCGGGTTGTGGTTTCGTATGGGCAGCCATTAGAGCCATCGTTGGTTGAGGTTCTACCGACAACTGATGATGAGGCTGCCTCTAAACGTGACTCATCGAAAGAGGCGCGAAGTGCAAAAGCCGCCTTTTCGTCTTTTTTGCAGGGAGACGCTGGACTTGGTGCAATGTCGTGGAAGAAGCGCTTTGTCATTGCGCTTGCAATCTGCCTTTTTGCATCGGTCACATTGTTCGTGCTTGCTCCGCTCGAGATCGTTGCCGCATCTGCGGGCAGCCTCGTCTATTCGGCGACCGATGTTGCGCTGCTCCTGATCGTCGTAGGCGTTGTACTTGCGGTTGCAGTTGCTTTGCTCGTCTCGCTTCTGCGGGGAAGACCGTTCGGTCTTGTAGTCTTGCTCTTGTTCGCGCTCGCTCTTGGGGCATATGTGCAGGCGCTGTTCATGAATGTCGGGTTGCCGCCTGCTGATGGTAGGGCCATCGACTGGGCGTCGTTTACTCCCATTACAGTCGTTTCGACGATCGTATGGCTTGCCATTCTCGTTGGTGTGATGGGATACGGTCACATGAGGCCGAAACGTGCTGTTGGCGGTGCGTGCCTTCTTGCTTGTGCGCTTGTGCTCGTACAGGCCGTGGGCACGGCGAGCTTGCTCGTTGCACCTGCTGAGAAGGCTCAGGTTGGCGACGATGGCCTTCATGCCCATGCGGCTGCCGCTGGTTCGCCAACCCCGATGGAAGATGGGTTGTTTGAGGTTTCAGCTCAAGACAACATCGTCGTTTTCGTGCTCGACACGTTCGATACGGCGCAGCTCGAGAAACTTGTGACCGATGATCCGTCGTTGCTCGACGAGATGAGTGGTTTCACATGGTTCAAAAACGCTTCAGGGTCGATGATTCCGACACGCTACGCGGTCCCCTGCATGTTGACCGGCCAGGTTCCTCGTCCGGGCGAGAAATTCTCGACTTACCTGACGGAGCGATACCTCAGGTCGTCGTTCCTGCAAGACTTGTATGCGCAAGACTACTCAATCGGTTTGTACTCCGACTCGCTGAACTTGGAATACCTTTCGGGTGAGGATGCAGGCGACATCGCGCGTTGCACGGTGAATTTGCATGCAGCCGACACCTCGTCGATGGACTTCGTGGGCACGTGGTTCGCTCTTGCGAAGTGCGCGCTCTACCGCGATGTGCCGTGGTTGCTCAAGCCGCCCCTTTGGTTCTACACCGATGAAATCAACTTGGCGATGGTGGCGTATGATCCCGAGGCCGATCCGTCCGAGACGACGTACCTTATGAACGACGCACAGTACTTCAAGCGACTGCAGCGTTTCGGTCTCACGATCGAGCAAAGCGATGCGCGTGGCGCGTTCCGCTTCATCCACCTCATCGGTCCACATGAGCCGTTCAGCATGAATGAGCTGGCGGAAGACGTGGGGCTCGACAACTCCGATATCGATGCACAGGCGAAAGGGTCGCTTTATATCGTCGACGATTACCTGCGCCGCATGAAGGAGCTTGATGTGTACGATGATGCGACGATCATCATCACAGCCGATCATGGCACGTGGTTCTCGACGCTTGATCCACTCGAAGAACCGAGTGTTCCCATAATGCTCGTGAAGCCAGCTCAATCGCACGAAGAAGCGAGCGCGCCTATCAAAGCGTCACAAGCTGCCGTGGGGCATTTCGACTTGCAGGCGACTATCATGGCTGCGGCCGGTGGTGATGCGACGGCATACGGCCCGACGATGTTCGAGGTCGATGGGGAAGACAATTCGCGCGCACGTCCCTATTTCGCAACGACGAACGACGGATGGCATGACCAGGAAATCGTCGAATACGAGATCACGGGCGATCCGCTGAATACAGACAACTGGCAGGCCACCGGCAGCAAGTGGGCGGCTCAGGAATAGGCGGATTGTCGGGTAGGTTTGAAGCTTACGCTTCTTCCGCTTCTTCTGAAGATTCCTCAACAGCAGGCGCAAGCCTTTGTTGGGCGATTTCGGCAATGCTGCGGTCGCATTGGGCGCGGAACGTCTGGAACCGATCGCTCAAGCCCTCTTCAGCCGCGAGGGTTTCGACCTCCGACATGAGCTCCTCGACGCGATAGATCTTCCCAGCATCGATGAGCGCGAGAATGGCAGTCTGCAGGAAGCGGAGCTTCACTTCGTTATCGTAGGGTCCCATCTTCCATGCTTGGTAGGCGTCGATGAGTGCATCGTCGTCTTCCGTCTCATCGAAACGGTCGAGGATGGGTTGGTACGAGTCGTCAGCTGAGTACTTCTTGTTGTATTCCTCTTGCTCCAGGTATTCTTGTTGGAGCTGGGGCCTGATGCGCACGAAATAGGCGATTGCGAACAGCAGAAGGCCGCCCAGAATGAAGAGCGGTTGGTGCAGCAACGCAGCTGCCGTTGCTGAAATGGCGCCGACGAACAGCGCAATTGAGATAGCTTCGCGGACGCTTTGCGGAACGTTGTCGAATTTCCCCGCCATAATGCCCCTCCTGAAGATCAGGCCAATGCTGAATGCCGAGCCTATTCTACTGCTTTTCAGCTGCTGCTTTCACGAAGGCACCGAAGAGGTCCTTGGAATGAGGCCGGCTGCGCCACATATGCTCGGGATGCCACTGAACGCCCACGATGAAGCGTTTGCCGGGCATCTCTATGCCTTCGATGACCCCATCGTCGGGTGAGACAGCGCTCACCACGAGCCCTTCGCCCAGTTCAGCGACGCTCTGATGATGGATGGTGTTCACACCCAATCGCAGCGCGTGTACGCATTCGGCGAGCTTCGAGCCTTCCACGACTTCGACCATGTGCGCGGGCACATCGAACGGACGCCCTTGCACGTGGGGAAGGGAATCGGGTGAATGGTCGGCATGGATGTCCTGATGGAGCGTGCCGCCGAGCGCAACGTTGAGGGATTGCATGCCGCGGCACACGCCGAGCAGGGGCTTGTCAGCCTCGACGACCGCCCTGATGAGCGCATCTTCCATCTTGTCGCGCGCCGTAGCGGATCGATGGGTGTGCGGCTTGCGGCGTTTGCCGTAGCGGCTCGGATCGATATCCTGGCCACCGGGAACGAGGAAACCGTCGCATGATGCGATGAGGCGCTTGATGGTCGCGGGGTCGTCAGTGGTGGGAAGCACGATGGGGATGCCGCCGGCTTCGAGCAGCCCGCTCAGGTAGCCGTCGCCGATTGCCAGGCCCGTCCACTCGAAGTCGTATCGGGGCACGACCCCGATGACGGGAGCGCCCGGCGGCGGCGTTGCAACGCCCATGCGCTTCTCCATGAGACCGATCCAGATGTCGGCAAGCGTCGTACGGTATCTCACCATCGAAGCGAGCGGCTCGAGGTAAATGGCTTCGCCTTCCTCGAGGCTTCCCGAAGCGAGCACCATGAGCATGTCGGCCCAGAACTCGACCGAACGGCCGTATATTTCAGCGCCATAGCCCTTTTCCATGAGCGCTTCCTTGGCGGCGTTCACGTCGTCTTCCGAGACATTGGCAAGGAGCGATTCGAGCACGCCGAGGTTGCGGTCGTTGTAGAACAGCGCCCGCACGAGCACGACGTAGGCGAGTGCGTACTCAATCGGCATGGCGTCGGCGGGACGAATCTCGACAAAGTTCTTCAGACGCGCGTCGGGCCACACCATAGAAAGCGCGTGTTCGATTTCGGCCTTCGTCATCTCGCGGTTTGCATACAGCTCGTCGAACGTCTGGTTGGCTACATAGCGCCATCCCTCCGCCGCATCGGCATCGGGTACGAGAATTGCCTCGCGGGTCATGATGTAATCGGCGTAGTCGGCAAACGAGAAGTCTTTCGAGAGCGAGCCCGGCACCGTGCCAACGCGGTCTTGTTTCATGCCGGCCCAGACGGCGGTGCGAACGAGCTTGGACTTCCGTTCCTCAGCCTCGAAAATAGGCGAGTTGTCGCAGATGAGCGAAAGGATGGGCGCGATCATCTCGGCGGTGCGCAGCTTGCGCAGCGCATCTGTCTCATTGCGGAAGTCTATCGAAACCTGCAACGAACCGGTACCGCGCATCATGCAGATTCCCTCGTGCGCTTGGGCGCCGAGGAACTTCGTCATGCATTGGTAACGGTATTTCGGGATGAGCTCGAGGTCGTCGACCTTGGCTGCAGGGTTATAGCCGAGCATGGGCGTCACGAGCCCGAATTCCTCGAGAATGGGATCGAGTTTGCTGCGGAAACCGAGGTAGATCCGCTCGACTTCGAAAACCGACAAGCACGGCCCGAGTGAGACTTCGATTTGACCAGCGGGCTCGATCGTCACGACTTCCTTTGGGCTTTCGCATCCGATGATGTCATCGCCGTCGTAGAGCACCCGGTCGTATTTCTCGGAGAGCTTGACGAGCACGTCGCGTATGCCGCCCGGTTCTGAATACGACACCTTTTCTCCTGTGCCCGCGCGCAGGATGATGTGTTCGAGCTCGAAACCGAGCGAGCGCGTGTATTTGTCGCCCTTCTCGAAATAGGCGACCATGTTTTGTCGGTTGATATCGTGGTAGTTCGTCTCGTTGGTAGTTTCAGCCATGAATCCTCTTATTCCTAGGTGTTTTCTAGGCGTTATTGTACCCGCTCTGGGCAGCTTCAAAATGTTCGTGGTTGATTTTGACTATACGAGCTTCTGAATGCCAGCAACATTTCTCTCCTATATCATAAAGACATGCAACGACGTGTTCTTAAAACGATGGCGATTACCGCGGCGGGTGCGACGGCGCTCGCATTGGCTGTTGTTGCAATTCGAAACAGGTTCTTTTCGGGTACGTATCTGCATTTCGACACGATGTTCGGGAAAACCCGTGTCTATCAGGTGTCTGGCGATGAAGGCCGAAGCGTTCGCCTGCTCGAAGTGGGCGGCATCGTGCAGTCGGGCACCTATGTCGATGACGATTACACCGAGCTCGTGTTCGAATACCTGAAGCGTTACGACATGATGTTCGAATTGGGTAAGTCAATCGAGCACGTGTGCGTGCTTGGCTGCGGGGGATACGACTATCCCGAGCATCTCATCGCGCATTACCCCGACGTCATAGTGGACGCTGTGGAAATCGACCCGGCAATCACGTCGATTGCACGCAGGTATTTCTTCCTCGACCGCCTCATCGAGGAGTACGACACCGAAGCGACGGGCCGCTTGCGCTTGATCTGCGCAGATGCGCTTGAGCACCTACAGCAGCCGGGATCTCTCTACGATGCAATCGTGAACGACGTGTTCGACGCAGGTACGCCGCCTTCGCACCTCACGACCGAAGAGTTCATCCGGGCTGTGCATGCGCGCCTTGCCCCCGGTGGCCTTTACCTGACCAACATTGTTTCGCCGTTGGAAGGCCCCGATGCCCGCTTTTTGCATGAGCAGGTCGCACTCTTGCAATCGATATTCAATCGGGTCGACGTCTTCCCATGCGCAACCGACGAGTTCGCAGATGCCGACAACGTCATCGTAATCGCTCGGAAATAGCCAACAGCGCGAATTGCCGCATAAAGCCCCTCAGCCTTCATCCACAAGATTTGAAGGGATTTGTTAAATGCTCGAGGATTCGCGGATCTCACCGCTTGCGAAGCACTGTTTTGAAAAATGCATAGGCAAGCTGAGTTGCTGTAGGTGAGGCCCGCGAGTCCTCGAGCAAAAGATGGTGTTCTAAATCTTGTGGATGAACAAGCCTGAGCGGAGTTTCGGCTCGAACCAGGTCGACTTCGG
>JAZLCO010000125.1:0-11023 GCA_045614225.1 Eggerthellaceae bacterium | reverse complement strand
AAGAGCTTCTTCGACATCTTTGTGAGTGAGCAGCTTGTAGTTGCCGTAATTCGGGGAAAGCGCTGTCACGACGTCGTCGGCGCATGCTTCGGTGCCATCCAGGAAATACTTGATGATTGCATAGTACAGGGGGATGAGTTCCTTTTCGTTCGCCATGGCTCTACGCCTCCTTTCCGTTGCGCTTGCCTAGAAGATTCTTTGGATTCACGGCGATGCAGAAGATGCCCACGACCATGATGAGCGCTCCTACCCACTGGATGGGCGCAAGGGGTGGGAAGTCCGCTGCCACGCCGCCCAAATCGAGCACGCCCATGATGATCCAAATGAAGAACGGCCCCCAGAATGCGTACATGCCGTTGCAAGCCATGCCGAGTGCTGCGCCGCACATCGAGTTGCCTTTGTACCAGAACGAATATGCCGGCATGGCGAAGAAGCCAGAGATAAGGAAGATAAGCAGTGCGGGACTCGTGATTGCGGCGCCTGCGAGGTTGGGAATGCAAGCTGCTTCCCCGCCAAGCACGGACAGAAGGGGGAACATCACGAACAGCTCGAGAATGCCTGCGGTTGTTTGGCGGATGGCGATGCCGATGCGGTAGTCGATGAGGATGGTGCCGAAGCCGGCGACACACCCTTCGAAACCCCAGCCGAACGCTGCGATGAATGCGAACAGGCAACCGATGAGCGCTTCGGGACCCATGGCCGCAAAGCTCGTACCGCCGATGAGAGCGCCTGCGAACAGGCAAATCAGGATGCCGATGATCTTATGTGCGTTCAACTCTTGCTTGAAGAAAACTCGTCCGAGAATGGCGCCGATTGCACAGTTGAGTGCTGCGATGGGCACGATGACACCAGGATTGCCCGCTGCCGTTGCCGAGTTCAGTCCGATGATGTAAGCAATTGTTGCCACGGGCCCGCCGATGACGGCACACAGAATCATGATCCAACCCGGTTTTGTCTTCACGGTTTTCCAGAAATCGCCCAGTTGGCGATTCTTCGCGCACATGGCAAGCGACCACACCCCGCTGAAGAAATCGTTGATTCCTGCGGCGAGGGCTGCCAAAACGAACGTGATCACGAATGCGCTCAAGGCAGGGTTGCCGTTACCCCATGGTTCGCCCGCAAACCATTCCCCCCAAACGCCTTGGGTCTCGGCGAGTGTGAGGAAACCGGTGTAAAGCCCGTAGCACATGCCTGATGCAATCGCGAATGCGACACCACGGACAAAATACTTTCTCCGCCTCTCTTCGCGGAGCTGGGCGATTTGCTGATCCATGTTGTTAGGCCTCCCACTGTCGACTTCAGCTGCTTAAATGTGTTCGCAGCTGGGTTGCTGTCACTTCAAGATGTGGAACTCAATAAATCTCATTTTCATGATGATGTTCATGAAACATGAACATAATGGTATACTGCGAACGCCCATTTATCAATGACAAAATCGAAAGTAACATCATGATTAACAAAAACGAATTCGAAATGCTCTGTGCAATCAAGGACAATCCGGGATTGACCCAAAGAGAGCTTGCTCAAGCCTTGAGCGCCTCGCTTGGTCGCGTAAACAAGGTGCATAAAGGTTTGGAGAACGCAAAACTTGTTGAGCGTGGTGCAATCACCCCACGGGGAATGAAAGAACTCGAACCATACAAGGTTGAAAATGCCGTCATAATGGCGGCTGGCCTATCGTCGCGTTTCGTGCCGATTTCCTATGAGAAGCCTAAAGGGCTGCTGATGGTGCATGGTGAGATTCTCATCGAGCGGCAAATCGAGATGCTGCGTGAGGCAGGAATTGAAGACATTATTGTGGTTGTTGGTTACAAAAAGGAACTGTTCTTCTATCTGGAAGAGAAATATAGCGTCGAGATTGTGGTGAATCCCGATTACGCGAAACGCAATAACAACTCTACGTTGATGCGTGTTCGCGAAAAGCTCGGAAACACCTATATTTGCACGTCAGATCTCTATTTGACCGCGAATCCGTTTAAGCAATACATGTGGAAGGCGTGCTACTTTGCAGAGTACGCCGAAGGCAAAACTGACGAATGGTGCCTCAAGATCGGCGGGTCCAACCGAATTACCGGCGTGACCATCGGCGGTGAGGCCTCGTGGTACATGGCCGACGTGGCGTATTTCGACCATGCGTTTTCTGATAGATTCCGCGAGATTCTCGAGGCGGAGTACGATGAACCTCAAACCGCGACCAAGCTTTGGGAAGAAATCTACTCCGACCATATTGGCGAGCTCGATATGGAGGTCCATAAGCTTGAAAGCGGTACGGTTCATGAGTTCGATTCGCTCGACGAGATGAAGGATTTCGACCCGCTGTTCCTAGAGAATGTTGATGTCGATATTTTCAATCACATCGAGTCGGTGCTTGGTTGTGATCGTTCCGAAATTCGAGATGTCTATGCGCTCAAGCAAGGGCTTACGAACCTCTCGTGTCATTTTACGGTTGACAGTGGGGAATACGTGTACCGCCACCCCGGCGTAGGGACCGAACAGATGATTGACCGGGCTGCAGAGCTTCAAGCGCTTGAGCTGGGCAAGGCGATCGGTATTGATAGCACGTTCGTGGCAGAGGACCCAGAGCGTGGTTGGAAAATCTCGAAATTCATCCCGAATGCGCGCGAGCTCGATCCGCACAACGAAGCTGAGTTGGCAGAAGCTATGGCAGTTGCTAGGAAATTGCATGCTCAGGACGTTAGCCTCGACAGGTCGTTCGACTATCTCGAGGAGGGGCTCAAGTACGAGGCCATGCTTCTCGAAAAGGGGCCGATTGAGGTGCCGGGCTACGATGAGTTGAGGGCTCAGGCGATACATGCACGGGAGCTTGCTGAAGCAGACGGGGCTCCGAAGTGCCTCACTCACAACGATTTCTTCAATCTAAACTTGCTTTACGGCGAGGATGGGACGCTAAGTCTTATCGATTGGGAGTACGCTGGCATGTCAGATTTTGCAAGCGATTATGGCACGTTTGTCGTAACGTGCATGCTCGACGACGCTGAGGCCGAACGCGCCCTCGAGCTGTACTATGGCAGGAAGCCCACGCTTGAGGAAAAGCGGCACAACTTCGTTTTCGTAGGTCTTGCGGGTTGGTGCTGGTACATCTGGTCGCTCCAGAAGGAATCGGAAGGCGATTTTGTGGGCGAATGGCTCTACATCTATTACAAGTACGCCAAGAAGTACTTGCCGCTGGCGATTTCCTTGTACGAAGAACAATAGGAAAGACGTTCGGTTTCAATCGATACACTCTGGTCACTGACCCAATAAAGGGGGATAATGATTACCAGCTGGGCCAGCACGACCTGAATTGGAGTATCGAATGAAACCGTTCGACATCGCTTATTTCAAAGAAGTCACTTCGACCAACGAACAGGTAAAAAAAGCGTTGAGGGCGCATGCAAACGAACGGTACGTATGCCGTGCGCGTAAACAGACCGGTGGATACGGTCGCCAGGGTAGGTTGTGGACTAGCCCGGAGGGCGGTTTGTACCAATCGTTGCTGCTTCGTCCAGGCGGTTCTCTTGAGAAGTTGCCCACGCTTGGCTTTGTGATGGCGCTATCTATTCGTGCGGCGCTGTTGCGCCTGGCTGCGGTTCCTCCCGAGACCGTTCAGGTTAAATGGCCGAACGACCTCATGGTCGACGACGACAAAATCGCAGGTATTTCCATGGAGGCAACGTCGGGCGGCGTTTGCATCGGCATGGGTGTAAACGTTTTCAAGCCTGATGAAACAGCCGAAATTCTTTCAGATAGCAGGTATCAGCCTGCCTATTTCGAGGATATGGCGGTCGGCTATTCCGAAATGGGCCAGATTTCATTTGGCAATGGTTATACGTTTTCCAACAAACAGGATGCTATCGATGCGGTGGGAAATGCGATTCTCTCAGCATTCGATCAATGCTATCCGGTGTGGCAAGAAAAAGGCTTCGAACCGTTCCTGAAGGAATATGAATCGTGCAGCTATCTGCAAGGAAAGCTTGTTCGCATGCAGCTGTTAAGTGGGGATGTCATCGTCGAGGGCACAGTTATCGGCATCGATGAGGAGACGGCTTGCCTCAAGGTTGACGACGGCGTGAAAGTAACGTTGGTCAATAGCGGTGAGGCGCACATCATCGGCTAGACTGTTGTAAGAGTTGTTTGTTCTAACATGTATAAAACATGCCTGTAATCGCAGGATGTGTTGCTCTGCCTTCATGGGGGATGAGGCGTGGGAGATCGAACGGATAGTTGCCATATTCGAGCTGGCGAGCTGCCGCCTGTTAGCAGAAGGCGATTTCTGAGCGCCGGTGCGTTTGGTCTTGTTGGTGCGGTGATGGCGGGCTGTGCCCGAATCGGTGCATCAGTCGAACCTGCTTACGCGATTTCAAGCACGCCTTCTTCAGCTTCTGAGTTATTAAATACAAGAGCGCCAATCGCTGATGAAATCAGCTCACATGTTCAAAAGCTTGTCGAGGTGTCACCATCTCAGGTGTTTGGTACTCTTATCGAAGGCGATATCGTCGATCGAGGTTTTGTGGTGGACGATGTGTTGCGAGTTCCAAAGCTCGGAGATATCCCTTTCAGTATGCGCGTTCCCGAAGATTACGATGGCAGCAGTGCCTATGCGCTGTACATTCATGTACCTGGATGGTCGGGTTGGTATGCTCGGGGAATTGGAGCTAATCTCGAGAGCCAGTTCGTTTTTTCCGCACAAGATTTTATAAGCGATGTGATATTGATCACCCCTCAACCTGTTGACTATCTCAGCACAACGGTTGACATGGTGATTTCGCTCACAGAATGGGCTTTGAATGAGTACAACATCGACTCGCAGCGCGTGTATTTGTCAGGGTATTCATTTGGCGGTGAGACGGTTTCTCTGGTTATGGCGAAACGGCCTGAGCTATACAGCAGGGTGCTTCATATGGCATCGCTGTGGGATGGTTCCATTGGTGCTTTAGCGGAGCAGGAAGTTCCTCTCATGATGGTCATTGGAGACGATGACGAGTACTACCGCGTATCCGACGTCGAACGTACATACTTTGGTCTTCGCAGAAGGTATGAAAACAAAGGCCTTGCTGAAGATGAAATCGACGAGCTCGTCGTGCTCGATGTTAAAGCGAATGATTACTTCTACGTTGATGCAAACCAGCATGACGTAGGAGCAGATTTGTTTGCATCTGATCCCGAAATCATGGGATGGTTGCTCAGATGATTATTCGGCGGTCAGCTAACGCTGAGCGCGCAGGAAAGCGATGATCGCATTGCGCTCGTTCGGGAGTTTTTCTTCTATAACGGCATCAAGGGCCATTTCAAGCAGTTCGCCGATTTGCGGACCGGCTGGCACGCCGAGCTTAAGTACATCGTTACCATTGATGGCCAACTGCTTGAGGCTGAACGCATCGTTCGAGGCGATTACTTCGTCAAGCACGCGTTCGAGTTCGTATGACAGCTCAAGGCGCGGCTCGCTTAACTCTGATTGCGCAAGCGCATCGGCTCGTTTGATTTTGCAAAGCGTGCGGAACAAATTGATGTCTCCGTCGAGATTCGAAAGAGCGCGTTTGACCGAACGGGGATTGGCAGCAATCTGGCGGTCGTGTATGCGCACGAGTGTGAGCACTTGAGTGGTGAACGTGGGGGACATGAGCAGACGCTCCATGATGCTTTTTGCGAGAATCACGCTCACTTGTTGGTGTTTGAAGAAATGCCCACGTCCATTGGCGTCCGTGTAAAACACCGCTGGTTTTCCAATGTCGTGAAGTAACGCAGCCCATCGGGCAAGCCTGGTTTTAGGCGAGCGCTGAACCACCCAAGCAGTATGCTCCCAGACGTCGTATATATGGTATGGAGTGTGCTGATTGAAGCCCCTGCATGCAGCAATCTCGGGCATGAACGCAACGAGCACGTCGACGGTTTCCATGAGGGCGTCGTGAACGAAATCGCCGAGCAGCAGCTCGTCCATCTCGTGCGTGATGCGTTCTGCAGATACCCGCAACAAGCCTGTCTTCTCTTTCTTCATGGCAGCAAGTGTGGTTGGCTCGATGGTGAATCCGAGCTGAGAGGCGAACCGACAGCCACGCAGCACACGTAAGCTATCTTCCGCAAAACGCTTCGATGCATTTCCGACCACACGAATCGTGCGAGCTTCGAGATCGCCCTGCCCGTTCCAAGTATCGAACAGGCCGCGCTCGGGGTGGTATGCCATGGCGTTGATCGTGAAATCACGCCGTGCAAGATCTTCCTCGATGGCGCCCACAAACGTTACGTTATCGGGATGGCGCCCATCAGTATAAGACCCATCGGTTCGATACGTCGTGACTTCAATTGCGTTTCCGTCGAGCGACGCCGTGACGGTTCCGTGCGCGGTACCTGTCCGGTGGACTGTGAAGCCGGCTGCGCTCAGGGCTATTTCGGCATCCTGCCATTTAGCGGAGGTGGCGATATCGTAGTCGTGGACTTCTCGATTGAGCAACGCATCGCGCACGCATCCGCCGACCAGCCATGCTTCGTTGCCGGCGATTTCAAGTGCGCGCAATGCTTCTTGAGCAAAAACTGGGATGTTGATTTCGAAACGACCCAAAAGATGCTCCTTGTTTATATGTTGAAACTATTCTAGCTGATGTGATGCCGAAAATCGCATTCTGCCATTTTGCTACAATACCAAAGATTATGCCTTGGCAGGAAGGCATTAGGACTCAATCGTTAGGACAATATGTTTGCAGCAGTAGCGAGCGTCTTGCAGCTCATCGTCCAGCCTTGCTATGAGTTGACGGGCAATTGGTGGATTGCAATTGCTCTGTTTACGGTCATCACGAAGATCATCCTCATGCCCATGGCATTGTGGGTGCAATGGAACTCCATCAAGATGGTCCAGATCATGCCAGCGCTTAATCGCTTGAAGGTTAAGCATTTTGGTGATCGCGAGACAATCGGCGAGAAGCAGAACGAATTGAACAAAGAGAAGGGTTATCATCCGCTTCTATCGCTCATTCCGCTCGCCATTCAGATCATCATCTTGTTCGGTTTGGTCGACGTGGTCCATTCGATTACCGATTCGGGAACTCCTGGAACTGAGTTTTTGGGGCTCGTGCCATTCGAGGATGGCGGCTTGTCCTGGATCATGCCTGTGCTTGCCGGCCTGTCGGCGGTTCTCCTTGGTTTTGCCCAGAACAGAATCAACCCGCTGCAGCGTGAACAGTCTCGCGCTGAGAAGAACATGACGAATGGCCTTTCAATCGGCCTCTCGCTTATCTTGGGCGTGTTCGTGGCTGCAGGTATGGCATTCTACTGGATCTGCTCGAACCTCTCGGCCATCGCCGTGCAGGCATTGTGCAACATTATCATCAAGCCGAGGAAGTACATCGATTACGAGGACCTCGAGGCCAGCCGTGTCGAGCTCGACGAGCTGAATTCGCTCGAGGCTGATCGCAAAAAGAAGTGGTATCAGAAGGATCCCTTGGCCAAACGTGAAAAGGCTGACTACAAGCGCTTTTTCAACATTGTGGGTAAGCACATCGTGTTCTATTCAGAAGGCTCGGGTTTCTACAAGTACTTCAGAGGCGCTATCGAATACTTGCTCACGAACTCGAATGCGACGATTCATTACGTTACGAACGATCCGAATGACCAGATTTTCGAAATCGCAAAAGAATATCCGCGCATTAATCCCTATTACATCGGGGAAAAACGCGCGATTACGCTGATGATGAAGATGGATGCCGACATTGTGGTGACAACGCTGGGCGACCTCGACAACTTCTATATCAAACGTTCGTATGTGCGCAAGGACATCGAATACGTTTACATGTTCCACCACATGACATCTTTGCCGCTCACTTCGACGAAGGGCGAGTACGAGCATTACGACACGTTGATGTGCGTCGGTCCCCACCAAATCATTGAAGATGAACGGATGGAAGAATATTACGGCACCGCAAAGAAACGCCATGTGAAGACGGGCTACGATCTGCTCGATCGCAACATCGCCGATTACAAGAAGCTCGTCGAAGAGGGTAAGGCGCACAATGAGCGCCCGGTCGTGCTCATTGCCCCGTCGTGGCAGGAAGACAACATTCTCGATTCATGTTTTGACGACATGCTGAAGGGCTTGCTGGGGCATGGTTGGAAGGTCGTGGTCAGGCCGCATCCCGAATACACGAAGCGTTACCGTCCTCGTTGGGAGGCGTTGCAGGCACGCTACGCCGATGTTCCTGAGAGCGAACTCTATTTCGAGAAAGACTTCTCGTCTAACACCACGATTTTCACTTCGGACATTCTCGTCACCGACTGGTCGAGTGTATTCTGCGAGTTCTCGTTCTCGACGCTCAAGCCGTGCATTTTCGTTGACACTCCGATGAAGGTCAACAACCCTGAATGGGAGAAGATCACAGCCGAACCGACGGACATCACTCTGCGCAATCGCGTGGGCGTTTCGTTCGCGCCTGAAAACGCCGAGAAAATTGGCGAAACGGTCGAGCGCATGCTCGAGAGCCAAGCTGAATGGGCTGGCAGAATCGAGCAAACGCGAAGTGAGTTGATTTTCAACGTTGGCCACGGTGGCGAAGCGGCCGGCGAGTATCTGCTTGAAGCGATGCTTGAGAAACAAGAAGCGAAGAAATCGGCAGAAGAAGGCGAATAGAGAATGCCTTCAAAGCTGATGATTAAACGGCTCGTCGTTGTCGCATATGATGCTGCAGCCCTTCTGCTGGTCTGCCTTTTGCTCAGCGTTGGCACGCCGAAGGTTGCTTATGCATATGTTGATCCATCGGTGATGACCTATACCATCCAAGCCGTCGCAGGCGTTGCCGTTGCGCTTGGCGCTGTTGCTGGCGTGGCGTTTAGGCGCACGCGTCGTGCGCTTTTTAAGCTGCTCAAAATCGATGAAAATGCGAACAAGATTGTCGAGCAAGACTTAATGCGCATCGAGCCTGACGAGGACAACCGCAGAAAGCCGGCGAGCTCATTTAGCCTTTCCGATTCGGACAAACCAGAAAGAAGAAGATCGGCTAACTCAAAGTTGATGGATGCAAGCGGGACGAGCTTCAAACTCTCCCACCGCATTCTGCTGTCATTAGGGGTGGCGACGTTCTTCTCGATGACGCTTCTTTTCGTGGCTCCTTGCGAAATAGTGGCAGGTGGTCAAAACGATCTCGTTTTCAGACTGGGTGATGTGTGGGGGCTGCTTGCTTTAGCGACTTGTGCTTGCGCGCTTCTCATGACCATCTTTATGTCATTGTTCAGAGGGAAGGCCCATACATTTGTGCTCGCATTTGTTTTTGCTATCGGTGTCTGTTGCTACATTCAAGCAATGTTCCTGAATGGCGGGCTGCCCTCGGCTGACGGCCGTGCTGTTGATTGGTGGGGGGATCATGGCTTGATGATGGTTGTATCAGGCTTAGCATGGCTTGTTGTCATTGCGGGGCTCCTGCTGACAGCGTTTTTCAATCAGAAGGTTTTGCGCATGATTGCAGGATGCTTGAGCGTCGTGCTTATAGCGGTTCAAATGGTTGGCGTTATCAGCTTATTCTTCGACGATAGCCAAAACCACAACGAATCTGGATCAATTGCAATAACCGAGACGGGTTTGTACGACTTATCCGAAAAGAACAATGTTGTCGTAATCATTCTCGATTATTACGACACCAGAACGCTCATTGACCTCGTTGACCAGGATCCGTCGATGCTTGATGAAATGGAAGGTTTCACGTGGTATCAGAATTCAGCGGGCGTGATGATACCAACGGGATTTGCCTTGCCATACCTCATGTCTGGAGTAACGCCTTCTCCTGACCAAGATATTAACGACTACCTTATCGATCGATATACGGAGAGCACCTTCTTAGAAGACTTGCACGATTCTGGCTATTCGACCGGGATTTATACAACCACTTTTGGGGGATCTTATCTAACCGATGATCAAGCGAAAGACGAAATCTTTGACAATATCGGTAATGCGCACCCGTTGAGAACGATGAATATCAACGGTTTCGGTGTTTGCAAGATGATGCTCAAAGCGTCGCTTTATCGCGACATGCCATGGGTTTTCAAGCCGCGTTTCCGTTTTTATACCGACGATGTCAATCGCGAATCCCTCGCGCTTGCAGCCGACCAATCACCCGACGACTCTCTATATATTGTGGATGACGCACGGTATTTCGACAGGTTGCAACGATTCAAGCTCTCCGTAAATCGAGAAAACGGTGAAGGCGCTTTCAGGATGATTCACCTCAACGGCGGGCACGCTCCCTATACCATCAACGATAAGGGAGAGTACGTCGGTGAAGGCAATAGCTCTAAAGAGATGCAAGCAACAGGGTCAATGTTGATGGCGAGCACCTACCTACGCTATATGAAGGATGCTGGGGTTTACGACGATGCGACTATCGTTATAACAGCCGACCACGGTGATTGGGCTGCATCCATGGATTTACCCGCTGAGACGACAAGCCCCATTTTGCTTGTCAAGGAATCACATGCCGGCTTTGATCCAATCAGGGTTTCTCATGCTCCTGTTAGCCATGCTGATTATTTCGCTACTGTACTTAATGCGATGGGTCAGGACTATGCGAAATACGGAGAGCCTTTCGATGCGCATGTAGAAGGGGAGAACCGAGTAAGAGATTTCTACTACATCACGCACGATTCGAATTCACAAGTGCGAAGCCTTCTCGGATACGAAATCATTGGAGACGTACTTGACTTTGGGAATTGGAGCTTTACGGGTGAAGTGTGGCCTTGCGTTGTGGCCAATAATTAAAAGATTGCATCGTATAGATTCAGACCCTTTTCCTTTGATTGCTGTCCGATTGTGGAGACGTTGCGAAGCCGAAATTCGTTGTTGACTCGGCCTCAAAACCCCCCTAATATATTCAATCGCCGCTTCGCGAGGAGCGGAAGCGGACGGGGAGTCAAAAACCCCCTCCCACCTGGCCTTCGGGCCGGGGCGGAACCTTGAGAACCGGATACTGGAACGGACGAAGAATCGAATTTTTTGGAAGCCCCGGCGCATGCCGGGGACTTACCGTCAATCAATGATTCGGGCAACACT
>JAZLCO010000124.1:0-10038 GCA_045614225.1 Eggerthellaceae bacterium | reverse complement strand
CGCCTCGCCTGTGTCGAGCGCATCGACGTCGGCGATGTCGGCGACGACGGCCTGCGGCAGCACGCCGAGGATGGCCAGCGGAATCGACGCCAGGACGGCGATGAGGATGCCCCACGCCTCGAGCGGCACGCCGAGCATGCCGGAGAGCGCCGTGATGCCGAACGTCACCGCGAAGAACGAGAACGCGAACACGATGAGCTTCTTCTTACCGATGCGTTTGGCGATGAAGTTCACGGGGATGTAGAGGATGAACGCCACGACCATCATCAGCACGAGCAGGATGGTCGACCACGCAACATCGAGGCCCATGAGCTCGGTCACGTAGAACAAAAGGCCCGTCTGGAACATCGTGAACGCGACCCAGTACAGAATGTCGGATGCCACGAAGGTCTGGAACTCCTTGTTCTTGAACGTCTTGACCAAGCTGTTGAACGCAGGCGACTCGGACGGCGTCGTGTCAGCGTACTTGTGCTCGTCGATGCCGAACGCCGGCACGAGCATGCAGATGACCGCCACGACCGCGAGCCCCGCTATGGCGATGCGGTAGCCACCCGCCACGCCGAACGTCGGGAAGAGCATGCTGGCGATGGTGGGCACTGTGTAGGCAAGTGCCGTGCCGATGAAGTACGTGGCCGAGATGTAGGTCGACACGTTGATGCGCAGCTTCTGCGTGCGGCCGAGCTCGGGGATGAGCGCGTTGTACGGCGTGCAGTAGCAGGTCATGCACAGGTAGAACAGAAGCATCATGACGGCCAGGAACACGGCGTTGATCGGACTTTCTCCGGGAACAGGCGACACGAAGACGAGCACGGTGACGATGCCGAACGGAATTGCCGCAAACCTCAGGAACGGGATGCGGCGGCCAAGCTTGTGCTTGCAGCGGTCAGAGAGCGATGCAATCCAAGGGTCGGTGACGGCGTCGAACAAACGGCCGAGAGCCGTGATGCCGCCGATGATCGTGAGCATCCCGAAGAATACCGCTGACTGCGCGATGAAAATCGTGTGACCCTGGCTCAGAAGCGAGTCCTCGGGCATGTAGTAGTAGACAAGGCAGTTCGAGATGACGCCGGCGAGCGCCGCCCATCCGAGCTGGCCGATAGCGAACATCCAAAGAATCTTGTTGCTCGCGAGCTTCTTTTCCATTAATGACCCTTTCACTTGCTTTACGAACAGGAAAAGTATAGCAGTCATCGCATGCAAAAAACTGACAGTGGGAAGGCAGAACGACCGAATGCGGGACTGCTTTTAAAATGCATATTTGTACCTGGTTGAATTATGCACCAAGCGCATAATTCAACCAGGTACAAATATGCATTTTGGTTAGCGGAACTCTATCAGGAAAGCGCGGTGAATCTTGGGCGTTCGCTCGAAGTCGTGGGCGATGGTTTCGGCGGTGATTTCCCGAGCGCTCAGACCGAGTTTCGCCAAAGCGCCGTCGGGCATCTTGAACCTCCGGTCGCGGCAGGTGAGCAACAGTGCTCCTTCAGGTGCGAGGATTCGTGCAACGCGCTCGAGCACAAGCGCGCACAGTGCGGTCTCATCGTTGTCCTTGGATTTCGGGAAAGCGGAGAGATCGCAGAACGCCATATCGAACGCGCGCCCCGCTTTCGCCTGGGATGCCAACCACTCAAGCGCGTCTTCCTGCACGAAAGCATGCTCGCGCCCCTCGAAACCGTTTGCGCGTACGGTGCGCTCCGCTTGGTCGAGAAAAGCCTTCGACGAGTCGACCGTCACCGTGGCCGTCGCACCACCCGCCGCTGCATACGTGGTGGGAGCACCCGCATACGCCAACAGGCATGCGACACGCTTGCCCGCAGCTTCGGTGCGCAGCAGCTCGCGAACGGGGCGCATGTCCAGAGGCAACCCGCACTCGCCTTGCGACCCCAGGTCGACCTCGAACGTGAACTCGGCCTCGCGCACATCCGTCCAGCAGGTGTCAGGCGCAGGCGCGCCTTTCTTGTGGAACGCGCGCTTGAAGAACACCTGGTCGTGTGCAATGTCCATCACAGCAGGGATGAGGGCAAGGCCGTCGAAGAAACGTCGGTCAGCCCGCTCGATATCGACGCCCGAACCCGCACGATGCTCTTCCACACGAACGAGCGCGACATCGTCATCGGCCCTGCGGAACAGGTCGACCGAGAACGCGTAGTCGGGCAGGTCGGCATCGTAGATGCGGTAGCTTTGCACACCAGCCTTGCGGGCCCATTTGGCACGCTCCTTGGCGGTTTTGCGCAGTCGGGCGGCGAATTGCTCGCTCGCACGCTCTGCCACAGCCACCGTGCGGTTCGCCCCCGCAAGCGATGTGACGGCAATCTCGGTTGGTCCATCATCCAGAGCATAGATGCGAAGACTCGTGCTCAACGGGCCGTTGTAGCACGCAAGGGTTTCATGCGGCACACGCCCCAGACCAGTGTCGATGCCTGCGTCAGGCGAAATGGTCGCAAGCTTCCAACTGCCATCTAGCGCATCGACAGCAGCACCCAGCGCCTCGTAAACGCCCGCCAGGCTCTCACCCGAGCCCAGCCGGTAGCCGTAAGGCGGGTTGCACGCCACGAGCCCACCGCGCATCCTGCGCCCGCGCCTGATGTGCTTGCCCAGGTTGGCGGCATCGTCGACATAGAAATCGACCAGGCCATCAACACCCGCGCGCGCAGCATTAGCAAGCGCGATCTCGATGGCATCGGAATTCAGATCGCCGCCGAGGATTCGCATGCCCAAATCTGTAGCGGGAATGCGCGCTGCCCGGGCTTCCTCGACAAGCTGGTCCCAGAGCGCTGGATCGTGCTGAACGTACGATTCGAACCCCCAGCGATCGCGTAAAAGACCTGGGGCTGTGTTGGTTGCGATGAGCGCCGCCTCGATCGGCAAGGTGCCACTGCCGCACATCGGGTCGGCGAACCCCATGCCATCGGCGCACATTTCGTCCCAACCTGCTGCCAAAAGGATGCCGGCAGCCAGCGTCTCCTTGAGCGGCGCTTCGGTTTGCACACCAGGCTCGCGATAGCCGCGCTTGTGGAGCACGGGGCCCGACAGGTTCAAATAGACAGTTGCACGATCGCGGTAGATGGCGATGTCGATGGGAAAATCGGGGTCGGTGCCGTCGACATCGGGACGCTCGCCGCGTTCGGCGGCGAGCCTGTCGCAGACGGCGTCCTTGACTTTGACGGCTGTGAACTGGGTGTTGCGAAGTGCGGCGTTCTGGCCGTTCGCATGCATGGCAACCGTGGCGCCAGGCGTGATGATCCGTTCCCATGGAATCTTGCGCACGCCGGCATACAGCGTGTCGGCGCTGTGTGCGCTCGCGCGCGTGATCTCCATCAGCACACGCGTGGCCACACGGCTCCAGAGACAGACGCGCAGGCCATCGGCATATTCCCCTGCAAACGTCGCACCGCCCTTGATGGGCTCGACGCGCTTGCAGTGCAAGCCAATCAGCTCTTTGACCAGCACATCCTCGAAGCCGCTGGCGCAGCGTGCGAGGAATCTCTTTTCGTTGTCGCGTTTAAGTATGGCCGGCTCCGTTCGAAGTCGCTATTCCTGCGTTGCTTGCGTCGCCAGCTGCACGACACGGTAGGCGCCGTCGTAGATGCCTATTGCATCGGCTGCCTCGATGTTGTCGCACATGTCGGCGATGATGGCGGGCTCGGCCTGCACGAGGTCGATCATGGCACACGTCTCGGGAAGCGTCTCGAGCTCGTAGGTGCCATCGCCCACCTCGGCAGCGCGGATGGCGCCCCATGCCTCGTGACCGCCGACGCGCTTGATCATGAGCTTGGGAACCGGGTAGAACGCAAGCTCGCTGGGCTTGGTGGCAAGCAGGTCGCATGCGCGCATGAGCACGTTGGTGGAATAGACCGCCCCGTAGATGTCGGAATCGCCGAACGCGTGGATGCCGTGCACCTCGCCATCGAGCGCGTCCTCGGCGAACAAGGCCACTGCTTCGAAGTCGTCGAAATGCTCGGTCGCCTGCGCGAGCGCGGGGATGGCGGCTTTCAGCTGCTGCCAGACGTTCGCATGGTCGCCCACGTTGACGAACAACGCGGCCTTGTCGGCCTCGATGTAGGGCAGCAGGTGCTCGATGATGCCCTTGAACAGGTCGAATTGCGCTCCCGCGCCACCAACGGACAGCAAGTAGCGGATAGGCTTGCCCTCCATGGCGCGTTCGACGCGGCGCGCGCAGTCGAACGGGATGTTGAGCACGAGCTCGTGATCGATGTAGTGTCCGGTGCAGAAAACCGAGCCTTCGGGCATGGGTGCGAGCTGGCGTTTCTTGTCCATTCCGCGCAACGCCTGGTAACCCAGGGTCGCCGACGGCGTCTGCACCGTGTGCACCGCGCCCTCGGCCAGATGCAGTGCCATGGGCCAGTTGTCGGGAATCGCGTTCACGACGTTGGTCAGCCCCGCATGGATGGCAGCTTGGGCGGGCCATACGTGCGTGCCGATGAACGGAATGTCGCGCGGCAGGTCGGCGTAGGGTGCCACCATCAGCTCAGCGGCCTTCTGGTCGGCGGAGTTGTACGTGAGCTTGCGGAAACCCTCGGAGTTCAACGGCTCCCAGTACAGCTTGTTGAACAGGCGCGAGCGCTGCGAGAGGCGTGAGCCCATCGAGTACAGGTTGTTCTGGTGCGCGATGAGCTTCGTGCACGTCGTTTCTGGGAAGCCCATGAGATCGAACCACAACGGCGTGTAGCCGAGCGCATGTGCCGCCGAAGCCATGGCCATCGAGATGCGGTAGTGGCCGAACCCCATGCGGATGTTGCCCACGACGACTGGGTTCTCGATTTGCGAGAAGTCGGCAGCCTCGCTCGTCGACACGGCGGGCGCAAGCCGCTTCGCTTCGAAACGCTCCCCCACAACCGGCAGATCGGCAATGCGCAGATGACACGCCGCGTTCGAATCGTGCTTGAACTTCTTTTCGTACTTCGCTTTCTGTTTGCACGCTTTCGCATACGTCTTGTCGTCGATCTTGTTGCCGAAGATCACTGCTGCGCGGTCTGCCATCATTCGCTCCGTTCCATTGCATGTTTCATGAAAGGTAGCTGTCCCCTTTCATGTGCTGAAAGGAAAGCGGCTCCTTCCATGGACTCATTATAAATAAAAGCGGAAGGGCGTTATGCCACTTCCGCTTTCGGGAATCCCGCAATGGGAACTGCGACTGTTGCCGAGCTACAGAACCTTCACGTCCTCAGCGTTGCAGATGAGAGTGCGGCCGGCATTCGTGCCGTAACCGTCGACCTTGCCCCACACGCCTGTGGCCTCTACCTGGGCCTTGTTCTCCGGATAATCATCCGCCGTCCATCCCTCGACGTAGAAGTTGACGCTCTTGAGCACGCCGCCTTCACCCTTGATGCCGACGGAGTCGCTCACCTTCTCGACGTCGCCTTCTTTCTTGGTATAGCGGCTCACCTGGCCCTTGATGTGCATGACCTTGCCCTCGTCGGCGTCAAGCGCATCGGGCGTGCGGTTCGTGAACTCGTCCATGAACTTGAACGCTTCCTCGTCGCTCATTGCGGCGACGTCGAAGTCGACGGTGCTCACGTCAACCTTTGTCGCCGCCGCGGCGCTTGCAGCCGCCTCGCTGCTTGCAGCTGCAGCGTTCGATGCCGCCTCGGAGCTCGCTGCCGCCGCGCTCGATGCCTCGGCGCTGCCAGAAGCCGCGCTCGACGTCGCCCCTGAGGATGCGCCACCCGAACAGGCAGCCAAACCCATGGCCAAAACCACTGCACAAGCTGCTAGAACCAGTTTCTTCATATGCTCCCCCTTCCCTAGGAACCGCTTCATAATATAGCTGATTTAATTGAATTTGCGACGAACGCAAAGGTCGCACGGAACATATCGTCGGCAGCCGACAACTTCACATGAAGTGCCGGTTTTCGTCTACACTGATGCTTGAGTGGCACACCCTTCCCAGGGAGCACTGTGCCATTCTGAAAAGTGGCACACCGCTCCCTGGGAACTCTGTGCCACTCTTCCAATCCGCGATAGAAGGAACGGTCATGAAACGCACCTTATTCACCGACGATTGGGAATTCTCGCGAGATGACAGCGCATTCGAGCCGATCGTCGTGCCGCATGACGCGATGCTCGGCAACAAGCGCAGCGCCGACGCGCCCACGGGAAGCGCGGGCGGATACTACCACGGCGCGCGTTACCGCTACCGCAAGACGTTCGAACTTGACGAGGCAACAGCGGCAGGCATCGTCATGCTCGAGTTCGAAGGCATCTACCGCGATGCGCAAATCGTCGTCAACGGGCGCACGGTCGAAGCACCGCCCTACGGGTTCGTTCCCTTCTTCGTCGAGTTGACTGGCCTCGTTTTCGCAGGGACCAACTCAATCGAAGTCGAAGCCGACAACTCGGCCCAACCCGATTGCCGCTGGTATTCGGGTGGCGGCATCTACCGACCGGTATGGTTGTGGACGGGAAACGGTGCTCACATCGCACCCGAAGGCGTGCGCATCACGACAACTTCAATCGACCCTGCAACCATCCATGTGAGCATCACCTCGCGTGGCGGCGAACCGCGCGCAAGCATCATCGACGAAGCGGGTGCCATCGTCGCACAGGGCACAGGCGCAGAGCTCGACCTCGAGATTCCCGACGCCGCGCTTTGGAGCGCCGAGAGCCCCGCACTCTACCGTTGCCGTGTCGACCTGCTCGGGGAAGCGCCCGAACAACCGAAACCCGAGAGCGCCGGCGGCATGCTGCTGGGCATCGTGAGCGAGAAGCCGGCGCAAGCCGTGCTCGACCGAGCTGAAGTCACGTTCGGTATCCGCATGCTCGAATGGAGCGCTGACGGCCTGTTCGTGAACGGACGCGAGACGCTGCTGCGCGGCGGATGCATCCACTGCGACAACGGCGTGCTCGGCGCAGCATCGTGGCCCGAAAGCGAGCAGCGGCGCATCCGCCTGCTCAAGCAGGCGGGCTTCAACGCGGTGCGCATCGCACACAACCCCGCGCCCAAAGCGCTGCTCGATGCCTGCGACGAACTGGGCATGTACGTCATGGACGAGGCATGGGACATGTGGTTCATGCGCAAGAACCCCTGCGACTACGCGCGCCATTTCCTCGATTGGTGCGACCATGACCTGCGGCGACTCGTTGCGCATGACTTCAACCACCCATCGGCCATCATGTACTCGATCGGCAACGAGATCGCCGACCCCATCACAGCCGAAGGCGTCGAGATTGAGCGCTCGATGGTCGAACTCGTGCGTTCCCTCGACCCGTCGCGCCCCGTCACCTGCGGGTTCAACCTCACCATGATGGTGATGGAGAAGATGGGGCAAGGATGGTATGCGCAACACGAAGGCGATGTCGAGACATCGCTCGTGGCGACCGAAGACGAGCCGCCGCGTGCGAGCATGCTGTTCAACCTCACGGCGCAAATGCTCGGCACGGGCATGACGATGGCCGCCAATCTGCCCGGCGCCGATGCGCTCGTCTCGCCTGCGCTCGACGCGCTCGATATCGCGGGCTACAACTACGCGCAGGCGCGGTACAAAACAGACGCGCGGAAGCATCCGAACCGCATCGTCGTGGGAAGCGAGACCTTCCCCCACAAGCTGCCGCAGAATTGGGCGCTTGTGAAGGAACTGCCCAACGTCGTCGGCGACTTCATGTGGGCAGGTTGGGACTACCTGGGCGAAGCGGGAGCCGGGTCATGGGCCTACACCGCCGAGGAAGCGGGGTTCAGCAAGCCGTGGCCGTGGCTGATTGCCGGTTCGGGCGCGCTCGACATCTTGGGACAGCCGAATGCGCACGCCGCGCTGGCGGGTGCCGTCTGGAACACAGCCGACGGGCCCGCAATCATGGTTCGACCGGTCAACGTCATGGACGGGAAAACCTACAAAGCCACCTGGCGTGGGTCCGATGCCATTCCCAGCTGGTCATGGCGCGGATGCGAGGGCACGGTGGCCGAGGTCGAAGTGTATGACGGCCGAGCGCATTCCATACGCCTGAAGCTCAACGGCGAGGAGCTTGCGACCAAACGCGTGCGCGACTACGTCGCGAGCTTCCAACTTAAATACCGCCCGGGCACGCTCGAAGCGATTGCACTCGACGAGAACGGCCGCAAGATCGGCTCAAGCCGCTTAGCGTCAGCTTCGGGAACCCTGCATTTGGACGTGCACCCCGAGACGGCGCGGGCGAAAGCAGGCAGCATCGCCTATGTCGCCGTCAACATCGCGGGGACAAACGGCGAGGTCGAGGCGAATGCCGACGAGACCGTGACGGTCGAAGTCGAGAACGGCACGCTGCTCGGCTTCGGCAGCGCGCGCCCCGCCACAACCGAGAGCTTCCTCTCGGGCACGTACACGACCTACCGCGGCCGCGCGCTCGCCGTCGTGTTCCGCAGAGAGCCCGGCATCGTGACGATTACGGCGCGCAGCGCAAGCCTTGGTTCCACATCGACAACCGTGTCGTTCGAGTGAGTCGGGGGCCTGGCCCCTGACTCATTGTGCACAATGAGTCGCTGCCCTGACCCCTGACTCATTTTGACTCACTATCGAACAAACCATGAAGGGCGAAAACCACAATTTGTTCGATTGACCGACGCATCCCAAAATGCGAACATATGTTTTAGTTTTGAGATATCGATTTCGGAAAATACCTCGTCAGAGGCTTGGTAAGTTGTTGTCTTTCGGGAGCATATGGACCGCATCATCTTCCATAGCGACATGAACTCGTTCTACGCGAGCGTCGAGCAAGCCGAGCAACCAGAGCTGCGCGGCAAGCCCCTCGTGGTCGCCGGCAAGGAGGAACTGCGCCACGGCATCGTGCTGACGAAGAGCATCGAAGCCAAGAAGTACGGCATCAAGACGGCCGAGGCGCTGTGGGAAGCGCGGAAGAAATGCCCCGACCTCATCGTGCTGCCGCCGCGCTACAAGCTCTACCGGCGGTACTCCGAGCTAGCGCGCGCCATCTACTACCAGTACACCGACCTGGTCGAACCGTTCGGCCTCGACGAGTGCTGGCTCGACCTCACCGGCTCGATTGCGTTGCACGGCGGCGACGTGGGCGTCGTGGCCCGCGAGATATCCGAGCGCATGAAGGCCGAACTGGGATGCACGGTGTCAATCGGCGTCTCGTGGAACAAGATCTTCGCGAAGTTCGGCAGCGACTACCGCAAGCCCGACGCCATCACGTACATCACGCGGCAAAACTACCAGCGCATCGTCTGGAGTGCCCCCGTGCGCGACCTGCTGTACGTGGGCCCCGCGACCGAGCGCAAGCTGCACGCCTACGGCATCGAGACCATCGGCCAGCTGGCGCATGCCTCCGACGCCTACCTCAAGCGCAAGTTCGGGAAGATCGGCTTCGTGCTGCGCACGTTCGCACGCGGCGAGGACACGACGCCCGTCAAGCCCTACAACCCCTTGGCCCGCGATGTCGCACGCGAGGTCAAAAGCTATGGCAACGGCCTCACGGCGCCTCACCCCATCACGACCGTTTCCGACGCGAAGGCGCTCATCTGGATCCTGTCGGAATCGGTTGCGCAGCGCATGCGCGATGACGGCATGCAAGCCCGCACGATTGCCATCGGCGTGCGCAACGACACCGACCTCTCGGGCTACGGCTGCCAGGTGAAGCTGCCGCGGCCTTCGGCGGCCACGCGTCACATCGCGCAGGCGGCCTGGGCGCTGTTGTGCGTGAACGAGCCCTTCGACGAGGACCACCCCATCCGTGCGCTCCACGTCCGCGCGACCGACCTGGTCGAACCGGAACCCGTCGAGCACGAGCAGCTGAGCTTGTTCGCCCCCGCCGAGCCCGACTGGGAGCGCCTCGATCTGTGCATCGACGATTTGCGGCGGCGCTTCGGCAACACGTGCATCGTACGCGGCACCGAGCTGCTCGACAGCTCGCTCGCCGGCCTCGACATCAAGGACGAGAACACCGTGCACCCGGTGGGGTATTTCCACCGATGAGGGAACGCAAGATGAGAGGCATCCCAAGAAGCAGAAAACGCAACGAGGCAATCCCCGTGAGTCGGGGCCCTGGGGCCCGGGGACTCTTTGGTCACCATGAGGGGGGGGCGAG
>JAZLCO010000123.1:0-37478 GCA_045614225.1 Eggerthellaceae bacterium | reverse complement strand
AGTGTTGCCCGAATCATTGATTGACGGTAAGTCCCCGGCATGCGCCGGGGCTTCCAAAAAATTCGATTCTTCGTCCGTTCCAGTATCCGGTTCTCAAGGTTCCGCCCCGGCCCGAAGGCCAGGTGGGAGGGGGTTTTTGACGCCCCGTCCGCTTCCGCTCCTCGCGAAGCGGCGATTGAATATATTACCTTGCTAGCATGGTGTAGTCAATGATTCAAAACCGTCTCCACAAAGCCGACAAACATCAAAACAGGCAATTCAACAACTTGGGGGAAGACGAGCTCATAGGCACAATCTGTAGGGTTTATGCCCCTCTCATGAGGGACACGCCCGGGTGCGTTTAATGGGACATCAATGCAATTGAGGCAGGTTTCCAGCCGTCTGAATGTCAATATGCCTCGAAACGAATCCAAAGAGCCTAAAAACGGCGCGCCCGCCTTTTCTCGGCGGGCGCGTTAGTTTGGAGCGATAAAGAGCCAAGCAAGCATCATATCTGGCTGAGCGGATTCCGCTTCGGCTACATGCTTGCCTCAATCTATATAGTTAGACAAGCTTCACGTACTTGCGCTTCCCCACTTGCAACGTGGCTCCTTCGAGCATCGCAGGATCGACGTTGTAGGCCTTGGCGGGAACGGGTTCACCGTTCACCTTCACACCGCCGCCGTCGATGAGTCTACGCGCTTCGCCCGCACTGCCGGCCAAACCTGCGTCGGCAAGAAGCTTCGCAAGGTAAACCTTGCCTTGGTCGTTCGGCGTAAGGTCGGCTGCGAACTCGGGGATGTCGGTTGGAATCTCATGCTGCTTGAATACGAGGTCGAACTGAGCTTCAGCTGCCTGCGCCGCCTCTTCGTCGTAGTAAGAAGCAACTATGTTGCGCGCCAGTGCACGCTTCACCTTGTTGGGATGCAGTTCGTCAGCAGCAAGGCCGCGCTCGATCGCATCGATCTCATCAACTGGAACCGTCGAGGCCAGACGATAGTACTTGACCATCAGCTCATCGGGAATGGACATGACCTTGCCGAACATATCAGCCGGTTCGTCGGTTACGCCAATATAGTTACCGTAGCTCTTCGACATCTTCTGCACACCATCGGTGCCCTCGAGCAGAGGAAGCGTCAGGCAAACCTGCGGCTCCATGTCCATCTTCTCCATGAGCTCACGACCTGCAAGCAGGTTGAACAGCTGGTCGGAACCGCCCAACTCGACATCGGCCTTGATAACGACCGAGTCGTATGCCTGCATAATCGGATACAGGAATTCATGAACGGCAATCGGTTGGTTGGTGGTATAGCGATTGTGGAAGTCGTCGCGTTCGAGGATACGCGCGACCGTGAACTTGCCAAGGAGACCCAACAAGTCCTCAAGTTTGAGGTCGAGCAACCACTCGGAGTTGTAGACGAGCGTCGTCTTCTCGGGGTCGAGCACCTTGAACGCCTGGTCGACATACGTCTGGGCGTTATGTTTGACCTGTTCGGCGGTCAACTGCGGGCGCGTCGAGTTGCGACCAGATGGATCGCCAATGAGAGCTGTGCCATCGCCGATGATGAGTGTGACCTGATGACCGAGGTCCTGGAACTGGCGCAGCTTGCGCAGCGGGACGGCATGGCCGATGTGGATATCGGGCGCCGTAGGGTCAACGCCAAGCTTGATGTTCAGCGGCTGGTTGCGCTTGAGCTTCTCGAGCAAAGCGCTCTCGGGCACGATGCGATCAACACCTGACGCAATGATATGAAGTTGTTCTTCGGCGGGCAGCATTACTTTCCCTCTTTCTTTTTCAATATTAAGCAGTGGGCGAAATTCTATCACGACACGCCGCGGAATAGGTGGCCCGTGGTCGTGTTTGAACGTTTGCTGATTGCTTTGCGCTCCGACAAGGCAAGATCTCGGGCGCGTACTGCACGGTTCACGGCCTCGGAAGCGCCTTTCTTGTCCATCAGCGTCGTATCAACCATAACGGCAGTGATGCCTATGTCGATCAGGTCGACGATATTCTGTGCGATATCGAGCTCAATGCCGTTGTACAGATGGCTTCGTCCGAGCATGTCAGTGACAACGGGGAAGTCGAAACCCTTGCGGTCGACGAGGCGATGCCCCGTCGAACGGCGCGGACATGTCTCACATTGCTCGTTGCAAGGACCCTGGCTCATCAAGAGGCAGTGTTCGGTAATCATGAGCTCTTGCGAACCTATGACAGTCACACCCAATTCGACCGCAGACGCACGGGCAATGTCGTCGATCTGGCCGAGCGTGAGCTCAGGTGAAAGCCATGCGCGCTCCACACCCAGGTCATTGAACACCGCAAGCGTAGCGGCGTTCGTGATGGGAACATGTGAGCCGACCTCAACCCTTGCACCGCAATCAATTGCGCGAATCACCGAAGCAAGGCTGTCAGCGTATACGAGCTTGCCCTCACGTACATAGTCCCACAAATCGAACGACAGCTGGTATTCGCGAACCAACGGCAACGGATCATGATCGATGGTGGGCAATGCCATGACGCACTGCTTCGGATAACCGGCCTGTTCGGGGTCGTCCTGCCGAATGCCCGCCAAAACCGATTGGCCGCGACGGAAATTGAGAACCGGCACGTAGACGGCATCGGCCCCAGCACGTTTGGCTGCACGGGCGCACGACGGGTTCGTCGCCCATGCCACAACCTTGCAGGTGCGTTCACTAGTCACCGAGGACTGTCGCCCTGCCGCTGGGAAAGACTCGCCTTTTCGTAGTCCTTCGTCTTCAGGGGAGATCTCGCCTACGGCTGCTCGGCTAAAACTACGCATATTCATATTTGTGCCTGCGCAAGCGGCTTCGCTCTCCCCCGAAGACAAAGCAGCATACGATTCGAGCATGTTGGCTTTGAGCGCCTCCAGAGCGTCGGCGCGCAGATGATGAAGCTGCGAGAAGCCAATGCCGATTCCCTCAGACATTTCGACCGTGAGTGACGCCTCGTCCTCCAGGAAGAATGGCGTTGTGCCCATGCGGTCAATGTGGCTTCGAACATCCTCTTCAGAAACGGGACGGGTGCGGGCCATTTCGACGATGTCGCCCCACGCTTCGCCTTTGCATTCCGCTCCATCACGCGCAAGCGCCTCGAAGAGAACGTGCGCAGGACAGCCGATGTTGAGCTCGACAGATCCACGCACGGGAATGCGCGGTTCCATAGCGTCGTCAATGAACGCAGTCGCTGCATTCCGCACGCGAAACACGCGATCGCCCTTGCCAACGCGCTGCTCAACGGCAATCCTGACCGTTCCGTTGCTGGAAGCTTTTGCACTTGCAAGCGTTGCGGCAAAGTGCCCCTTGTTCGTCCAAAACTCGAGAACATCGCCGTCGTTGAGCTCAATCTCGGGCTTTACTTCCGCAAAACCGTCCTCAGCACGAGCGACGCGCCCTGCAAAAACGCCACGGTTGTTCGGGCGCCCATAGCTCATGATGTCGTTGCCGCGACGCCCCTCGAGATAAGCGGTCGTGAAACCGCGCGAGAACGCTTCGGCGAGACGAGCGCGATGCGTCTCGTTTGCCGGCATGCCCGAATCAAGAACCTCGCGGTAAACCGACACGACCTCGTGCACGTAATCGGCGGATTTCATGCGACCCTCGATTTTGAGAGACGCAACGCCTGCCTCTGCAAGCTTGTCGAGTATGTCAATCGTGCACAAGTCACGCGGAGAGAGCAAGTGCTCGCCTTCTGCGGGTAGCGCGCCCTCGCGGCGGTCGCTGTGCAGCTCGTAAGGCAACCTGCATGCTTGAGCGCAGAGCCCGCGATTGGCTGACCTCCCGCCGATCATCGACGACATAAGGCATTGTCCCGAATAGCAAACGCATAAAGCCCCGTGTGCGAACGTTTCGATTTCCATGCCGAAGTCTGCAGCGATTTGCGCCAACTCGGCAATTTCTTCAATCGAAAGCTCGCGAGCAAGGGTAACGCGTTTCGCGCCGAGCCGGGCTGCTGCTTCGATTCCTGCTGCAGAATGGGTGTTCATCTGCGTCGAGATATGCAAGGGAAGCCCGGGGACAGCGCGCCTGATCTCGGCAGCAAGACCAACATCCTGCACGATGACACCATCTGCTCCGGCATCGTGTACGCCACGCGCAAGATCGATGGCTCGCTGGAATTCGCTTGGAAGTATTTCTATGTTCATCGTGACGTAAATCGACACGCCCCGCAGATGCGCATATTCGCAGACGCCAGGCAACGTCTCGAGTGTGAAGTTGTCCGCATTGCGACGCGCATTGAACTCGTCGAGCCCGAGATACACCGCATCAGCTCCCGCAGAAACCGCAGCATGCAAACATGTTTCGTTCCCAGCAGGTGCCAGCAGTTCAGGCTTTATCGATAAGGCCACCTCAGCGCCCCTTTCTTTATATCTAGGAGCACCAAAGGCAACCCCCTTGTTACCTACGCTCCCCCAGGCCTCCACAAGTGAAAAACCCCTTGAAGTATAATAGATGGGTATGCACTGAAACCGAAACACACGGGAGCACCCACCATGAAAGCACGACGCAAGTTCCGCCAAGCGAAAAGCCACGCCATCCCATGGGTAGCGCTTATCCTCGTCATCGGCTTGGGATTTGTCGCCTATCGCGGAGTTGCAAGCGCAGTCTCTATTTATAACAGTTGGATTGCCGACCTGCCCGCCATCAACAGCGAAGCGTTCAACTACGCTGAGGAATCATACATGTACGCGAGTGACGGAACGACCGTTCTCGCCCATTTCCAACTCGAGAAACGTGACCCGACTACGCTTGACAACGTCAGCGATTACGTGATCAAGGGCACGATCGATGTCGAGGACGTCCGTTATTACGACCACAACGGAGTGGACCCTCAAGGCATCGCTCGTGCTATCGTCAGCAATTTGACGGGCAAACAGCTCGAAGGCGCGTCGACAATTACCCAGCAGCTCGTGCGTAACACGACGTTGTCGGAAGAAGCAAACGAGATCACTTTCGAGCGTAAAGCGCGCGAAATGGAGTTGGCTCTCGAGATGGAGCGCCAATACTCCAAAGAAGAAATCCTCACCATGTATTTGAACACCATCAATTACGGTGATGGATGCTACGGCATCGGCGCAGCTGCCCAGAACTACTTCCAGGTATCTCCAAAAGATTTGACGCTCGCGCAAGCTGCCGCGCTGGTAGGCATTCCTCAATCGCCAACGAGGCTCAATCCCAAAGAGAACCCCGAGGCTTGCAAGGAACGTCGCAACCACGTGCTCGAGCGCATGTTCGCAGCAGGCGATATCACCGAGAAGGAATATGATGCCGCCGTTGCAGAGGATTTGGTGTTGAACCCAGCTCCTGACGAGCCTGCTCAGGGCATTTACGCATATCCCTATTTCACAAGCTACGTCCGCGACGAGCTGATGAAGGAAGACAACATCTACGGTTGCTCGTATGCCGACCTGTTCGAGGGTGGTTTGAGAATCTACACGACACTCGACACGGGTATGCAGCAAATCGCTGAAGACTCCTGCTGGGCGCAATACGAGGCTATGGAAGACGGGCTTGATTGCGCGCTCGTCGCCATGGATCCGACCAACGGTTATGTCTTGGCTATTGTGGGCGGTCGCGACTTCTACGCAGACCAATGGAACATTGCAACACAGGGTGGGCGCCCCGCCGGCTCTTCGTTCAAGGTGTTCACGCTTGCGGCTGCAATCGAGTCGGGCATCAGCCCGAACACGATGACCGACTGTACCGATCCGCTCATCCTGCCCGATGGTTCGCAGCTCCACAACTTCGATAGCATCAACTATGGAGTGAGGTCGCTGACAAGCGCAACCGCAGTTTCTTCGAACACGGGCTACTACCGCCTGTCTCAACGCCTCGGCGCAGATAAGACAATCGAGATGGCACACCGTATGGGCATCGATTCTGAGCTTTCGCCCTACCCCATCATCACGCTGGGCACCGAGAACGTCACGCCCCTCGAGATGGCCGAGGCGTACAGCACGCTCGCAACAAACGGCATCCATCGCGAGCCGGTAATTATCACGCGCATTGAAAACAAAAACGGAGACGTGCTCTTCGAGTCTCAGGACACGAGCGACGAAGCGCTCGACCCGAAGGTTGCTTCCGCCGTGACCAACGTGTTGCGCGGCGTGTTCGAGCGCGCTGAGGGCACCGCATACGGATCCGGCCCTTCAAACGGTCAACCTGTCGCCGGCAAGACTGGTACTGGCCAGGAGTTCCGCGATCACTGGCTCGTTGGATACTGCCCGCAGCTCACATGCTCGGTATGGATCGGCAGCCGCGACTACTCGTCAACATCGCAGTATCTCAAGGCAAACAACCTGTGGCAGAACTTCATGTCTGCCGCACTTGCTGGAACGCCAATCCAATCGTTCACCGACGCTGGAACTCCGACGTATACCAACCTGTCTGAAACGATGCCCACCCAGCCCCAAACCACCACGACCCAAACCGACACAACTCAGAACGGCACGCAAACAGGAGACAACGCTGCAACCGAAACCGCGAATCAAGCAACAGATGCCAATAACGCGACAGAGCAGCAAGCCCAAGGATAGTCTGCTCAACTAGGAACTACAGTAACTGCAAGCAAGAGACGCAAAGCGCCCGAAGGATCATTTCCTTCGGGCGCTTTCTCGTGCTGTGTTTATGTATGCAACAGGAGCTTACGACTTTTGAGCTGCAGCTTCGTCGCCAGCCTCAAGTGCAGCGACGCCATCATCGTAAAGCTTCTGAATCTCAGCTATGCGCTTGTCGTATCCCGACCAATCAAAGCCGGGGTTGCTTGCGTCCGTGTAAAGTTCGATATACCCATCAAGCGCCTCGCGCAATTTCGAAGTGCCTTCGACATAACTCTCCTGGATATCTGCCATAGCATCGGGCACTTCGATGCTTTCGAGCTTGTCAAGCGTCTTGTATGCGTTATCTGCTTGGGAGCGCATGTTGACGACATCGCCACGCGAGACGGCGTCGACAAAGCCGTCAAGACTGCTATCAAGCTCTTCCATCGTTTGGTTGACTTGCGACATATAAGCACGATTAGCTTGCTGCTCTTCGTTCATCGTTGCCGCCGGACCGCCAAAGCAGCCCGTCATCAAACATGCTGCAAGCGCAGCGACGCAGGTTGTAGAAGCGATTTTTGCAATAACACCGCTCTTCATGTATTGGACTCCTCGAATCATCGGATGCTGGTTACTATCGATTTTCGCATCAACCTTATCATCGTTTGACGGCGAACAACCGTAAACCATGCGAAAACGCATAGGAATACTCCGTCCTGTTACCTTCTCGCAAGGCAGAGAACATGCATCGTTGTTGCTGGGATTAGGGGGCACTGGCGGAGGCGGCGCTCTTCTTCTCCGCTTCTTCTTTCTTCTTCTTTTCTTCTTCTTCCTTCTTCAGGCGTTCCTGGCGCTCGGCTTCGCTCTCGTAGTAGACATAGGAGCTGTGGATGTGACGATCTGGATCGTCGTACGGCATGAAGGCGGGATACTCGGCATAGGGGAAGTCTTCGGGCGTGATTCCGTAATAGTCCATGTAGTTGGTCGTGAACTGCCTGAACACCTCGGCACATGACCCTGTTGGAACCGACGATTGGTTTGTAGGGTCGCCCACCCAGATGAACGCTGACACATGAGGCGTGATGCCGCCGAACGTGATGTCCATGTAATTCTCGGATGTACCCGTCTTGCCCGCCACCGGCTGGCCATTCCACAAAGCTGCGGCCGTGCCCGTTCCGCTCGTCACAACGGTCTCCATGGAGTCTGTTACAGCACGAGTTTGCTCTGTCGTGAGCACCTGCGTTGCGCGCGCTGTGGGATCGGTATCGTCAACGATAACGTTGCCATGGCGGTCTTCGATTGTGGTAATAGCGCATAAATCATGGTGCACACCACCATTGGCAATCGTCGAAAACGCGTTTGCCATTTCAAGCGGTGTGACGTTTTCGACGCCGAGCGTGAGCGTCGAGTAAGCTGATTCTTCGTATAGGGGGCTGGTAATGCCCATTTCATGGGCCGTCTTCGCCACCTCAGAGGGACCTATCGAGGTGATGAGACGCACAAAGCCTGTGTTGGATGACACGGTTAAAGCACCCGTCAACGTGCGGGTACCGTAGCTGACATTGTTGATGTTCTGCAGCGTATAGCCATCGACGGTTGCCGGTGACGTGCAATCGACGTAGGTCGTGTTGGGGTCTATGCCCATCTTGATGGCCGTAACCAGCGTGAACACCTTGAACACCGAACCGCACGGACGACCGCCGCCGCCTTGCCCGGTTGCAAGATTCACTTCGCTGGCATCGTAGTCGGAGCCGCCCACAAGCGCCTTTACATAGCCAGTCTGGGGCTCGACAACCGCCATCGCAACTTCCATGCTGTCGTAAAGCGATGCGCGCTTGTCGGCACAAGCTTCCTCTGCAAACTCCTGAGCTGCAACATCAAGCGTCGTGTAAACCTTTAGACCACCCTTGAGGATATCGGTCTCGGACAACCCATAGTTGTTGTAGAGCAGGTAGCGCACATAGCTCGCGAAATACGGATAAGCGATAAGGCCGTCGTCAGAGATGCTCGTGAGATGTAGCTCAATGGGCTCTGCAACGGCCTGTTCGTATTCTTCGTCGGTGATCATGTGCTCGCCAAGCATGCGTGAAAGCACGATGTTGCGACGTTCGAAAGCATGATCGGGATATTGAATCGGGTCGTTATAGGTCGGTGACTGTGGGAGACCCGCGATCATCGCTGCTTCTGCAAGCGTCAGATCAGCGGCGCTCTTCGAGAAGTACCTATGCGCAGCAGCCTCGACACCGTATGCGCCAGCACCGAAGTTGACCGTGTTCAAATACATGAGAAGGATTTCGTCCTTCGAGTACATGTCTTCAAGTTGAGTGGCGATATAGGCTTCGCGAACTTTCCTCTTGATCGAAATCTCGTCCATCTCATTTGCAAGAATGGTGTTGCGCACGAACTGCTGCGTGATAGTCGAAGCGCCTTCAAGGCGACCACCTGTGAGGTTGTTGATGAGTGCGCGCATAACGCCATAGTAATCAACACCTGAATGCTCGTAGAAACGCGCATCTTCGACTGCAATGATGGCATTGATGAGCTTCGGATCAATCTGACCGATTTCGACCGGCTCACGATACTCGAGCTGCAATCGAGCGATGACCGTCTCGCGGTCAGACGCATAGACATACGTAGGCATGGCAATGTTGAATGCATCGGAGCTCTTGTAGTCGGGAAGGTCTTCGAACCATGAGCTGAGAACCACCCAAGCGCCAATGCCAAGCATGCCGACGAACGCAAGCGCGATAGCCAGAATGCTCAGGCCGCCGGCCAGCGACCGCTTCTTATTGACACCTTGTCTTCTCTTGATGGAACGGGAACTCACGTTTGCCTCTCATTAACTGCGTTTAACGCGTTACCTGTCCGCGCATATTGTACATCGCCACAATTCGTACCAAGCAAACCGTTGAATAACAACTAGCCGATTTGCTCGAGAAGTCGTTCGTCATCTTCCATCGTTTGCTCAACGAGCGCCATTTGCTCACGAATGGCGGCACGGCCCGTACCGCCCTCGGTCGTGCGCGCGTCGGCAATAACCCGGGAATCGAGCAACTCGATAACATCGGGCTCGAACAGATCGCTCTCGTTCTTGAAATCGTAGAGTGACAGGTCTTCAAATCGGCAGCCGCCACGCTGTTCGCACAACAACACGAGATGACCGACAACTTCGTGGGCCCGCCTGAACGGCAAACCTTTTTTGACCAAGTAATCTGCCAAATCAGTTGCGGCCAGGTAGCCCTTGCCAACCTGATGCTCCATCGCCTGTTCGTTCACGGTCATCGTCGAGATCATGCCCGCCATACAGGTGTAGCAATCTTCGAGTGTACGTGCAGCGTCGATGGCGCCTTCCTTGTCTTCCTGCAAGTCTTTGTTGTAGGCCAGCGGGAGGGCTTTCATCGTCACAAGCAGCGCTACCAAATCGCCGACCACTCGACCTGTTTTGCCGCGAATGAGCTCTGCAAAATCGGGGTTCTTCTTCTGCGGCATGATTGACGACCCAGTCGAGAACGAGTCGGACAGCGTAATGAATCCGAATTCGGATGTCGACCACAGCACAATCTCTTCTGCCAGTCGCGACAGATGCACGCACGAAACGCTGGCAGCATACGAGAGATCGAGCAAGAAATCGCGATCGGACACAGCATCGAGGGAATTGGGTGTGACCGACGCGAAACCGAGCTCGTCAGCCGTCATGTGGCGGTCGAGCGGGTACGTTGTTCCTGCCAGAGCAGCCGAACCAAGCGGGTTGACATCAGCAGCATCGCGAGCCGCCGCCAAGCGCTTGAAATCGCGGCCGAGCATCCATACGTACGCGAGCAAATGATGCGAAAGGAAAATCGGCTGTGCATGTTGCATATGCGTGTAACCGGGCAGTACGACGTCGAAATGCTTGTTTGCCTGGTCGACGAGAGCGCGGCGTAATTCGAGATTGGCATGCATGAGATCGGTGCAACGTTGCTTGGCGAAAAGGTGCGTGTCAGTGACGACCTGATCGTTTCGCGAACGACCTGTGTGCAAGCGAGCGCCCGCCTCTCCGATATCCGCAATGAGGGCTTTCTCGATGGACATATGAATGTCTTCATCGTTGATGTCAAACTCGAACTCGCCCGCTTCGATGCGCTGCTGAATGCGGTCGAGCCCGTCGCGAATCGCCTGGGCATCTTCCTTGCTGATCACGCCCTGCTCGCCGAGCATACGTGCATGGGCTTTCGAACCAGCGATATCCTGGGCGTACAGCTGCTTGTCAATTGGCAACGATGCGCCGAATCTTTGCGTGAATTCGCTCACGTTTTCGGTGAAACGGCCTGACCACAGTGCCATAAACTCCCTCGTTTCTAACGGCGCGACCCAGGTCGAGCCCGGGTCGCGTCATAATTGGTCTTTTCTTTGCCGCTATTTGTCGGCGTTGAGCTGACGGTTCTGAGCCCACGTCTTTGCAGGCAGAGCAAACAGCTCGATGAAGCCAGCAGACGATTCGTGGTTGAAGGTATCGCCCTTGTCGTAGGTGGCCAATGCGTAGTCGTAAACCGAGTAATCGGACTTGCGGCCAACGACCGTGCAAGTGCCCTTGTAGAACTTGACGCGCACCGTACCGGTGACATGCGTCTGCGTTGCCTTGATGAAGCCATCGAGAGCCATCTTCAACGGAGCGAACCACTGACCGTAGTAGACAACTTCAGCCCATTTATGCTCGATGCCGAGCTTGTAGTGCAGCACTTCGCGCTCGAGGCACATATCTTCAAGCGCCTTGTGCGCCGTGATGAGCGTGAGGGCAGCAGGCTGTTCGTAGCATTCGCGGCTCTTAACACCCACAAGACGGTTCTCGATCATATCGATGCGGCCATAGCCGTTGCGACCTGCAATCTCGTTGAGCTTGTAGATGATGTCGATGTAGCTCATCTGCTGGCCGTCGAGAGAAACGGGGACGCCCGCCTCGAAGCCGATTTCGACGTATTCGGCTTTGTCGGGAGCGTTCTCAGGAGAATCGGTCATCGTGTAGATATCCTCGGGCGGCTCGTTCCATGGATCTTCGAGCACGCCACACTCGATAGCGCGACCCCACAGGTTGTCGTCGATGGAATACGGCTTGGCATTGGTGACGGGCACGTCGATGCCATGCTGGGCAGCCCACTCGATTTCCTCGGGACGAGTCTTGAACGGCCACTCGCGTACAGGAGCGATGATCTTGATGGACGGATCGAGCAGCCAGACGCTGGTCTCGAAACGGACCTGATCGTTGCCCTTGCCCGTGCAACCATGCGCGATGTATTTCGCACCATGCTCGTGAGCGATGCGCACGAGATGCTTGGAGATGACAGGGCGCGTAAGAGCGCTGAGCAGCGGGTACTTGTTTTCGTAAAGAGCATTTGCACGGATGGCATCGGTCAGGTACTCGTCGACAAGCTCTTCGCGCATGTCAACGACATATGCCTCGATGGCGCCGGTGCGCAAGGCCTTCTGGCGAACAGCCTCGAGACCTTCGTGCTCCTGACCAACCTCGCCGACGACGGCGATGACGTCCATGTTGTGCTCGTCCATGAGCCATTTGATGCAAATGGACGTGTCGAGGCCGCCCGAATATGCAAGTACGACCTTTTCCCTATCTGTCATGTTTTCCTCCTATTTGATCCAACCGTGCTTTATCACGGCAAAGAGACGTAACCGATATTCTACAGCAGCTCGCTCAATCGCGCGATGAGGGAATCGACATCGCTTTGCGTGCAAACGAGCGGAGGCAGGAAACGCAAGGTATGCGGACCGGTAGCGTTGAAGACCAAGCCCGCTTCCAGACCAGCGAGCACGACAGCGTTTGCGTCGATGCCGTCAGCCAAATCGACGGCCACCATGAGACCCATCCCGCGAACTTCCACGACCTGCGACAACTCGGCAAGCCGCACGCGGAAATAGGCTCCCACCTTGGTGACGCTGTCGGCAATGCCCTCGGCCGCAATGGTGTCAAGTACCGTGTTGGCCGCCGTGATAGCCAGGCAGCTACCTCCAAATGTTGAACCATGGATACCGGGCTCGAACACTTTTGCCACGCTGGTCCGCGCCGCACAGGCGCCCATGGGAACGCCCCCGGCAATGCCCTTTGCCATAGTGACGATATCGGGCATCACATCGGATTGCTGGAACGCAAACGGCGTCCCGCAGCGATACATACCGCATTGCACTTCGTCGAACATGAGCACGGCGCCGTACTCCTTGGTTAGACGGCGGGCCGCCTTCAGATACTCCCCAGTGCATGGGTACACGCCGCATTCACCCTGAACAGGTTCAATTAGCATTCCGCAGATCTCGTCACCCATTTCGGCAAACGTTTGCTCGAGCGCTTCGATATCATTTGCAGGAACGGGAACGTAGAGCTTTTCGGTGGGCAGCGGGCTGAACGCCTCCTGCTTCACGGGCTGCGCCGTGGCGGCAAGCGTCTCGCAGGTGCGCCCGTGGAAGCTACGCTCCAGCGTGATGATCAGCTGTGGACGCTTCTCAGAACCTGCCGCTTCCTGCTGGCGACGCGCATACAGGCGCGCCATCTTGATGGCGCACTCGTTGGCCTCAGCGCCCGAATTCGCAAAGAACGTCTGCCAATCCTCCGCGTGAGCGCAGGACAAGTTCATCTTCAGCAAGTCGTTAATCTTCTTGGCCAGCTCACCCCTGCCCTCGATGTAATAATAGTTGCTCACATGCATGAGCTTGGCAGCCTGATCCTGCAGCGCTTTCACGAGCGCCGGGTGGCAATGCCCGAGGCTGACGACGCCGATGCCGCTGAGAAAATCGAGGTATTCCTTGCCCTCGTCATCCCACAAACGCATGCCCTCGCCCCGCACGAACTCGACCGGCTTGCGGCCGAACGTATGCATGACATAGGTTTCTTCAAGTTTCTGCTGTTGTTCAAGAGTCATCGCTTGCTCCGATCTATCACGAACCAGCAAAAAAGGAACCGTCTCCCTTTGCTAGCTTTACTTGTTTTCCAGAAGCTTCGAGGCAAAGTTGCCAATGGGGCCACGAGCTGCGTTCACGGCATCTTCGCTGTCGGCATAGACGGCAGTGCCAACGCCGGACAACGTGAGCATTTCGAGCAGAATCGCATGAGGGATGGTGCCGTTCACGATGTAGGCACTCGGCACTCCCCCTTCGAGCGCTGCCACACACGAACGCAATTTGGGAATCATCCCCGAAGACAACGTGCCACTATCGATGAGCTCGCGCGCCTCTTCGAGCGAGAGTTGCGAAACGAGCGTGTCCTTGTCGTCGAAGTCGAGATACAGCCCGTCTACGTCGGTGAGGAACAAAATCTTTGCTGCCCCAGTGGCTGCGGCAATTTGGCCTGCCATGACGTCGGCGTTCACGTTGCAGTAGCCACCATCATTGCCAATGGCAATCGACGCAATGACGGGGATGTAGTCGGCATCGATGAGGTCTTGCAGGAAGGCGCCGTTGATACGCTTGATGTTGCCGACGCGGCCCAGTTCCTCCGACACCGGCTCGGCAATGACCGTGCCTCCATCGACGCCGTTTACGCCCACGGCAATGTTGCCATGCTCGTTGAGTGCACGCACAAGCTCTTGGTTAACCTTGCCGGCCAAGATGGTACGCACGATGTCCATGCCCTCTTCGGTGGTGACGCGCTGGCCATCTTTGAATTCGACCGGGATGCCAGCGTCTTCCATGGCCTTCGAGATATCCTTGCCGCCACCATGAATGATGACGGGGTTCACGCCGACCGTCTTGAGAAGCACGATGTCGCTCATGACATCTGCACGCAGCTTGGGATCGACCATGGCCGCTCCACCGTATTTGATGACGATCGTCTTTCCTGTGATGTTCTTGATCCATGGCAGCGCTTCAGCAATGAGCTGCGCGGATTCTTTATCGGTGACGCCGTTGGGGCGTGTGTCTTTCGAAAGCTTCATGTGCGGTAATCTCCGTTAATCGTTACATAGTCGTGCGAGAAATCGCACGTCCACATGGTGGTTGATGCCGTGCCCGCGCCCAGATCGATATCGATCTCGATTTCTGGGCGCTCGAATCGTCGCAGAGCCTCTTCCTCATCGAAGGGAACGGGAAGACCACTGCGCAACACAGGCATGCCCATGATGTCGATGGAAACATCGTATTGGTCGAACTGGGCACCCGAACGACCCGCTGCAGCCGCAATGCGACCCCAGTTGGCGTCATGCCCGAATATCGCCGTCTTGACGAGCGGAGAATTGGCGATAGTGCGTGCAGCCAAATCGGCTTGCGCATCATCAAACGCTCCCGTAACGCGGACGGTGATGAGACGCGTCGCGCCTTCGCCATCAGCTGCCATCCCCCGCGCGATGGTGTTGCACACCGCCAAGAGGGCGCGTTCGAAGCAGTTGTATGCTGCGGAACCCAACTCGATGGGCGCACAACCTGGAGCTGCAGCGCCGCTGGCGAACAGATAGCAACAGTCGTTCGTTGATGTATCGGAATCGACCGTGATCTTGTTGAACGTCTGAGGGACAACCACCTTAAGTGCGTGATGCAAAACGTCAGGGGCTACGGGCGCATCGGTCGTGATGCACGAAATCATCGTGGCCATGTTGGGCATGATCATGCCTGCGCCCTTCGCCATGCCGCCTACCGTGAACGTTGCGCCTGGATAACCGATCTCATCTCCCGAGAACGATACAGCTGCCTCTTTCGGATGCGTGTCGGTCGTCATAATGGCGCGCGCTGCTTGCGCTCCCCCATCGGGAGAAAGCGCCTCGAATGCGAGGGGCGCACCCGACTCGAACGTCGCGAGATTGATATGGACGCCGATGACGCCCGTTGAAGCAACCATGACCTCGTTTGCAGGACATCCGACAACATCACCGACAATGCGCGCGGTTGCGCGCGCATTGTCGAGCCCGACAGAACCCGTAGCGGCATTCGCCGCACCCGAGTTGACAACCAGAGCTCGGGCCGTGCCATATGAAACCCCGTCGAGGTGTTCGCGCGAGACGGTCACAGGTGCAGCGCAGAAAACATTTTGCGTAAACGTGGCAGCACATGAAGCAGGTTCGTCGGCAACGACAAGCGCCATGTCGAGACGGTTTGGATCAGCTCTGAAACCAGCATGAACGCCCGAAGCCTTGAAGCCCTTAGCGCTTGACACGCCTCCTCCGTCGATGAAGGTCAGGCCTTCGAACGCATCGGAGCCTTCAGGCTTGTATAACGGCTCAATCTCGACTGTTTCCTCGTTCGTCATGCTCGATTTTACAACCTCTCGCACCTACGCCGGAATGGCGATGGTCTGCAAACCACACGTCTCGGGCAATCCGAACACGATGTTCGCACATTGAATCGCCTGACCTGCAGCGCCCTTGCCGATATTATCGATGGCGCATGTGGCAACGATTGCGTTGGCGTGCTCGTTTAACACGACCGCAACGTGAGCGCGCGTCGTGCCGGCAACCGACCCCGTCTTGGGCTGAGCGCCGCCGAAGAGCACGCTGACTAGGTCATCATCTTTGTAGAAGCTGCCGTAGATCTCGTCGAGCTGCTGCTGGGTGATTTTGTTTTCGCCAAGCGGAATGGTAACCGTCGACAAGAGACCGCGATCGAGAGGTGCTAGATGCGGTGTGAAAACAAGTCTGCCGGGAATGTCGAGAATCTGCTCGATTTCAGGCGTATGACGATGCTTTGCTACGCCATACGCTTCGAGATTCTCGTCTGCAAAGCAGAAATGAGTGCGCTCGGTGGCTTTCTTGCCGGCACCCGAAACGCCTGACACGGCATCGGCTACGATAACGCCCGGACCAGCAAGCCCCGCTCTAATGGCAGGAGCGGCCGCAAGCGAAGTTGCCGTCGGATAGCAACCTGCGCAACCGACAAGCACGCCTTTGCCCTCAGCTCGTTTTGCAGCTAAATCTTCAAGGCCATCGCGGAACAGCTCAGGCAAGCCGAATGCCGCTTGCGCCAACAGATCGGTTGCTGTGTGCTTGACGTTGTACCACTGCTCGTAGACGGCAGGATCTTTCAGACGGAAATCGGCCGAAAGGTCGATCACGGCAACTCCGGCCTCAACCAGCGCAGGCGCTTGAGCTATTGCCGCCGTATGAGGGACGGCAAGAAACACGACATCGCATGTATCGAGCGCTGCTTGATCATGGGCAACAAACTCGAGGTCTGTCACCCCTTCGAAATTCGGATATACGTCGGCAATTCGCTTGCCAGCCAGCTCGTTCGATGTGGCAGCAACCAATTCGAACTCGGGATGAAGCGTTAGAATGCGCACTGCTTCAATGCCGGCGAAACCCGCCGCGCCAACAACACCTGCTTTATAACTCATGTAAAATCGCCCCAATCATGACAGTTGTAAGCATCTATCGTATGAAAACACCACGTCAAATGCAAGCTATTCACGGCATAAACCGAGTTTCAAGAACGCCAAGCGGCATAAACGACATCTTTCGCCATCAATGACAACAACAGAGTAGAGCATCCGTTGTTTGCAGCGCGATTAAAAATGCAATGTTGATCGATTGGACTGATTGAGTAAATCGGAATCGAACAAGATGCGTTCGAAGACCGCAGGACGCATTGCAACGAGGCATTCGTCCTCGCCGTCGTACACGATGACGGGTTCGTCTGTTTCATGTGCAGTTGCAATAAGAGCATTGACGTCGGACAGCGTACGCAATTCGATAGACCCCATGGGCACTTCCTTTCACTTGGCTTTTCGCTTGGTAATGCAGGCGTGAGGGATGCTTGCCACATCGGGGACCGCCGAGACTCGTTTCGCGAAAACGGCGCCTGCTCGATTTCATGGCATGAGTATACCATAATAAAACGAACATTTGTATGATTTTTTAAAACAAAAGCAACAATTGGATAGGCGGGCATAAGACCAGCATTGCAGCGATTGCTGACACTGCAATAGCTGGGCCGAGGGGAAACGTGCCAGGCTGGAAACCAGGTGCCCCTCTCGATTGCCTTTGCAGCAACAAAGTCGCGCACGCCCCCAAAGCACACGCAGCGGCCGTCACGAAAAGCCCGACAGACAGCCCGAAATAAAACCCGACAACAGCAAGCAGCTTGATATCCCCGCCGCCCATGTTCTCGCCTCCACGGAGCCAATCGGCAATCATCGTGAACATGAGCAGGCCCCCGCCGATGACGACAGCCCCGATAAGCGATTCTGCCAACAGCGAAAAAGCTTCCCCTGCGTTACCGAACCACATGATGGCGATGTAAAGAATGCGCACCGAGAACGCCGCCAACACAAGCGCGTTCGGAATGCGACGAGTGGCCCGATCGACGTCGGCGACCACAACAAGAATCGCTGCGAACGCAGCTAGATGGACCGCCTCTAACGTCAGCCCGTAAAGCAACAGGATTGAGACGGCAGCCAATGCTGCCAACCCGACAACCTTACCCTGCATCGTTTACCAAGACAGGAGCTCGTAACCATCCTCGGTCACAACCAACTGAACCTCCCACTGAGCGGTCGGCTTGCCATCTTTCGTGCGCACCGTCCAACCATTCGGGTCGTTCATGTCGATCTCCTGGGCACCCATGTTGACCATGGGCTCAATCGTGAAACACATGCCCGGTACAAGGATGTAGCCAGTGCCAGGTTTCTCGTTGAAGCCAACCCATGGATCCTCATGGAACTCAAGACCAATGCCATGACCGCCGAACTCACGCACCACGGTATAGCCCGCGTTGGTCGCCACCTTATTCACAGCAGCGCTGACGTCGCCGAGGAAACCCCAGGGCTTCACTGCAGCAAGACCCGCCTGCACCGATTCGTATGTGGTGTCGACCAGGCGTTTCCACTCTGGGTCGACCTCGCCGATGCAGAACATGCGCGAGCTGTCTGAGTAATATCCATCCTTGATCGTGGACATGTCGACATTGACGATGTCGCCTTCTTTCAGCACATCATCGTCACTCGGAATGCCATGGCAGACCACCTCGTTGATCGAGGTGCAAACGCTCTTAGGAAACCCTTCGTAGTTGAGATCGGCTGGAATTGCACCGTGCTCGATGCAATAGTTGTACACCCATTGGTCGATTTCCTCAGTCGTCGTACCGATGCCAATATGAGCTGCGACGTAATCGAGCGCGCCGACGTTGACCTCGGCACTGGCCTTGATGCCCTCAATATCCTCGGGCGTCTTCAGCAAGTCGCGCGGAAGCACCTGGAAGCCCTGTGATGCTAGCGTCTCAAGTCGATCGTCGAAGTCACGATGGCATTTCTTGTACTTTCTGCCGCTGCCGCACCAGCATTCGTCGTTTCGTCCAGGTGTTAGCAACCCGTCATAGCTCATACGTCGCTCCTTTGTTGAAACAGGGTACCCGGTACCCTGTTTCACCTAAATGTTTTATTCAGCTAACATTATAGCATTCCCGCGGTGCGGGCAGAGCCAAAGGGACCATCCCCTTTGGCTCGGTTCTACTATCCGCGCACCTCGGCACCCGTGGCTCCGCACACCTTCTTGATGAGCTTGGCCTGCGTCTTCTCAACCTCTTCACCGGTAAGCGTGCGATCGGCGGCGCGATAGGTTAAAGCATACGCCATCGACTTCTTACCAGCGCCCAAGCGCTTGTCATCGCGATACACATCGAACAGGCGCACGTCGGCGAGCAGCTTGCCGCCAGCACTCTTGATGCACTGAACGAGGCGCTCGTTAGTCACCGACTCGTCGACGACGAACGCCAGGTCAGCTTCTACTGGCGGGAACTCTGGCACGTCAACGTAGTCACGTGCGATACGAGCGGCCTTGCCCAAAGCTTCGACGTCGAGTTCGAACGCCACAACCGGCGCCGCTGCCTCAAATGCGGCGACGGCCAACGGATGCAGCTCGCCAACCCAGCCAAGCACCGTGCCCCCACTGAGCACCTCGGCAGCACGACCAGGCTGCAGGAACGGCGCATCTTCGGCCGACAGCGCACGGTAGCGCATTTTCGGCAATGCGAGCTCACGCGCGAGGCTCTCGACGATACCCTTGCCGTCGAAGAAATCGAATGCGGCAGGCGCAATGTTCCAAGAAGGATCATCCATTGCACCGGCCAGCACAGCGGCGACCTTCTCGCGTTCCTTGGGCTGCTTCTTGCCCTCGTGAGCGAAGAACACCTTGCCAGTCTCGTAGAGCTGGACGTTCTTGACGCCGTGCGCTTGATTGTAGGCAACAGAGCGCAGCAAGCCGGGAATGATCGTCTGACGCATAACGGACTGTTCGGCGTTCATGGGGTTGATCAGCTCGACCGGATCACCGGAAATGCCCGACGCCGCTGCGAACTCACCCAGACGAGGCACCGCATCAGCTGCAGCATGCTCACCGGCGGGCAGCTCTTCGGCAAAGCGAAGCTTAATCAGATCGGCAGGGTCGGTGAACGAATAGGTGGTGGTCTCGTTGAGGCCGGCCGCCGTGAGCGTGCGGTTGATCTTGCGCGCGAGCAGCTGCGATTCAGTCAGCGCACCAACGCGATCGGGGCTTGACGGCAACGTAGGCGGAACGAGATCCATGCCCCACAGACGCAAGACCTCTTCGTAAAGATCGATTTCGCGCTCGAGGTCGGGGCGGCATGTCGGTGCCGTGACCTGCAGAACGTCGACATCAGTCGTATCGGACACTTCGCAATCGAGGCGCTCGAGAATGTCGACGATGTCCTCGCGCGGCACCTCGACGCCCATCATCTGGCAGAAGCGCGGAATACGGAACTGAAGCTCAATCGGAGCCGTCGGCGCCGGATAGACATCGATAAGACCGGGGCATACCGAACCACCGGAAACTTCGGCGAGCAGCGCTGCCGCAGCAGCCGAGTAATCGGCAATCGGGTTGTCGTCGACACCGCGCTCATAGCGCATCGACGACTCGCTGATCAGGCCCAGGTTGCGGCTTGTGCGGCTCGTGCGACCATGCTCGAACGTCGCTGCCTCGAGCAGCACCGTGGTGGACTCTTCGGTGATCTCGGAATCGAGGCCGCCCATGACGCCCGCCAGGCACACAGCACTTTCAGGAGTGGCGATAACGGTCATGTCGCTCGTGAGGTCGCGTTCCTCGCCGTCGAGGGTCGTGAACTTCTCGCCGTCGCCTGCAGCGCGCACGATGATGTGCGCCTTGCCATCCGCACCGACCAGTTTGTCATAGTCGAACGCATGCAGAGGCTGGCCGTAGAGGAACAAGATGTAGTTCGTGACGTCAACGACGTTGTTGATCGGGCGCGAACCAGCTGCCGTCACACGTTCAGCCAGCCACTGCGGGCTGGGACCGATCTTGACGTTCTTGATGACACGCGCGGTATAGCGTGCGCAACGCTCGGGATCCTCGATTTCGACTGTAGCCAACTCAGCTGCATTGGGCAGGCTGGGATCTTCCTCGAGCTCGTAGAGCGGCAAAGTGACATCTTCGCGATACATCGTGCCAACTTCGCGCGCCATGCCGACCATCGACAAGCAATCGGGACGGTTCGGCGTGATCTCGAGGTCGAGCACCGTATCGGACATCTGCATGTACTCCGCGAACGGCACGCCAATGGGCGCGTCTTCGGGCAGGATCATGATGCCATCATGGCTGTCGCCGATGCCGAGCTCACGCTCGGAGCAGTTCATGCCACAGCTGGTCACACCGCGCAGCTTCGACTTCTTGATCGTGAAGTCGCCCGGCAACGTCGCGCCCACCATGGCTGTAACGATATGGTCGCCAGCATTGAAGTTCTGCGCGCCGCAGACGATCTGCAGAGGCTCAGGGTTTCCATTGGCATCAACATTGCAGGCACCCACGTCGACCTTGGTGACCCACAGATGATCGGAGTCGGGATGCGGCGCCTTCTCGAGAACCTTGGCAGTGACGATATTCTCGAACGTATCGCCGACCTTGTCGACGCCTTCAACACCCGTGCCCGTCAGATCGAGGCGATCGCAGAACGCCTTGAGGTCGGACGGCACGTCAACGTATTGGTTAAGCCACTTGAGAGAAACTTTCATGATTACTCCCCTCCCCTTAGAACTGACGCAGGAAGCGCATGTCGCCTTGCAGCAGCAAACGCAGGTCAGGGACGTTGTACTTGAGGCATGCAACGCGCTCGACGCCCACGCCGAACGCGAAGCCCGAGTAGACTTCCGGGTCGATGCCGCTCATCTCGAGCACGTTGGGGTCGACCATGCCGCAACCGAGAATCTCGAGCCAGCCCGTGCCCTTGCACATGCGGCAGCCTTCGCCGTGGCACACGCCGCACGACACGTCGACCTCAGCCGACGGCTCGGTGAACGGGAAGTAATGCGCGCGGAAACGCGTCTTGCGGTCGGGGCCGAACACGGCCTTGCAGAAATAGTCGAGCGTGCCCTTCAGGTCGCCGAACGTGATGCCCTTATCGACGACAAGGCCTTCGATCTGGGTGAACTGGGGCAGGTGGCTGGGATCGGCCACATCGCGACGGTAGACCTTGCCGGGCGCCACGATGTAGATGGGCAGTTCCTGGTCCTCCATGCAGTGCACCTGCACACCACTCGTCTGGGTGCGCAGCAGCACATCGGACTCACCGCGCACAGCCGCTTCGTCGCCCGAGCGGTCGACCACGTAGAATGTATCCTGCATCGAACGGCTGGGATGATCGGCGGGTGCGTTGAGCGCCGTGAAGTTGTAATAGTCGGTTTCGACTTCCGGACCGGTGGCGACGGTGTAGCCAAGACCCAGGAACACGTCGCAAATTTCTTCGGAAACGCGGTTGATCAGATGGCGCGTACCCAGTTGTTGGACGCGCCCCGGCAGTGTGACATCCACCGCCGCCGCATCGATGCTCGCCTCGAGCTCTGCGGCAGCAAGCGCCTTCTTGCGAGACTCGAGCGCTTCCTCGACAATGTTGCGCACTTCATTGACGGTCTTGCCGACGGTTGCTCGTTCTTCCTTGGCCACCTGGCCCATGTTGCGCAGATACGCCGTCAGCGTGCCCGACTTGCCGACGACGCGCACGCGCACCTCGTCGAGCGCAGCCGTGTCAGCCGCCTGTTCGATGGCGGCAAGCGTTTTGGCACGCAACGCTTCCAGTTCTTCGACTATTGCCATGTTGTCAGCTCCGTTCTTCTTGGCGTCAACCGAAAGGGGCTGGTTCCTTTTCGGTTGTTTCGCTTTCAAATCGCTTCCCCAGACCCAACGTCTTGACCCTGGGGAAGCGATTTTGCCGTTCTACGTGCAATTACACGCAAATTACGAGTATAGCGCAGAATACCGACGCACTGCCGCCCTCTGCCGCCCGTTCACAATTCACGCACCCTCAATCGCATATACTGCAAGCATCAGAGAAAGGACGACCATGCAGTACTTCGATTTTCGCGATCTCAAGCTTTCCGCCCTCGGCTTCGGCGCGATGCGCCTGCCCGTCATCGACGGCGACGACAACCGCGTCGACGAACCCGTTGCAATCGAGATGGTGGACTACGCATACGACCACGGCATCAATTATTTCGACACCGCATGGGGCTATCACGGCGGCAATTCCGAACGCGTTCTTGGGCGCGCACTTGCGCGCTACCCGCGTGAGTCGTTCTACCTTGCCGATAAATTCCCTGGCTACGATGTTTCGAACTTCGGTAAGCACGAGCAGATCTTCGAGGAGCAGCTTAAGCGGTGCGGAGTCGACTATTTCGACTTCTATTTAATGCACAACGTGTGCGAACTGAACATCGAGCAATACCTTGACGACGAGCGCTTCGGCACCTTGTCGTATTTCATCGAGCAAGTTCGCGCTGGACGCATCAAGCACTTGGGCTTCTCGGCGCATGGAAACTTCGAGACGTTCATGCGCTTCCTCGAAGCGTACGGCGATGTAGTCGAATTTGCCCAGATTCAGCTTAACTACATGGACTGGGAGTTCCAGAACGCTCGCGCCAAGGTCGAAGCGCTCCAAGAAAGAGGGCTTGCCATCATGGTCATGGAGCCGTTGCGTGGCGGTATCCTCGTCGGGATCGACGAGGAACGCATGGCACCGTTGCGCGCTCTGCGACCCGAGACCAACGACGTTGAATGGGCGTTTTCGTTCCTGGGCAGTATCGATGGCATGGGCACCATACTGTCGGGCATGTCGAACATGGACCAGCTGCGCGAGAACATCGCATTGTTCGATCACGACCTCGCTTTGTCCGAAGAGGAACAAGGCGTCCTGCTCGAGCTTGGCCGCAAGCTTGCGAGCGCCAAGGGCGTCCCGTGTACAGCGTGCCACTACTGCACGTCGCACTGCCCGAAAGACTTGGACATTCCTCGCTTGCTCGAGCTGTACAACGAGCACCTGTCGCGCCCCGATTTCGCGTTCATCGCACCTATGGCACTTGGCGCGATGCCCATGGAGAAGCATCCGAGCGCCTGCATTGGGTGCGGGTCATGCGCCGACGTATGTCCGCAGCAAATCGACATCCCCGGTGCCTTGGCTCACTTCGCCGAGCTCATGGGCGAATAAACCACTCCCGCCATGGGAGATTTTTCGGAAAGAGTGTTCGACATCGTCCGGCAGATTCCAGCTGGAAGAGTGGCTACGTACGGCCTCGTTGCGCAGCTTATGGGTCGACCGCAGTCGGCACGCTATGTAGGCTTCGCGTTGCGAAACAACCCCTCGCCCGCTGCGGACGGCGGAACTACACCTTGCCATCGTGTCGTGTTTAAGGATGGGAGTCTCTGCAAAGGTTTTGCATTTGGCGGCCCCGGCGTACAGCGTAAATTGCTCGAGGCTGAAGGAGTCGCATTCCTCGACGACTCCCATATCGATTTGGGGCTATGCCTCTGGGATGGCAAAGGTGCGTTTTCCCCTAGGCCAGAAGAAGCCTTCCCCGATGCACCAACGACACCGCCAGATGATTTCGATTGGATTGCCGAGCTTGGCGAGGATTAGGTATTTGCAGCAATCCGCTCATCGCGTTAAATGAGCGGTACATGTCATAAGCTTTGAAACGGATTTTGAAGGAGACAGAGGCATGTTCACGATTGGATGCCATCTTTCGATAGCTAAGGGTTTCGCTGCTGCGGCTCGCGATGCGGGCTCCATCGGCGCGAATACATTTCAGTTTTTCACACGCAACCCCCGTGGAGGCAAAGCGAAACCGCTCGACCCAGCCGATCTCGAGGCTTTCTCCGAAAAACGCGCGCAACTCGGAATTGAACGCATCTTGGCCCATGCCCCATACACGCTGAATCCAGCTTCCTCAAAACCTGAAACACGCGACTTCGCACGCCAGACACTAGCCAGCGACCTCGAGCGCATGGAGCAGATCATGCCCTGCCAGCTTTACAACATGCACCCCGGCGCCCATGTGGGGCAAGGCGCAGATGCAGCTATCGAGATGATAGCCGACGCTTTGAATGCCGTGTTGGCACCCGAGCAAACGACGGTTTTGCTGCTCGAAACCATGGCTGGTAAGGGCAGTGAAGTCGGCCGTACGTTCGAGGAAATCGCAGCGATAATTGCGCGAGTCGAGCTGGATGAACACGTGGGCGTTTGCCTTGATACGTGCCATATCTGGGACGGTGGCTACGATATTGTTGCGGATCTCGATGGCGTGCTTGACCGCTTCGACAGCATTATCGGGCTTGACCGCTTACGCGCAATCCACTTGAACGACTCGAAAAACCCGTGTGCCGCCCACAAAGATCGCCATGAAAAGCTCGGCGAAGGATGCATAGGACTGGAAGCGCTCGTTGCCGTTGTGAATCACCCGACACTCAAAGACTTGCCCTTCTACCTTGAGACGCCCCACGATGATTTAGCCGGCTATGCAAATGAAATCGCCGTATTAAAAGAAGCCCGAAACGACGTGCAATAATCCGGATTCTCCCTGAAAACCGTTTGCAAGCATTCACTTGGCAACCGTCTCGCTCGGAGGCGCTTGATCGCCACCGACTATTTTGCAGAAGCGAGCAGCTCGCGAGCGTGCGCAAGCGAGACCTCGGTTGTATCGCCTGATAGCATGCGTGCGATTTCCGCCTCTCTATCCGGCCCTTCCACGACGAACAGATGCGTTTCCGGACCCGCATCGCCCTGAGCGCGCCGGACGACGTAGTGCGCATCACCATGTACCGCAACTTGTGCGAGATGCGTGACCACGATGACCTGATGAGTGCGGGCGAGATGCGCGATGACCTCGGCAAGTGCGACGGCAACAGCGCCGCCCACACCAGCATCTACCTCGTCAAATACGAGCGTGTCGACATCGTCATCCGCTCCCAGCACAACTTTGATAGCCAGCATGACGCGGCTGACCTCGCCACCCGATGCGATACGCGCAAGCGGCCGTGCCTGCATGCCGGCGCCCGGCCGATAGAGGAATTCGAACTGAGATGGCCCGGCCTTCGTCCATGATGCTCGGTCGAGACGTTGCTGTTCGCAAACAAGCTCGGCGCCACCCATTTCGAGACGCGCCATGACGGCGCTCACTTCCGCCGCAAAACGTGGAGCAGCTTCACCTCGCGCTGCATCGAGCGCATCTGCTGCTTGGGCAAGCGCCGCTTCCGCTTCGTCGACCTTTCGCTGTGCGGCCTTCAGGCGCTCGGCGGAATCGTCGACAAGCGAGACTATTTCAGCCGCCTCGGCACGAGCAGCAAAAACGTTTTCCATATAGGGGCCGAAAGCCCGCAACAAGCCCTGCATCTGCGAGAAGCGTTCCTGCTGAGCGGCAAGCGTCTCAGGGTCGAATTCGATGCTGTCGCGGTAATCGCGAGCGCTCGCCGACACGTCTTCGATTACGTAACCAACCTCGCGCAACGATTGCGCGAGAGCAGAGAGCTCGGCGTCGACGCGACCGCCCGCTTCAAGCGCAGATGCTGCAGCATTGAGCGCATCGAGGGCACCGCTATCACCAGACAGAGCTTCATGAGCAGCACTTGCAGACATCGCGAGCGACTCAGCGTGCTCGGCGATTTCCAGGTCGTGCATAAGCTGCTCGTACTCACCCTCAAGTGGATCGACCTCGTCGATGCGGCGCAGTGTGAAGCGAGCCTCATCGAGCTTTGCAGAAGTGGTTTCCTGCGCATTCTGCACTCGATCGAGCTCAGCTGTAGCTTCATGCGCATCGGCGAAAGCAGCCTGGTACGCAGCCAAGACATCCGTCACCTTCTCGCCAACCCAAGCGTCAAGCATATGGACGTGGGTTGCAGGTTTCATGAGCTGTTGATGCTCGAACTGGCCACAAAGGTCGATTGTCGGGCCGACGATCTGCGCCAGTTCACCAATGCTCGCCATCGAGCCATTCACCGTCGCGCGCGAACGCCCGTCAGCCCCAACGCGGCGCGAGACAACGAGCTCATCCATCTCGCCACTTTCGCATTTGTTGAAAAAACGACCTGCAACCTGCAAGGATTCCTCGCCGTCACGCACCATGTCAGCACTCGCGCGGCTGCCCATGAGCAGCTTGAGCGCCGAAAGCAGGGCCGTTTTGCCCGCACCAGTCTCGCCCGTGACCACCGTGAGGCCGTCGCACGGCTGAAGCGATGCGTCGCGGATAAGCGCTAGATTCTGTACTTGAATCTCATCAATCATGCGAGAATTATAGCGTGAGAAAACGTTGCAATATTGCAGCGTTTGGACAAGTAGTGTGTTGTGTTAAAAAGGGTCGAACCTTCTAACACAAGCAAAGGAAAAACAATGCGTGCGGTTGTACAACGAGTATCTGAAGCAAGCGTATCAATCAGCGAAAACGTCGTGGGCGCATGCGGGCCGGGGTATCTCGTGTTGCTAGGCGTAGGCGAAAGCGACACCGAAGCTGAAGTCGAACAGCTGTGGAACAAAATCTTCAAGCTGCGCATCTTTCCGGACGGCGAGCATCACACAGGCGCCTCACTCGCAGATGTTGGCGGTGAAGTGCTGGTCATCTCTCAATTCACGCTTTACGCCGACTGCCGCAAGGGGAACCGCCCATCATTTACGAACGCAGGTGATCCCGGCGAGTCCGAACGTCTTTATGAACTGTTCGTCGAACGGGCACGACGTGACATCCCACACGTTGCTACTGGCGAGTTCGGTGCAGACATGCAAGTCGCCCTCGTGAACGACGGACCTTTCACCATCTGCCTTGATACCGACGACTTGAAGAGGCCGCGGAAACGCTAAGTGAGTCAGGGACCTGGCCCCCGACTCACTGACTCGTTCCTAGAAGCCGCGTAAGAAGCGCTCCCACCAAGCACGGGAAGCCATGCCCGTCGAAGCCAACATGTCAAGCATGTTGTTCTGCTCTTCTGGGCTCATATGGCGGAACTCTTCCTTCATACGCTGCTCGAATGCCTGGGGGTTCCGCTGCAGCTCGCCAAACAGATCGGCCATTTCGTCGCCTTGCATCATCTCGCCGAGCTTCGAAAAATCCATGTCGCCGAAACCGCCTTTGCCCATAGCTCCATAAGCACCCAAATCACCAACGCTCATGCCGCCGATGCTTCCCAATCCGAGCGAACCCATCGAGTTCAGCGCCGTACCCAGGCCAATGCCCTGGCGCGCAGTCGTTGCGCTGGTCCGCGAAGCATCAGGTCGGGGGAAATCGAGCTTGTACAATTCCTCAAGCAGAATCTCGAAACCGACAGGCACGTCGCTTCCGCCTTTCGAGGAAACCGAGAACACATCCTTTTTAAAAACGGTCGATAGAGTCCAACGACGCGCGGGGGCACCTGGTGAATCAGGATACGATTCATCCCATGCAAACACGCCGATTTCTTGTAACGCATCTTTGAGCCCCTGCGCTGTCGCAACGGGCACTTCACGTGTGAACTGCGAACTCGGATTTGCAGCCGAACCGCGCTCAACATGCAACTCGTACATGCCGTTTTCTTTCCGCTTCATACGGAACAGCGCCCGCGGCCTCGTCCCCTCGATCAACGTGAACGAAAGGCTATGGAATGGGTAAACGACATCTTCGGGCATACATGACTCCTAGCTACGCCGGCTGCCGCCATAAGCCGCATGCTTGCGATTGCCATAGGCGCTTCCTTTGCGCGCCTGTTTCTTCATGCCAGCCAACACGTCGGCCTCGTTGGACCCCTCGACACTTGCACGCAACTTGACGACCTGATCGCGCAAGTGCGCAGCTTGCTCGAAGTCCATGTTGCGCGAAGCAAGCGCCATTTCGTCTTCCATGCTCGAAATGATGCGCAGCACTTCCTCACGTGACAGCGCCGCAAGCTCCTTGTTGACATCTTCGGTAGTGAGACCTTCCACGTCCTCGGTCACGAAGCCAAGCACGTCGTTGATCGCCTTGCGAATCGTCTGCGGTTCGATACCATGCTCTTCGTTGTAAGCCATTTGAATCTCGCGGCGGCGGCGCGTTTCGTCAATGGCAGCACGCATCGAGTCGGTAACCTTGTCGGCATACATGATGACCTGGCCCGATACGTTACGCGCAGCACGACCGATGGTCTGGATGAGCGATCGATGATTTCTCAGGAAGCCCTCTTTGTCGGCATCGAGAATTGCCACAAGCGACACCTCGGGCAGATCAAGGCCCTCGCGCAACAGGTTGATGCCGACGAGTACATCGAACTTCCCCAGACGCAGGTCACGCAGAATTTCGACGCGCTCAAGCGTTCCGATGTCGGAATGCATGTAACGCGCCCGAATGCCCTGGTCGAGCAGATGGTCGGTCAGATCTTCCGCCATCTTCTTCGTCAAGGTCGTTATGAGCGTGCGCTCATCTCGCTCTGCACGTTCGGCCACCTCGTCGATGACGTCGTCGATTTGCGACACGACCGGACGCACGATGATCTCGGGATCGAGCAAGCCCGTCGGTCGAATGATTTGCTCGACGCGCGCTTGTTCGACGTTGATTTCGTAGTCGCCAGGCGTGGCCGACACATAGACGAACTGAGGCACGCGTTGCTCGAATTCATCGAAGCGAAGCGGACGGTTGTCGAGGCAACTGGGCAGACGGAACCCATGCTCGGCAAGCGTGATCTTGCGCGAGCGGTCACCTTCGTGCATGCCGCGAATCTGAGGAACGGTGACATGCGACTCGTCGATGATGCATAGGAAATCCTTGGGGAAATAGTCGATGAGCGTATACGGCGGCTCGCCCGGCTCGCGCCCGTCAAGATGACGCGAATAGTTCTCGATGCCGCTGCAAAAGCCCATTGTCTCGAGCATCTCGAGATCGTAGTTCGTGCGCATTTCGAGGCGCTCGGCCTCGAGCAGCTTGCCTTCTTCCCTGAATTGCGCAAGACGTTCGCGCAGCTCATCCTGAATAGTTTGCAACGCGCGGTCCATCTTGGGACGCGCCGTCACGTAATGCGAAGCCGGCCAAATTGGAAGCGCTTCGTACGAGCCCAGCTCCTCACCGCTGACGTTGTCAACTTCGATGATGCGCTCAATCTCATCGCCCCAGAACTCAACGCGAATCGGGTTGTCAGCATAAGGCGGAAACACGTCAAGCGCGTCACCACGTACGCGGAATGTCCCACGTTTAAGCTCGTAGTCATTGCGGTCGTACTGGATGTCGATCAGACCGTGAATCACATCGTCGCGATCTGCCGGCACCTGTTTGTCGAGGAATACAGCCATGCCCGCATAATCCATTGGCGAACCAATGCCGTAGATGCAACTGACCGACGCAACCACGATGACATCACGCCGCGATAGCAGCGCACTCGTAGCAGCGTGACGCAGCTTTTCAACTTCTTCGTTGATTGAAGCGTCTTTCTCGATGAACGTGTCCGATGACGGGACATATGCCTCTGGCTGGTAGTAGTCGTAGTAGGACACGAAGTAGACGACTGCGTTGTCGGGGAAAAACTCTTTCAGCTCGGCTGCCAACTGGGCTGCAAGCGTTTTGTTGGGTGCCATGACCAGCGTGGGCTTTTGCACGGCCTCAATTGTCTTGGCCATGGTGAACGTCTTGCCTGAGCCTGTCACGCCAAGCAATGTCTGGTAACGCAACCCATCTTGCACGCCTTTAGCGAGCTTTTCGACCGCCTGCGGCTGATCGCCCGCCATTTCATAGGGCGCAACGACGCGAAATGGCGTATTGGCAAGCCGCACCTCAGGCAGCTTGCCCTCCATTGGGGTGCCTTCTATGTTGGAAAGATGGGCCAAGAGCGGCAGAGCTGACTAGTAAGCCGCGTTGTATTCGTTCCACCAGTTCACGACTTTGTTGTAAAGCTCTTCCTTCGTGCCATCGTTGTTGAAGACGACGTCGGCCTGCTCGATGCGCTCCGCATCGGTGATTTGCTGGGCGATACGACGGCGAACATCGGCCTCGTCAAAGCCCGAAGCCACGGCGCGCTCGATGCGAACCTCAAGCGGCGCAAGCACGGCGATGACGATGTCTGCCAGATACGCGAGCGACATCTGGCGGCTCTTGAAGACCGAGTACTCGACGACAACGGCCGGACAACCGGCAGCTTCAAGCTCGTCAAGCTTGGTCGTGAATGCATCTTCGATGCGAGGCTGGGTGATGCGGTTGAGCTTCCGCGTCTCCGCCGGGCTCACAAACGCCTTGCGAGCGAGCGCCTTACGATCGATTTCGCCGTCGGGATCGAGGACATCCTCGCCGAAGGTAGCGGAAACATCTTCCTTCACGATTTCCCAATGGAGAATCTCATGGCCGATCAAGTCAAGATCGATGTACTCCAGGCCTTGGTCCACAAGCGCCTTACGTGCGGTCGACTTACCAGCACCCATGCCGCCGATGACGAAAATCTTCTCCATGCCCGCTCCATTCAGCCGCCCTGCGGCACATCGTCACGAAAGCGAACCTCAAGGACCTTCCTTTTGGCTCGCTTTTCCCTTCGTATTCGTTGGCTCAATGATACACGATTCCACGAAGAGTAGGTTTCGGAAGAGAAACGAAAACGGGGTCGGGCAAAAAGCCCGACCCCGTTTGTATCCCAGTTGGTGCAGCCGGTTTACTCGGCAGCTTCCTCGGTCGCTGCTTCCTCAGCAACGGGCTCCTCAGCTGCGGCCTCTACAGCCTCTGCAGCTTCGGCAGCCTCAGGGGCATCTTCGGCAGCCTCGCGACGCGGCTTGCGAGCCGGACGCTCTTCGGCAACTGCGGTTTCGTCAACTTCGATCTCGATGCCAAGCTCGGCAGCAGCAGCCTTCATGGACAGGCTAATGCGACGACGCTCGGGGTTGATCTCCATGACCTTCACCTTGACAACATCGCCGACCTTGACGACCTGCGACGGAGTCTCGATGTGGCGCGGAGCCATCTCGGAGATGTGAACCAGGCCCTCGGTTGCCTCGCCCAGCTGGACGAAAGCACCGAACGGAACAACCTTGGTAACCGTGCCATCGACGATGGTGCCCACCGGATAAGCCTCGACGAGCTTTACCCACGGATCGGGCTGGGTCTGCTTGAGGCCCAGCGAGATGCGCTCGCGGTTCAAATCGACGTCGAGAACCTCGACCTCGACCTCCTGGCCGACCTTGACGACCTCGGAAGGATGGTTGACATGGTTCCAGGACAGCTCGGAAATGTGGACCAGACCGTCGATGCCGCCGAGGTCGACGAAAGCGCCGAAGTCGACGATCGAGGAGACGGAGCCCTTGAGGCGCATGCCCTTGGTGAGCTTGGCCAGGATCTCGGCGCGCTCGTTCTTGCGGCCTTCCTCGAGCAGGACACGGCGGGAAAGCACGACGTTGTTGCGGTTGCGGTCCATCTCGATGATGCGGGCCTCGAGCTCGGTGTTGAGATACATGTCGAGGTCCTTGACGCGGCGCAGGTCGACGAGCGATGCGGGCAGGAAGCCACGCAGGCCGATGTCGATGATGAGGCCGCCCTTGACGACTTCGATGACCTCGCCAGTAACCGGCTCGCCAGCCTTGAACTTCTCTTCGACGGAAATCCAGGAGCGCTCGTACTCGGCGCGCTTCTTCGAGAGGATCAGACGACCGTCCTTGTCTTCCTTCTGCAGGACGAGAGCCTCGATCTTGTCGCCAACCTCGACGAGCTCGGAAGGATCAGCATCCTTGCGAATCGAGAGCTCGCGGACGGGAATGACGCCTTCGGACTTGAAGCCGATGTCGACCAGGACTTCGTCGCGCTCGATCTTGACGATCGTGCCGTCGACGAGATCGCCCTCGTCAAACTCGGTCAGGGTGCCATCGATCATCTCATTGAACTGCTCGTCAGTGATGTCGGTGAAGTCGATGACGCTGGGATTTTTGATCTCGGTCAAAACGGACCCCTTTCGTTGTCGGGGACCCGTCAACATGATCGCTCGCTAGTTCACCATGTTCGCTTTCGCTGAAAGCTCGCAGACGCGGCCGCGTAACAAACATGTCTCGGGGGCCAATATTTACTTACTTGCAGACTTTTCCGCAAGTCTGTGCAGTATAGCATGCCATTTGCACGCCGAATCGCGCATTATTTCGCCTGCGCGTTTTCTGCACATAGCAAGCGTTTTTGGCATGAAATGCTCGAATGGAAAGTGATTCAACTTGGCGACGAAGTTTTCCGCGGCAGAGCTCTCGCTGAAATCACTCGACTATGCAAGCCTTTGCTTGATGGAAGCGGCAATGCCTTCGGCATCGAGCCTCAGATCCGCCAGAAGCTGGTTGACCTTGCCGTGGGGAACGAACGAGTCGTCTATGCCCAGAACCAACGTGGGGACCGTGGCCTTCATGCGCGACAACTCGTCGAGCACACCTTCGCCAGCGCCCCCTGAAATGATGCCGTTTTCCACGGTGACCACCAAACGGGTTTCGGCAGCCGAAGCGATTGCGGCCTCGTCGAGCGGTTTGACCCAGCGCATGTCAACCACACGCGCGTCAATGCCATCAGCTGCAAGCAGCTCGGCAGCGTCGAGCGCATTGGAGACCATTCCGCCAAACGCAAGTATGGCAACGTCCGAACCCTCCCGCAGCGTGTTCGATTCTCCGACAGGCAGAACCTTTCCCTTCGTGGGAACGGCAACGCCGCGTCCACACCCGCGCGGATAGCGCACGGCAACCGGCCCACCTATGCGCAAAGCCGTATGCAATGCATTGACCAACTCTGCTTCATCGGACGGGGCAATCATGCGCATACCGGGAATCATGCGGCAATAAGCTATATCGTAGGCGCCGTGATGCGTCGGGCCGTCCTCGCCCACCAAACCACCCCGGTCGATTGCGAATACGACGTTGCAATCCGCGAGCGATACGTCGACGATCATCTGGTCGAAAGCACGCTGCAAGAACGTCGAATAAATGGCAACGACCGGCTTGAGGCCACCAAACGCAAGGCCGGCAGCCATGCCCACGGCGTTCTCTTCCGCAATGCCCACATCGATGAACCTATCGGGGAACTCGTTCGCGAACTCGACAAGCCCGGTGCCAGTGCGCATAGCGGCAGTGATCGCCACCACATGCTCGTCCACGCGCGCTTCGCGCACGAGCGCCTTGCCAAACACCTCGGTATAGGACGGGGCGCACGGCGCCTTCTTCGGGCAAGCCCCAGTTTCGGGATTGAACGCACCGATACCGTGGAAGCTCACAGGATCCTTCTCGGCAGGCTTGTAACCCGCGCCCTTCTTGGTCGCCACATGCATGAGCACGGGGCCATCAGCGTCGAGCGCTGTTCGCAAGATATCTTTCATAGCAGGGATGTTGTGCCCGTCGATGGGCGGCGTGCATAAAATGCCCAGCTGCTCGAACATCATGGTCTCAGGCACGAAGAACTGCTTGACCGAATCCTTCGCGCTGCGGCCGAACGCGACGAATGCACGACCTATCGGGTTCATCTCGAGTCGCTCCTGAGACTGGTCGCGCGCCTGACGGTAGCTTGCCGAAGAGCGGATTGCGCCGAGGTGTCGCACCAACGCGCCAACATTGCGCGAGATGGACATCTCGTTATCGTTCAGGATGATGACGATGGGAAGCTGTAGCTGGCCGATGGTGTTTAACGCTTCGAACGCCATGCCGCCCGAAAGGGACGCATCTCCTATGAGCGCCACGACCTTCTCGTCGGAGCCACGCAACTGCCGCGCCTTAGCCAAGCCAAGCGCAATGGAGAGAGAATCGGATGCATGGCCGGATGGATGCACATCGTATTTGCTCTCGGAAGGACGGGGGAACCCCGATATGCCGCCATAGGTCCTCAGCGTTTTGAAGTCATCGCGCCTGCCGGTGAGAATCTTATGGGCGTATGCCTGATGGCCGACATCGAACACGAAACGGTCTTTTGGCGAATCAATGAGCGAATGAACGGCCAAGATGATCTCGATCGCGCCGAGCGACGAAGCAACATGGCCGCCCGTCTTCGAGGTGGTCGAGATGATTTCGCCTCGAATCTCATCGGCGAGAATCGCAAGCTCGTCATCGGTAAGCAGCTTCAAATCAGCTGGGGAGTTTATGCTGTCGAGAATTCGGCTCATAACACGATTCTTACTAAGCAGTGACTTTATTCGTTGGCAGCCTGAGATGCCGCAGGCTCGTCGGAGCTTTCGCTGTCCTGCGTTTGCTCGCCAGCGCCTTCGCCCGCAAGAGCTGCTTCATCTACTTCGATGCCATCTTCGAGCACGTCGCTTACACGCATGCCGAGCTCAACGGCCTCTTCGTACAAATCGAGCGCATCGTCGAGCGGAATACTCTCATCGCTGACAGCTTCCACGATTTCTTCGAGACGGGTCTTTATGGCCTCGAAATCTTGAAGATGGTCATTATTGGCCATTGATTTCATCCTGGATCTCTTCGGGAGCCGACTCATCTTCAAGCTCAACCGCATCGGTTTCTCCGTCGTTCTCAAGCGAGCGGGCAATTCGGCCGAGCACGCCGTTGACGAAACGCGATGAATCGTCTTCCCCGCCATACACCTTGGCAAGTTCAACGGCTTCGTTGATGGCCACCGACACGGGAACATCTTCGACATAGACCATCTCGTACGTTGCCAATCGCAATATTGCACGGTCGACGACCGGCATGCGATCGAGCGCCCAGTTCTCTGATGTCGCCTCCAGCTGGGCATCGATATCTTCGCGATGCTCGGCAACGCCCAAGATGAGCGCTTCGGCGTATTCGGGCAAATCGACATCGTCGGCAGGGTATGCCCCTGATTCGACGATTTGAGAAACCTCTTGTTCGGTGATGTCGCTTGAATAGAGCAGGGCAAGCGCGCTTTCGCGCGCGAGCCGACGCTCGTGAACCTTATGACGCGCCATGGTACCGCCTGAAACTAGTATTCGAACTGAATGCCGTCAATGTAGATATCGACAGCCGCAACTTTCACGCCAACCTGCGTGGCAACTGCATCAACGACGGCCCGTCGCACGTTGGCGGCCAGGTCGGGAAGAACGTTTCCGCTCTTGACATCCATGCGGATCGAAACATGCAGCTCATCGTTCTCGTCGGTGGTCACCTCGATACCCTGCGTCGACGGCCTTCCGCCACCGATCAGGTCCATGAGGCCGCTGGTTGTGGCAGGACCGATGCTGGCCACGCCTTCGACATCGCGAGCTGCCAGCGAGATGATCGTCTCAACCACGCCGGGAGCTATCGTCATGCCCTCGATATTCAAATCGCTCATAGTAATTCTCCCATCTGGGTTTCAATGAATTCAGTCGTAGCCTCTCCTGCACAGAATACCTCATTGTCGAGAACTCTGCGATTAAACGGAATGGTGGTCGGGACGCCCTCTATCACAAACTCATCAAGCGCCCGCTTCCCTCGTGCAATTGCTTCGGCACGATCTTGACCGTGCACAACCAGCTTCGCAACAAGAGGATCGTAATGCGACGATACGCGGGATCCCGTACGCGCGCAGGTTTCCACGCGCACGCCCGGCCCTAACGGAGCCTCAAAGCGTGCAATGGTTCCGAGACATGGAGAAAAGCCATCCCCAGAGTCTCTCGCATCGATCCGAAGCTCAATGGCATGCCCGAACGGCTCGAAGCGACCGCGGTCGCAGCAGCTCATCGGTTCGCCCGCAGCGATGCGAATCTGCTCTTTAACGACGTCGACGCCCGTGACCAGCTCGTTGGCGGCATGCTCGATTGGCAAGCACGTTCCCATGCCCGTGAAGTAGAAATGACCATCGGAAGCGAGCAAGAACTCGACCGTGCCGGCTCCCTGATACTCGAGAGCGCGCAGGGCCTTGACCGCCGCGACACTCATCGCGCGTCGCAAATCACTGGAAACCGCAGGCGAAGGCGACTCCGCAACGAGCTTGTGCTGATCGAGCTGAATGGAGCAGTCTCGCTCGCAGAGCGCAACGCGGTTGCCGAAGCCATCCCCGAGAACCTGCATCTCGATGCGGCGCGTATCCGATATCAACTTCTCAACGTAGACGTCATCGCTTCCATAGACCACAGCCGCTGCAGCGCGTGCAATTTCGTATTGCTGCTCGATATCGGAAGGATTGCGCACGATGACCGCATCTTTGCCATCGCTGGCCGAAGCCTTGATGATCACGGGATATCCCAAACGGCGTGCCACAGCACGCGCATCATCGGCCGACTCGACGACGCCTTCTGACCCGGGCACGACTGGCACGCCACATGCGCGCAAGACGCTACGTGCCGCCGCGCGATCAGCCATGCGCTCGATAATATCGGGTGAAGGCCCTATGAACACTATGTCGTTCTCGGCGCATGCGCGAGCGAAGTCAGCATTATTAGCGAGAAAACCGTATCCCGGATGTATTGCCTGCGCGCCCGTCGCACGAGCAGCTTCAATGATCTTCGGAATGGACAGATAGCTGTCCTCCGCAGATGCCGACCCGATATTGACGGCTTCGTCGGCGTACTTCACCGGATAGGTGTTGAAATCTTCAATCGAATAAACCGCGACGGTCTTGATGCCCAGCTCTCGCGCGGCACGCATGATGCGAATGGCCGCCTCGCCACGATTAGCTATGAGAATCTTGTCAAACATTGCACGATCTCCGAAACGTAAAGCTGGTAATTAAAGTGACATTATAGGAAACAGATGACACGTGGAATCATTCATGACGGAAACAACCCACAAGCAACAAAGAAGCATCTTCGCAATCACATCGAAATGGCACGCTGCTCCCAGGGGACCCTGTGCCCTCTTATGAAACGC